>CAJUBC010000015.1 GCA_910584545.1 uncultured Muribaculaceae bacterium | reverse complement strand
GTCTGAAATTTAGATGTTTAACAGCATAATTTCAATTTTTGTCATGTACTAAAAATCAACTCAAAAAAGTAATAAGTCATGAAGTATCAAATATTCAGATATCTGTCTGTAATTGCAGCCATAACTGCATTATGCGGATTTAAAGCCGCGGGCTCGGAACGCGAGTATCTTCCGATTCTCGAAGATGGGAAGTCGTGGGTATTGGTAGAAAAGAGAGTACAATGGAAACCTGAGGATAAGGAATTTGCTTACTATGACGTAAGTATTGTCGGAGACATTACTTTTGGCAACAAACCCTGCAAAAAAGTGTCAATAGTTGAGAGAGGCGGCAAAGGATCAAGCAGTGTAATCCTATATGAAGAAAATGGCAAATTGTATTATGCTGTTAACTACGGTTCCGACATAGATGTTTTTTGGCCGCTTATTGACTTGACTCTGGAGAAAGGTGATAAGGTAAACTATTATATAGGCGCTACCTATCCTCCGGAGGTGGCTCCGGATGATTATCTTACAATCAGGGACTCCGGATCCGTAACGACCGAAGACGGAGTTGAACGTAAAGTTCTCTATTCATATAGCGGTTGGACGCATATACCGGGAACTGATGGCTCCGAGGCATGGGTTGAAGGCATAGGGTGCAGTGGAGACACATGGCTCACAGCATTCCCCAAGCCCACGAACGGCAGATGGATATACTCTTATATTGATTGCTGCATGAAGGATGGAGAGGTATTGTTTACCAAGGCTGATTTCGACAAACTGCTAAGTAAACATACAGGCATCGATGAAACCGGACATAACGAAATATTATCCATTGCTTATTCTGACAACACAGTGTCGGCGGTCTGCGACGGTAAGGATGTGTCGCTTGAGCTGTATTCATCAGAGGGGAGGCTGATTGGCCGTACCCGCAAAAGCGTGAATGCGACATTGGAGACGTCGGCTCTACCGGGAGGCATCTATATCGCCAGGGCAATCTGCGGAGAGAATTCCGTTGTCCACAAGATTGCGCTGTAACATCACGTCACATAAATATAAAGTCACTGCCCCAAGGTAATCTGCGCCGCACCTCGCCGAGATGCGGCGCAGCGAGTAATAGATTGGATTGCATGGCATTTGAAGTTGTTTCGACTAATTTTTATGGCAAGATTTATTAAGGTTTTGGAGCAGATTTGTTCGATTGAGGAGGGAGCAACCATGCGGTTGGTCCCGATGAAAGCGGACAAAGATGCCAAAAAAATTAATAAAGGTTGCCATAAAGTTAACTTTCTAAAACAACTATTCAATCACGTAAATTAGTCAAAACAACTTCTTTATATGTTTATCAACACATATTGTTTTCTGATTCAAATTTTTTTATTACTTTTGTGATACAGGAAAAGACCACTCCTGCGAAATTTATTCTCTCCCCCAGTGCGGCCGGAGTCAGTCCCGGCCGGGCTTCACATCCGTTTTATGATAAATCTTATAATCAACCCCTATATAATCCCAAAATCATGAGCTATCTTAAATTCGACAAGAATCTTATGATCAACCTGGAGCAGTCGCTGCCTAAAGAGATGCTTCGCACGAACAAGTCAGGGGCCTATCACTGTACCACTATCGTCGGATGCAACACCCGCAAGCAGCACGGTCTGCTCGTGATTCCCATCCCCGAGATGGACGACAAGGCGCATGTGCTCCTCTCGTCGCTCGATGAAAGCGTGATCCAGCACGGCGCCTCCTTCAACCTCGGTCTGCATCAGTACGGCGACAATGTCTTCAGTCCCAACGGTCACAAGTATATCCGTGAATTCGACTGCGAGAGAGTTCCCACACTCACATTCCGCGTGGGAGGAGTGATCCTCACCAAGGAGAAGGTCTTCATCTCCCACGAAAACAGAATCATGATCAAGTACACACTGCTTGAGGCTCACTCCCCCACAACGCTCAGATTCCGTCCGTTCCTCGCTTTCCGCAACGCCAACGACCTGGTGGTGCAGAACAACGACATCAACGCCGAAATACTCCCCGCCGATAACGGCGTGTCGACATGTCTCTATCCGGGCTATCCGCGACTGTTCATGCAGTTCAACAAACCGGTGGAATGGGTGAACGACGGCCACTGGTACAACGGTATCGAATACTATAAAGACAAAGTCCGCGGCATTCCCTACAAGGAGGACCTCTGGGTGCCCGGATATTTCGAGCTGCCG
Organism: uncultured Muribaculaceae bacterium; assembly: GCA_910584545.1. Classification (GTDB taxonomy): domain Bacteria; phylum Bacteroidota; class Bacteroidia; order Bacteroidales; family Muribaculaceae; genus Lepagella. Next base: position 38,974 of record CAJUBC010000015.1, on the reverse strand, counting down.
ATCAAAAAAGGTGAGTCAATCATCTTCTCGGCCTCCACTTTCGAGTCTGACCCGAAGACTTTCGAGAAGACCTACGACGAGGAACTGACCACGAGAACCTGCCGCACCAGCTTCTACAACTGCCTAAAGAACGCCGCCACACAGTTCTACCTCAAGAACGACAGCGGCATGTATATCATGGCGGGTTATCCCTGGTACAACGTCAGGAGCCGCGACGAGATGATAGCCCTCCCCGGCTGCACACTGGCCATAGGCCACGAGGATGACTACCATCTCATCCTCGAGACATTCCTCAAGGCGCTGCGCCGCAACATCGAGACCGGTGAACCGGACCGCGTGATCAACGAGATCGACCTGCCCGACATCCCGCTCTGGACTATATGGGCTATTCAGCAGTACCGACGTTTCCAAGGCGCCGACAAGTGCCGCGAACGCTACGGAGCCGTGGTACGCGAACTGGTGGAGTATATCCGCAACGGACGCGTCAGGAACCTCATGGCCGACTCCAACGGCCTTCTGCGCTCCGAAGGAGAGAACTCCCCCGTGACCTGGCTGTCAGCCTCCATCAACGGTCGCCCGATCATCCCGCGCACCGGATATATCCTCGAGTTCAACGCTCTATGGTACAACGCCCTCTGCTTCCTCGCCAACCTCTACGAAGGGAACGAGGAGGAGGCTCCATACATGGCTGAGATCAACGAACTCGCCGAGAAGGTGAAGGAATCGTTCATCGACACATTCCTCAACGAATACGGCTATCTCTACGACTACGTCAACGGCACATACACCGATCTGGAGGTGCGCCCCAACATGGCCATCGCCATCGGTCTGGAATACTCCCCGCTGGACCGCCGCCAGCGCAAGCGCGTACTCGACTTCTGCACCAGAGAGCTGCTCACACCCAAGGGACTCCGCTCGCTCAGCCCCAAGAGCCACAACTACAACCCGGTATACGTCGGCAATCCCATCCAGCGCGAATACGCCGTGCACCAGGGCCCTGCTCGCCCATGGCTCTTCGGATTCTACGCCGACGCCTACTTCAAGGTATTCGGCCTCGGCGGCCTCTCCTTCATCGAGAGGATGCTGATATCCTACGAGGACGACATGAGCGAGGGCTGCATCGGATCGCTCTCAGAGCTCTACGACGCCAACCCCCCCTACACAGGCCGAGGCGCTGTCAGCACGGCCAAGAACGTGGGAGAGATACTCACCACAATCCACACCGTAAACAAAATGAGCAAACTGCTCAATTCAGAAACCGAATAATCCGTTGAAAATATGAAAGCATTAATGTTCGGCTGGGAGTTCCCGCCCCATATCTTAGGCGGACTCGGAACAGCCAGCTATGGTCTCACCAAGGGCATGCACAACAACGGCGACATGGAGATCTCATTCGTCATCCCGAAGCCCTGGGGTGACGAGGAGAAGGGATTCGCCAACATAATCGGCGCCAACTGCACTCCCGTGGCATGGCGCGACGTGAACCGCGACTACGTGGAGGGACGCATCGGCAAGGTGATGGACCCGCAGCTCTACTATGACCTCCGCGACCACATCTACGCAGACTTCAACTACATGCGGCTCAATGACCTGGGCTGCATCGAATTCTCCGGCAGATACCCCGACAACATCATCGAGGAGATCAACAACTACTCGATCGTGGCCGGTGTGATAGCACGCACCATTCCCTGCGACATAATCCACTCGCACGACTGGCTCACATATCCCGCCGGAATCCACGCAAAGAACGTGACCGGCAAACCGCTGGTGATCCATGTACACGCCACCGACTTCGACCGCTCCCGAGGCAACGTCAACCCGACTGTGTTCGGCATCGAGAAGGATGGTATGGAGAACGCCGACCACATAATCACGGTCTCCGACCTGACGCGCCGCACGGTGATAGACAAGTACGGCATCAGCCCCGACAAGGTGACAACCGTCCACAACGCCGTGATTCCGCTCAGCGAGGACCTGCTCAACATTCCCCGCCGCGAGAAGAAAGACAAGGTAATCACATTCCTGGGACGAATCACGATGCAGAAAGGCCCCGAATACTTCGTGGAGGCCGCCGCCAAGGTGCTCCAGAAGAACCGCAACGTCCGCTTCGTGATGGCAGGCTCCGGCGACATGATGGACGCAATGATCCGCCTCGCCGCCAAACGAAACATCGCAGACCGGTTCCATTTCACCGGATTCCTCCGCGGACGGCAGGTCTATGAAATGCTCGCCGACTCTGATGTCTATGTGATGCCCTCCGTATCCGAACCTTTCGGAATATCTCCGCTCGAGGCCATGGAGATGGGAGTGCCCTCAATCATCTCCAAACAGAGCGGATGCGCCGAAATCCTCGACTACGTGATCAAGACCGACTACTGGGACATCGACGCCATGGCCGACGCCATGCATGCCCTCGTGTCCTATCCCGGCCTGCACGACATGCTGCGCGACAAGGGTATCGAGGAAATCCACCAGATCACCTGGGAAAAGGCCGGCAAGAAAGTCATCGACATTTACCGTCAGGTGATAGAGAACCGCCGCTGATTCCACCGCACGCAGTCAATCAACTTCAATGAGAGCAATCACTCAAAGTGCAACCACCCACAAAAATTATTAGAACAATGAAATCAGTTTGTTTCTATTTCAATATCCATCAGCCATTCCGTCTGAAACGTTACCGTTTCTTCGACATCGGTAACGACCACTATTATTATGATGATTTCGCCAACGACGACATCATCACCCGTCTTGCCGAACAGAGCTATATTCCCATGGCCGACACTCTTCTGGAGATGATCCGCGAGAGCAACGGCGCATTCAAGTGCGCAATCAGCATCTCCGGTACGGCCATCGAGCAGCTGCAGCTCTACGTGCCCGAGTTCATCGACAAGCTGAAACAGCTGGCCGACACAGGCTGCGTCGAGTTCATGGCCGGGACATACGCCCATTCCCTCTCCTCTCTCGAGGACCCGGAGGAGTTCATGCGCGAGGTGAAGCAGCTCGACCGCATTCTGCTCCGTCTGTTCGGAGTTAAGACCAAGACATTCGCGAACACCGAGCTCATCTACGACGACGACATCGCGACGCTCGTAGCCGGCATGGGATTCAGAAACTGCCTGACCGCAGGAGCCAAGCACGTGCTCGGATGGAAGTCGCCCAACTACGTGTACAAGGCGGCCACGGCACCAAATCTGAGACTTCTCCTCACCAACGACAAGCTCGCCGGCGACATCTCCATGAACTTCAACCGCCCCGAATGGGACGAATATCCCCTGACGGCCGACAAGTACATGGACTGGATCGCGGCCACCCCTGAGCAAGAGCAAGTGGTAAACCTCTTCCTGAGCATGGACACATTCGGAACATTCCTTCCCGAATCCACAGGAATCTTCCAGTTCATGAAGGCTCTCCCGCGCTTCGCTTCCGAAAGAGGAATAAGCTTCTCCACTCCATCTGAAGTATGCTCGCATCTGAAGCCTGTGAGCGAACTGAGCATACCCTATCCGTTGTCGGACATCGACGAAGCCCGGGATGTCTCCGCATGGAAAGGGAACGAGTTGCAGAACGAAGCTCTCGGCAAGCTCTATTCCGTGGCCGAACGCGTAAGCCTCTGCGACGACCGCAGGCTCAAGCAGGATTGGGAATACCTCCAGAGCAGCGACCATTTCTATTACATGTGCACCAAAAACATGAAGGATGGCGCATCGCACGCGGCTTTCAGCCCCTATGACTCCCCTTTCTCGGCTTTCACCAACTACATGAACGTGCTGGCCGATTTCCTCGTAAGGGTGCAGGAACAGTTCCCCGAAAGCATCGACAACGAGGAACTCAACCCATTGCTGCTAACCATACGCAACCAGGCGGCCGAGATAGCGTCGCTCAACAAGGAGGTGACATCTCTGCGCACCAACATCCTCAATGCCGACGAGGGTGTGCCCGTTGTGATCGAGGAAGTTGCCGAGACCGAGGTCAAGAAAGCCGATGCACCGGCCAAGAAGAGAGCGCCAAGAAAGGCGGCAGCCAAGAAAACGACAGCGAAAGACACTAAAAAATAAACTACTGCAATATAGACTATACAAATACGGCTCTTTCCCGAAAGGATCCGTATTCAAAAAAGAGAGGAGACGCCCGGCACGTCTCCTCCTTATTTTTGCCACCCTCTGAATCACAGGCTAAATAAACGTGAAATATTTACCTCCTATAAGGGCTGTGCGGCTAACCCTCCGCGGAGCCTTGCCGGGTCGGTGACAAGTCATTCTCTATGACTTATTGTAACAATTAGTGATTGATGGAATAATTGTAAGCGAGCCTTATGTAATGGCAAACTATTGAAATCATTATATACTAAATCTTAACATATTCCAATCTGATCCGGTCCGGTGCCGGACAGTCTCCTCTATGTGGTCCCGACCTTGGTCAGTCGGGTACAATGCTCGAGAAACACTATCCGCTCATCGGCCGGTATACCGAAATCATGCTCGCCGCCGCATCCCTGCACGATTCCGATCACCGACATACCTCTGTCCGGCGGAACACGCCTCGATGTCGCGCGACGCGACCCTCCTTTGGAGATTTCTATATCCCGGGTGATATATTGAGCGTTGACCACATCGTAAGTAAAGACATGATTCGCATAATCGAGCGTACGGCAATGTGGATTGTACCGGAAACCGGTATCTATCCCTTTGAATAGGGCTTTAACCACATGCTCGCCGACATGTATCCTGAGCTCTATCCCATATTTCTGTCGGAATTTGTATACTCCGTCAGCATCATGGAATTTCTTAAGACGGCGGTGACGGGTTACGACATACATCTGATCGTTGATAAAGAAGATATCGTATCCTTTCGCATAGTAATATATATCAGGCTCGACTGAGTACCTCACCAGGCATTTCCCGAGAGTATCCGACCGACGCGACACTTGCCGGTCTGCCATATCCGCGGCGTTCTCCTCCAGGACATGACGCAACTCATCTCTGGATCTGATTGGTAAGGATGTATTTTGCATTAATATTGTCATATATCTATGTTTATTGATCCTATCGACGCTGATATCTGCCTGCAATATGGGATTGCTTCCTGCTCAATATAGGATTCCATCAAGTATCGTTCGGACTATCGGCTAAGTCAATATTCGGCACAAAAGATGGCTGGAATCGACATTTTCAGGATTTCCGCTCAAATTTAATAATTATTACTCAAACCGCAAATTATTTTCAGAGAAAAGTGCAACGTCCAACCCCTCCTATGCATTAGTTTTATGGATTATATTAATAAAATCAGCTGATAAAACCCACATTCAACCGATTCTGTCACCGCTTCGAAAATTATCGTAATTTATTATCACTCTTAATCTTGACACTTTTCAAAAAATTTAAGTGTCGATAAAACCACAGGTTCATCATCCTGCACCATATTTAGACAAATTCCATATAAAACTAATATCGGACATTTAGTTTTATAAGCTACTCTTCAAATAAAATCTCAAAGCGACATCAGGAATTTGCCTTCGTTTCCCCATTCCCATTCTCCACCTACCGCAGAGGCGAAATTATACTTCGCTATTCCGAGGTCGACTGCATTCTTTTCGTAATCCGCGACTCTTGCCACGACACTCAGTCCGGATTCATCCGAGACAACGCCGATACGCACCGGACGCGCGTTCAGGGCAGACGGAGCGCATGCTACCGCACCTATACCCTTCTGCAACCAGGGGAAATGGTGAAGCGCCTCAGCATATTCCTTGACAGTGCCGTCGAAGAACTGCGACTGGTCCATCTTCTTTCTGTGTATCATCGCAGCGCTGACGCGTCCTATCAGCGGTGTGCCGGAAGTTGCATGACCGAACGCTACGATAAACGGCATCTTTTCGTACACCTCCATTCGTACATCGGTAGCGGTCCTTGAGAACGTGCCGCCGACAAAGCATGTGCCGAGACCGAGCGACACCGCCTTCATTACGAATTCCTCAGCATAATACCCGGCTCTTTCAGCTGCAAAACCGAACGTCGGATCTATTATCGCGGCAAGATAATTACGCACACCATGAAACATACCGTAACTACGCGAGAAGCCCTTGAACGGGTCGGGATCATCAAACCTGACCTGAAAATTCAAGCCGGATTCATGGCAATTGACAAACGTAGCCTCGGCATTCAGCGCATTCCGCATATCCTCCGGCAGGCTTTCGTCGGAATAACCTCTTACTGATTTTCTCTCGCGTAATTCTTTCAAGGTGTACATAGTTGGCTTTTCAGGTACTTGTAGGGAATATTATTATATGTAACGAAAGTGGCGGGGAGTTATTATATTATTGCAAAAAGTGGTGCGCGACGGCTCGCGCACCACTTCGGGTATATAATGTTATATAGTGGGGTCTTTGATCAGAGCAGAGCAGCGGCACTTACGCAGTAGTCGTAGATGCAGGGAACAAGTCCGAAGAACACGATACCGCCGATACAGAGCCAAAGCGCCACCTTCTCTGCCGCCGCGCTCCTGAACGTCTCTACCTTAGCCTCGCCAGGGTTAATCCAGATGGCTTTCACCACGAGCAGGTAGTAGTAAAGCGAGATGATGGTGTTGATCAATGCCACCAGCACAAGCATGTATAAAGCCATCGATCCTGATGCGGTCACCGATGTAAAGATAAGGAACTTGCTGAAGAATCCCGCGAAGGGCGGGATACCTGCCAACGAGAACATCGCGAGGGTCATCGCAAACGACAGCCAGGGGTTGCTCTTGTGGAGACCGTCGTAATCATCCATACCGACCTTGCCGGTCTTGTTCTCGATTGCCGAAATCACACCGAAGACCGCGAGGTTGCTTACAACGTACACGAATATATAGTACATCATCGAGCCGAGACCGAGAGCGGATTCCGTCATCACGCCGAGCATGATGTATCCTGCCTGCGATATAGAGGAGAAGGCCATGAATCGCTTCATGTTCTTCTGACGGATCGCAAAGAGATTACCGACAGTAATGGTCAATATGATTACCGCGTACATCATCCATTCCCAGATTCCGGAATATACTGTGCCGAAGGCCTGCACGAAAATCACGAAGAACGCGAATGCCGCAGACCCCTTGGATATAACGGAGAGATACGATGTGATGGCCGTGGGCGCACCCTGGTACACATCGGCTGTCCAGAGGTGGAAGGGAACAAGCGAGAGCTTGAAACCGATACCGGCGATGACGAACGCGAGAGCCACCACAAGGAGACCGCTCATCTCGGAGGCAGTGATGGCGGCACGGATATCATCGAAGTAGAGCGAGCCGCCGGACAGAGCGTAGACGAACGAAAGGCCTACGAGCAGGATCGCCGAGGAGAACACCGCAGTGATGATATATTTGAAAGCCGCCTCGTGGCTCTCGTAATGCTTCTTGTTGAAAGCGACCATTGCCGCGAGCGGCAGAGACGCCGATTCCAGACCGATCACGAAAAGAAGGAAGTGACGTGCCGAGATCATAAGGAACATCCCGAAGAGAGTCACGAGCATGAGCTCGTAGAACTCACCTTTGCGAATCGCCACCTCATCGCTTTCCACCCATTCCGAAGACTGGAGAAGTACGATGAAGACTCCTATACAGAGAATAGCCTTCATGGCCTTGCAGGCCGCTGAATCGACATACATCCCGCCGAAGACCTCGGTACCGCACGACGGTATCAACCAAATCGCCACCGTGGCGAGGCCGAAGAGCACCGTTGTCACCGGAGTGAGGAAGCGCTTGGCGGAGCCATCCTTGGTGAACGTGTCCAGAAGGAACACTACAAGGAAGAGTCCGAGAATTATTAGTTCGGGCAACATAGCCCCAAATTGTGAATAATCCATTTTGCTATTGTTGTTTTATGTCGGGCCGGTCAGACGGCTGCGAGGTTCAATGCATTAATGATGGGTACAAAGCTCTGCTGGATGGTCTCGTTGATCCAGTTGGGGAAGAAACCGATACCTGCCAGACAGATGATAAGTGTCACTGTGGCGAGCCGCTCCCACCAGGAGGCGTCGGTGAGCTGGAGATGATGCTCGTCCTGGACAGGACCGAGAATCAGCTTGCCGACGACACGGAGGATATAGACCGCTGTGATAACGATAGAAGTGGTGGCCGCGATCACGAATATGCGGTAGAAGAGACTCGAGTTCTCGAAAGCTCCGAAGAAGATGGTCATCTCGGCTACGAATCCGGAGAGACCGGGAAGACCGAGCGAAGCGAAACCGGCAATCATGTAGCATACGCCGAGATAAGGCATTATTTTCATAAGGCCACCCATCTGACGGATATCGCGGGTGTGCGTACGGCCGTAGATCATACCGATGAGCGCGAAGAAGAGGGCTGTCATAAGACCATGGCTGAGCATCTGGAGGATACCTCCCGTCATCGCAGTCTTATTAAGCATCAGTATCGCGAAGAGCACCATACCGCAGTGCGAAACCGAAGAGTAGGCGTTGATGTACTTGAGGTCGGTCTGCACGCAGGCCGAGAAAGCTCCGTAGACGATGCTGATACCTGTCAGGATGATGAATATCCACGCAAGTTCATGTGCGGCGGCGGGGAGCAGGAAGATCGCGATTCGGAAGCACCCGTAGCCTCCGAGCTTCATAAGTACGCCAGCGTGAAGCATCGACACTGCCGTAGGCGCACATGCATGACCGTCGGGGCTCCATGTGTGGAACGGGAACATGGCACCGAGGACACCGAATCCTACAAACGTGAAGCAGAAGAGAAGATTCTGCCAGCCGGCGTCGATCGCGCCGTTATGCGAGATCTCGAGAATGTTCCATGTCAGCGGCTGACCTTCGGGAGCGCTGTGCCAGTAGATTCCGAGAAGACCGAGCATCAGGAACGCCGAACCTCCCATGAGCATAAGGGTCAGCTTCATTGCCGAATATTCCTTGCGGCCCGTGCCCCAGACGCCGATCAGCAGGTACATCGGGATAAGCGCCACCTCGTAGAACATGAACATCGTGAACATGTCTATGGAGATGAAGAATCCGAACACACCGGTCGACAGGAGACAGAACCAAAGGAAGAAGTTCTTGGGAAGCGGATTGATTTTCCAGGAAGCGAAGGTTCCCGCGAAAACGATCACCGACGAGAGGAGAAGCATCAGCACCGAGATGCCGTCTACTCCCACTGCGAGATGAATGTTCAGAGGCTTGTACCACATCCAGCTGCCCGTATAGAGCATCTCGTCAGTGGCGCCGGCTGCGCGGAGACCGAGGAAGTCAACCACAAGCCAGATTGCCATGGCAAGCAGGACAGTGGATCCGGCCACCATCACGCCCCTTATCGCCTTCATGTTGCCGTTTCCGCAACATGCCAGACCGGCCATCATGAGAACCGGGACGATAACGAACCATATCAAAATATTGCTAAACATAATCTAAATATTTTCGTCTTGTGTCAAATAAGGGGTTATAATATACAGATCCATGTAATGGCTGCGAGCAGAATCGCTCCGAGGAGATACCAGGCCACGTATGCCTGAACATTGCCGCTCTGCATGCCTTTGATCTTGACGGAGCAGTACTGGGTCATGGCCGCGAGTCCGTTCATGGTGCCGTCGATCACGTGACGGTCGAACCATGCGATTCCACGGCAGATGCAGCCGAAGATTATCTTATGGGTAACCCACTGATACATCTCGTCCCAATAGAAGCGGCGGTTCGCGGCTTTCCAGAGGGTTGGCCATAGATTCTTCATCTTGGTCGGCAGTGAGTTCTTCTTGCGGTACATCACCGTTGCCAGCACTATGGCGAGAATGGCAACCGTAAGCGATGTCGCGGCAACCTGAGGCTCGATGTGGATATGATAGGGCTCACCGTTGTAGGTCACGAGTTCGCCGAAAGGAATGAATCCTGCCACGCAGCTGACTGCCGCAAGAATGATGAGCGGCAGCGACATCTGCCAGGGAGCGTCGTGAGGCTTATGGCCCTCTTTCTTATATTCGGGATTCTCCTCCCACCAGAAGATGAGGTAGTAGAGCCGGAACATATAGAAAGCGGTGAGACCCGCAACCATCGTCATCCATGCTCCCCAGAACCAATGGCGTGAGAACATGGCTGTAAGCATCTCGTCCTTGGAGAAAAATCCGGAGAACGGGAAGATACCGGCGATGGCGAGACAGCCGATAAGGAATGTGATGTGGGTTATCGGCATGTACTTGCGCAGACCGCCCATCGCTGTGTAGTTGTTGCTGTGGACGGCGTGGATGAGGGCTCCGGCTCCGAGGAATAGGAGCGCCTTGAACATCGCGTGAGTGAAGAGGTGGAACATGGAGGCCATGTATCCGAGACCCGCATAATGGACACCTTCGATGGGTTCATTATATGCACATCCGAGCGACACCATCATGAACGCGATCTGCGAGATAGTCGAGAAGGCGAGTACCCTCTTGATGTCGATCTGGGCGCAGGCGACTACCGCTGCATAGAATGCCGTGATGGCTCCTACGACGGTGATGAAGGTGAGCGAGTCGGGCACTATACAGTAGAGTGGGAAGAAGCGGGCAACGAGGTAGACACCGGCCACCACCATAGTTGCGGCGTGGATGAGGGCCGACACAGGAGTCGGGCCTTCCATAGCGTCGGGTAGCCAGATGTGGAGAGGCATCATCGCCGATTTACCCATACCTCCGACGAATATCAGGATCATCGCCCACGTCAGCACCGAGCCACCCATGAAAGTAGCGCCAACGGTCGAAGCCAGCACGTTTGTGGGCTGCGAGTTGAGCATCATGAAGTTGAAGGCGGAGGCGCCGCCTAGAGGCCCGTCGGCCGGGGTATGCGACACATACCAGGAGAGCACCAGAATTCCGATCAGCATGAACAGGTCGGCGAAACGGGTGACGATGAATGCTTTCTTCGAGGCCGAAACCGCGGAGGGAAGCTTATAGAAGAATCCGATGAGCAGGTAGGAGGAAACACCTACGAGCTCCCAGAAGATGTACATCTGGAAAATGTTGGTCGCTACCACCAGACCGAGCATCGAGAACGAGAAGAGCGAGAGGAACGCATAATAACGCTGGAAACCGGGCTCATGCTCCATGTACCCCCAGCTGTAGAGGTGGACCATGAAAGAGATCGTGGTGATCACCACAAGCATCATAGCCGAAATGGGATCGAGCAGGAAGCCGATATTGACCACGAGACGGTCGGTGAAAGCGAGCCATGTGACATCGAAGATCTGGAGCTGCTGGCGCACGCCGTCGACGATAAACGCCGCGTCACCGCTGAAGAAGTAAGTCAGCGCGACAATATAGCTCAAGGTCATCACGGTGCCCATGCCGAGGATGCCGAGGATGCCGGCAAGTTTGCGCGACATCTTCACACCCCCGATTCCGAGGATGAGGAACATCGAGAACGGAATCGCCAAAATCAGTATAGGAAGTGTAATGTCCATGTCTTAGAATCTCATTTGTTTCACAGAGGTGACATCGGAATTGCCAACCTCGCGGTAAATGTTGATGATAATCGAGATCGCAATAGCCGTCTCTGCGGCGGCGATGGCGATGGCGAACAGAGTGAAGATCATGCCCTCCATCGAACCCGGGAACAGGTACCGGTTGAACACCACGAAGTTGAGGTCCGCGGAGTTGAGGATAAGTTCCAGGGATATGAGCATGGCGATCATATTTTTACGGGTGATGAACCCGTAGACGCCGGCGGCAAACATGATGACGCTCGGCACAAGATACCAGAATATGTTCAAGTCCATGATAAATTATCTTTTGCGGGCAACGACAACGCCGCCGATTATACAAGACAGCAACAGCACGCTGACGGCCTCGAAGGGAAGCATGTACTGGAACCGGTCGGTGCCGAGCATTGCATGGCCGATATCCTTCATGGTGATCATCTGTCCCGCCTCTATACTGCCCGCGAGCGACTCACCACCGACAAGAGGCATATAAAATATGGCGAGCAGGAGGAGCACCGCTCCGGCGAGCGACATCGAGATGCCCACGCGACGGCGGTGCGACTCAAGTCTGGCAGTCTCCTCGTCGGGTCTGCGGGTAAGCAGAATGGAGAAGACGAACAGCACCATGATACCGCCTGCGTAAACTGCGATCTGGACGCCTCCGAGGAACTGATAGCCCAGCTGGAAATAGAACAGGGCCGTACCTATGAGTACGAAGAGCAGATAAGTGGCGGAGCGTAAAATTCTGCGCGAGGTAACGGTCATTATGGAAAACACCGCAATGATTGCCGCCACCACGAAATACAAAATTATATTCGCAACTGAATCCATTATTATTGTTGTTAAAATTTCAAATTAATTCCGGCTCCTGCACGGACCCGGTATGATGAAGTCATTAGTCAGCTCCGGCGGCCTTGGCAGCCTCGGCGGCTTTGGCAGCCTTTATGGCCTCCGCCTTCTTGAGAGCCTCCGCCTTGATGCGGGCGAGCTCTTCGGGAGCTATGGCAGGCTTGGGAGCCGGCAACGGCTCACCCTCCGGCTCAGGCCGGTAGTTGAGCTGTTTGACGAGTTTGTCGCGAGTGAATACTGCCTGCTCGAAATCGTTGGAGAATTCAAGGGCATGCTGTGGACAGGTAGTGACGCAGAGCATGCAGAATGTGCAGCTGCCGAGGTCATACAGATACTTGTCGAGTTTGCGTTTTTTCTTCCCGTCGGGGAGATCCACCATCTTTGTCTCCAACTTGATGGTGCCGTTCGGACAGTTCATCTGGCATATACCGCAGCCGATGCACTTGTGGCGTCCCTGCTCGTCGTAAATGAGCGTAAGTTCGGCCCTGAAGCGGTCGGCAATCTTAAGAGTACCCCTGTTCTCGGGATACTGCTCGGTGATCTTGGGAGTGAAGAACTCCTTGCCCGTGACACCCATTCCCGAGACGAGACTCTTGATGCCGCTTCCCACCGATTTGAAATATTCTGCTATATTAGCCATCAATCGTATTGTTGGTTGTTCTGAAATTGTTATCTGTTGAAAAAGCATTCCGCCGGCCGAAGCCGGCGGCCTGCGTATGGTATTACCGCTCCACCTGGCCGCCGATGATGTCGAGCAGCTCGGTGGTGATGCTCTGCTGACGCAGCTTGTTGTACTCAAGCTGCAGCTCTTCGAGCAGTTTCTGTGCGTTGTCGTTTGCACTCTGCATGGCCATAACTCTGGCGGCCTGTTCCGAAGCGCGGTTCTCTACCGTGATTTCCTGCATCATCGAAAGGACGAACATAGGAAGCACCTCGTTGAAGATACTGTTGGGATCCGGCTCGAAGATATAAAGCTGATTGTCGTCTTTTCCGGATGTATCGCCGGCCACCGCCTCCTCACTTACCGGGAAAAGCTGCTCAACTGTAAGCTTCTGACGGCTCATGGAGAAAAACTTCATGTAAACCACCTGCACGAGATCGGTATCTCCGGCGATGAAGCCGTCTCGAAGCCCCTGGGTGAACTCATTGACCTTCGCACCCTCCATCTTGCTGTCGACACCTTCCACCTTGATCACGTTCAGGCGAGGGTCACGCATGCGGCGGATTGCCTTGTCAACTTTCTGACCCACGGCATACACGTCGACGGCGACATCGGTGCCATACTTTTCCTGCAGTCTGTCGACAGCAGCGAGGAAACCTTTCAAGATATTGATGTTGTAGGCTCCGCACAGGCCGTCGTCAGATCCGAACACCACCATGGCGGCTTTCTTCACCTCCCGCGTCTCAATCAGCGGCGACACAAAATTCTGGTCCGTGGCCAGTATGTGCCCCATTATCTGTTTGATCTTGTCCTTGAAAGGCTGTAGCCGACGAAGCGCAAGCTCGTTCTGATGCACTTTGGCGGATGAAATCATCTTCATCGCGCCGGTGATCTTCTCAGTAGAAGCCACCGACCCGATTCTTGTCTTCAGTTCCCTTAACGTTGCCATAGACAGCTATCATTCATTTGTTGACGACACAATCCTGTCGACCACCTCCTTGGCGCAAGCGGAGAGTTTCTCCTCCACATCGGGAGTGAGTTTGCCGGTGCGGAGCACACCGAGGACATCGTCGTTGTATTTCATCTTGAGGCTCTGGATGAGCTGCTGCTCGAATTCCTTGACCTTATCAATAGGCACATTCGTGAGAAGGCCGTTCACTCCGCAATATATCACGGCCACCTCGTTCTCGACGGGCCAGGGATGATATTGCGGCTGTACAAGAATCTGCTGGTTCTTACGTCCGCGGTCGATCGTGCGTGCTGTCACCGGATCGATGTCGCCGCCGAACTTGGTGAATGACTCCAGCTCGCGGAACTGCGCCTGGTCGGTCTTCAGAGTACCGGCCACTTTCTTCATACACTTGATCTGGGCGTTGCCACCGACACGCGATACGGAGATACCCACATTGATGGCAGGACGGATACCTTGGTTGAAGAGAGCGGTCTCGAGGAAAATCTGACCGTCGGTGATAGAGATCACGTTGGTAGGGATATAAGCCGACACGTCGCCGGCCTGAGTCTCGATGACGGGGAGTGCGGTGAGTGACCCTCCCCCTTTAACGATAGGCTTCATGGCCTCCGGGAGGTCATTCATCTCGCGGGCCACTTTCTCGTCACCGATAATTCTGGCGGCGCGTTCGAGCAGACGTGAGTGCAGGTAGAAGATATCGCCCGGATAAGCCTCACGGCCCGAAGGACGCTTGAGGATAAGAGAGATCTCGCGGTAAGCCACTGCCTGCTTCGAGAGGTCATCGTAGATGATAAGCGCGTCGCGGCCTGAGTCGCGGAAGTACTCGCCTATTGCCACGCCTGCGAAAGGAGCGTAGTACCTCATGGATGCGGAGTCGGAGGCATTCGCAGCCACGACCACCGTATAAGGCATCGCGCCGTACGACTCGAGAGTGTGTACGATCGAGGCCACGGTCGACGCCTTCTGGCCGATCGCCACATAGATGCAGTAGACAGGCTTGCCCTTCTCGTAATTTTCCTTCTGGTTGATAATGGTGTCGATCGCGATAGCGGTCTTACCCACCTGACGGTCGCCGATTATGAGCTCACGCTGACCGCGACCGATAGGAATCATTGCGTCAATGGCCTTGATGCCGGTCTGAAGCGGCTGGTTCACCGGCTGACGGAAAATCACGCCCGGAGCCTTGCGTTCGAGAGGAAGAAGAATCCGCTTGCCGTCAATCGGTCCTTTGCCATCGATCGGCTCGCCGAGCATGTTGATCACACGGCCTAACAAACCCTCGCCCACCGGAATGGAAGCAACTTCTCCCGTGCGTCGGACCGACATGTTTTCCGTCACTGAATTCACCTTATCAAGCAACACCACACCGACGTTGCTCTCCTCGAGGTTAAGAGCCACGCCTTTTGCGCCGTTCTCAAACTCCACGAGCTCGTTACTCCTGACATTGTCGAGGCCATAGACATGTGCCACGCCGTCGCCGACGCTAAGCACGGTGCCCACCTCCTCGAACTTCACTTTCGAGTTGATGTTCTCGAGCTCTTGTTTTAAAACATCTGATATTTCGCTGGGATTAAGCATTTCCTAATTGCTTCTTAATAGGTTAAGACGTAATTGTTCAAGTTCGCCGCTGACAGAAGCGTCCATTCTTGTGGAGTCGATGTCGATGACGAACCCGCCGATAATGGAAGGGTCGACCATATATTCATACTCCAGGCTCGCGGCTTTCACAGAGCGCTCCACAACTCCGCGGAGCTTATCCATCTCGCCGGCGGGGAGTTCCACAGCTGTGGTGATCCTCACCTGCGAGATGTTGTTCTCCTTGCGGTAAATGTCGCGGTACGCGAGAGCCATGAGATAGGCGTATTCCTCGCGGCGATGGTCGATGATCAGAGTGACAAAGCGACGATAGTCATCTCCCGGATTCTTCCCGGCAGCGGCCAGAAGCGCGCGTTTCTTGTCGTCGCTCTTCACATAAGGATTCGACAACACTTTCTCGAGACTCGGGTTGGCACGGAAAGAATCGGCCACCTGTTTCATCTCTTCGTAAACCTTATCGCCGGTTTTGGTCTCCATGGCATACTTATAGAGTGCCATGGCATATCTGTGGGGAATAAGTCCGGTCACCATCGTCTCAATTCTTCTCTATTTCGTCCAACAGTCTGTTGACAAGCTCTGTCTGGGCCTTGTCGTTCTGCATGCGCGTGCGCACCATTTTCTCGGCGATATCGATCGACACCTTACCCACTTCGTTGCGGAACTGAAGTTCAGCCTCCTTGCGGGCCTGGTCGATGGAGACTTTAGCCGACTCCATTTCCCTGCGGGCGGCTTCGGCCGCTTCGCGGCGGGCCTCCTCGATGATGTCCGATTTCATCTTCGCCGCCTCACGCAGCATCTCGGCTTGCTTGGCCTGTGCCTCCACCACGTATTTACGGGCTTCCTCACGGGCGTTGTCGAGCTGCTCGCGGGCCTGACGCGCATCTTCCACACCCCGGTCGATGGTGCTGGCACGCTTGTCCATCATCTTGATGATCACCGGCCAGCCCCACTTCGCAAGGACAAGGAAGAGGAGGATGAACGCAACGAACATCCAGAACACCAAGCCAAATTCGGGCGTGAATAATTCCATTGTTGATTTATTCTTGGATTAAAAACGGCCTCGCTTACTTGATGAAGATAGCGAGTGCGGAAACAATCACTGCGAACAGAGCCACACCCTCGATGAGGGCTGCGATCACAATCATGTTGCTTCGGATGTCGCCAGCCGCTTCAGGCTGACGGGCGATGGCCTCCATTGCTGAAGAACCGATGCGGCCGATGCCGAGTCCTGCTGCTATTGCTGCGATACCTGCGCCTAAGGCGGCTCCGAGTGCAGCGAGAGGCTGCAAGCTCATCACTTCTGATAAGATTGTTGATAACATAATTCAGATCTTTTTAATTGTTATTTTTGATTTTGTTTATTCCAATTATTTATGCATGTCAATATCGACAGCAAGTTTGTGGAGAGCCTCCTCCTCGCCCTTCAGTTCCGCGGCTTCCTTCTTCTCCACCTGCGGGTCGTGACCTTCCCCGGCCTTCACATGCTCACCCTTTTCCTGAGCCATAGCGATGAAGAGAGCGGAAAGAAGCGTGAACACGTATGCCTGTATAAAGCTTACCAGCACATCGAGCGCGAGCATGAACAGAGAGAACAGAACCGAAACCACGGTTGCGGCTCCCGCCACGGCTGCTCCGAAGGCGGCGAAGATGAAAATCAGGAGCGTAAGCGTGATGACAATCATGTGGCCTCCCATCATGTTGGCGAACAGACGGACACAGAGTGCGGCGGGCTTGGTGAAGATACCGAACACCTCGATCATCTGCATGATCGGAAGCGGGAACTTCAGAAGCAGGGGGACATCCGGCCAGAATATCTCTTTCCAGTAATGCTTTGTGCCGAGTACGTTGGTGATTACGAACGTGCACAGCGCCAGCACGAGAGTGACCGCGATGTTACCTGTAAGATTGGCTCCACCAGGGAAAATCACGATAAGGCCGGTTAGATTCATCACAAGTATGAAAAAGAACACCGTAAGGAGGTATGGAGCGAATCTGCGGGCACTGTCTCCCAGCGCCGGCTTGATATTGTCGTAATAGATGAACGATACAAGAAGCTCCATGAATCCCATACCCCTGCGGGGAGCCTTCAATCCATGCTTGCGGTAGAAGCGCACCAGCGACATCACCATGAGGATCACGAGGATCACCGCGATGAATATCGCAGCGACATTCTTGGTTATCGACAGGTCCATAGGACGGTATTCGCGGTAATACTGGCCGTCTACGAGGACGTATCCGTCGATAACAGGAAAAGCGTTGTCCGAAGCCTTGTCGGCACGCTCCTTTGCAAGGGCGGTGTCGACAATGCCCATATCCTCCTCCGAGAGGGGGAAGATCTCAACCAGCTTGTCCTTGTGGCTGCTGACATGGGCGATAACGAAGCTGTACTGCCTGCCGTCTCGCTCGCATACCTTGACCACAGGCACCGATTCGTGATGGTTCTTGCCGTCCTCCCCTTTCTCATCCTTGATCGCGGTAAGGCCGGCGGAACTGAAACAGAACCAATGGCCGTCCTGCGAACGGACGATGCAAGGAAGGGGCATCCTGCAGGTGTGGCTGAAAGGGACTTCCCAGCCATAGCCGTCACCGAGATGCTCGAAAATTATTTCCTTCACATCTATGTCCTTTTTCTCTCCCCCGCCGTCCGATGCCAGGCATTTCCCGGGCAACACGGCCAGGAGGGTCAGCAGAAACGCCAATATGGATATTCTTTTCGACATCATTGTAACGGTTCTTAATAGATGCACACTGAAATCTTGTTATGGTTCACGTCGGCAAGACCACCGGCAATGTCGATGTAATCCTCGCCGCCGGCTTCGGTCACATACTTGAGGCGACCCCTGACGAGCACCGATATGATCGGCGCGTGGTCCTTTAGCACGGTGAAGGAACCCAGTTGTCCGGGGAGGGTTACAGACGTGACCTCACCGGAGAAAGTCACTTCATGAGCCGAAATTATTTCTAATGTCATCTTTATTCTGTTTTATTTTCACTTCAAGTCCTTGAGCATCTCGTTGCCCTTGGCGATGGCCTCGTCGATTGTGCCGACATTGAGGAACGCCTGCTCGGGAAGATGGTCAAGTTCTCCGTTAAGAATCATTTTGAATCCCCTGATGGTCTCTGCCAGAGGCACCATCACACCGGGTAGACCGGTGAACTGGGTAGCCACGAAGAATGGCTGGGAGAGGAAGCGCTGCGCGCGGCGTGCACGGGCCACTACCTGCTTGTCCTCATCGGAGAGCTCATCGACACCGAGGATGGCGATGATATCCTGAAGTTCGTTGTATTTCTGAAGAAGCTGCTTGACAGCCTGCGCGGTGTTATAATGGTCTTCTCCAACAATGTTCGGGTCGAGGATACGCGAGGTTGAGTCGAGCGGGTCAACGGCGGGATAGATACCAAGCTCCGATATCTTACGGTTTAGCACTGTTGTCGCATCGAGGAAGCTGAAGGTGGTGGCAGGCGCAGGGTCTGTAAGGTCATCAGCCGGCACATAGATTGCCTGTACCGACGTGATGGATCCCTGCTTGGTCGAAGTGATTCGCTCCTGAAGCGCACCCATCTCCGAAGAAAGCGTAGGCTGATAACCCACGGCTGAGGGCATTCGTCCGAGAAGCGCCGATACCTCGGAACCAGCCTGTGTGAAACGGAAGATATTGTCGATAAAGAGAAGAATCTCTTTACCTCCGCCATCGGTATCGCGGAACTGTTCCGCCACGGTAAGACCGGAAAGCGCCACGCGGAGACGAGCGCCCGGCGGCTCGTTCATCTGGCCGAACACAAGTGTGGCCTGGGAATCGCCGAGAGACTTATGGTCGACATCGGAGAGATTCCACTCCCCTTTCTCCATGCCCTCCTTGAACTTTTCACCATATCGGATCACGCCGCTCTCAATCATCTCCCGGAGAAGGTCGTTACCCTCGCGGGTACGCTCGCCGACACCGGTGAACACAGAGAAGCCGTCGTGGCCCTTGGCGATATTGTTGATGAGCTCCTGTATAAGCACGGTCTTACCCACGCCGGCACCGCCGAACAGACCGATCTTTCCACCCTTGGAATAAGGCTCGAGAAAGTCGATCACCTTAATACCGGTATAGAGGATCTCCTGCGAGATCGCGAGGTCGTCGAAGGCGGGGGCGGGCTGATGGATGGAACGCAGCTTTTCGTCATCGAGCTTGCCGAGCATATCGATGGGGTCTCCGATTACATTGAGAAGACGTCCCTTCACCTGATTGCCTGTCGGCACGGCTATCGGGCGCTCGAGGTTCTTCACCTTTACTCCGCGACGCACGCCGTCGGTACTTTCCATGGCCACGCAGCGGACGATGTCCTCGCCGATGTGCTGCTCCACTTCGAGGATCAGTTCCTCCCCGTTGTCACGCTCTACCTTGAGAGCCGAATAGATGGGCGGAATGTTCTCCTTACCGCCTTCGAAAGAGACGTCGATCACCGGGCCAATCACCTGGGTCACCGTTCCATAAATTTCGCTCATATCTGTTTTTTAATTTTTTCGGTTATTAGAAGTGCCATCCATAAGCCACGAACACTGCCATCAGCGCGAGGTTGGCCAGAGAGAAAGGCATAAGGTATTTCCACTCGAAGGAGAGCATCTGGTCGATACGCACACGCGGGAACGTCCATTTAAACCAGATTATCACGAACGAGATAAAGAACGCTTTAAGCAGGAACCATATCGGGGAGGGGATAAAATCCATCACTGCGTTGAAGCCCTCCCATCCGGGGATATGGAGAGGCATCCAGCCGCCGAGGAACATCAGCGACGCGATTCCGGACACGATGAACAGGTTGAGGTATTCGGCCAGATAGAAGAACCCGAAATGGATACCGGAATACTCCGTATGGTAGCCGGCGGTGAGCTCATGCTCAGCCTCGGGAAGGTCGAAGGGGCCTCGGTTGGTCTCAGCTGTAGCCGCGATCACGTAAATTATGAATGCGATGATTGCGGGGATATGACCTTTGAATATGAACCAGGTATCTTCCTGAGCCCAGACGAGTTCGCTTATATTGAGCGTACCGGCCAGCACGCAGATAGTGATGATGGCCAGACCAAGCGACAGTTCATAACTTACCATCTGCGCACCGCTACGCATGGCACCGATAAGCGTATACTTATTATTGGACGACCAACCGGCAAGCAAGATACCGAGTACCCCGACCGAAGATACCGCGAGAACGAAGAATATACCTATATTCCAATCAATTATCTGTAGACCGTTACCCCACGGAAGACAAGCGAGCATCACCACCGAAGACGTAATCACGAGATAGGGGGCAAGCTTGAACAGGAAGCGGTCGGTGCCTTTAAGACAGATAAGTTCCTTTATAAGGATCTTGAACATGTCGGCGAACACCTGGAGCAAACCCCACTTGCCGACACGCATCGGGCCGAGACGGCACTGGAACCAAGCGCAGAGTTTACGCTCGTATAGAATATAGAAAAGCGCCAGTACTGTGTAGACGAGAAGGACACCGACGCCAATCAGCACGCACTCGATGAGAATCGCCAGCCAGTCGGCCATTCCCGTTCCAAGCAGCCAGTCGTTGAAGGCCGAGGTCCATTTTCCGAAGTCGAACATATATTGTTTATTCTAATGTTAGGTTATATTCTTGAACTAATTATCTGTCGATGTCGGGGATTACGAAGTCAAGAGCGGCACCGATGGTTATCAGGTCGGCGATCATATAGCCGGAGCATGTCAGGTCCATCACGCCCACAAGGTTGAAACAGGGACTCTGGAAGTGAACGCGCCAAGGGGTCTTCTCCCCTTTCGACTCGATGTATACGCCGAAAGTTCCACGGCTGGCCTCCACCTGCTGATACCAGCGGCCCTCCGGGAGCTTCAGGATCTTGGGCACCTGCGCGCGGATGTCGCCTTCGGGGATGTTGTCCACCAGCTGAGCGAGGATCCGGCAACTCTGCTCTATCTCCTTCATGCGGACCATATAGCGTGAGTATGAATCACATCCGTCGAGGAGAACCTCGTCGAACTCCACGCGATCGTAAGCGGCATAAGGATGCTTCTTGCGGCAGTCGCAACTCCATCCCGAGCCGCGTCCGCTCGGTCCCGTGATATCGTAGTTTATCGCATCCTCCTTCTTGAGCATACCCACTCCGACGAGACGGTTTCGGGCTATGAGGTTCTTGGAGAACACCGTGTGATATTCTTTCAGACGCGACGGCATGATGTCGATCAGGGCCTTCACATCCTTCACGAAATCGGGATGAAGGTCGGCCATGACACCGCCGATCACGTTATAGTTCATAGACATACGGGCTCCGCAGGTCTTCTCGAATATATCGAGCACCATTTCGCGCTCTCGGAATCCGTAGAAGAACGCTGTCGTGGCCCCGAGATCCATCGCCGTACATCCGAAGCTGAGCAGATGTGACGAGATTCGCATGAGCTCGTCCATCATGGTGCGGATCACCACCGCCCTCTCCGGGACATGGATGCCGAGAGCCTTCTCGATGCAGAGACAGAGACAATGGCGGTTCATGTGCGCCGACATATAGTCCATTCTGTCGGTGAAATGGAGAAGCTGCGGATATCCGAGACCTTCGCAAAGCTTCTCGATGCCGCGGTGGATGTATCCTGAAACAACGTCGACCTTCTTCACCATCTCTCCGTCAAGCGAGGTGCGGAAACGCATCACGCCGTGGGTGGACGGGTGCTGGGGACCGATATTGATCACATATTCATTATCCTCGAATACTTTCTTGGGATTTTCCTTGACGCTGCCGTTCTCATCGAGGGTATAGACGCGGGTATCATCCTCGTTCACCTCATCTTCGAGACGGATGGGATTCAGTTTAGGATTAGCGTCATAGTCCTTGCGGAGGGGATTTCCCACCCAGTCGTTGCGGAGGAAGAATCGGCGCATGTCGGGATGATTGATGAACTTGATGCCGAACATGTCGTAAACTTCACGCTCCTGGAAATTTGCCACGTGCCAGAGGTCGCTGACAGTATGGATATAAGCGTTGTCCCGGTCGGCGCAAACCACCTTGACAGCGATCATTTCCCATGCACGCGATGTGCAGGTGAGGTAGTATACCACACCGATTGTATCTTCCCAATCGACACCCACTACAGCGGAGAGGACATCGAATGCGAGTTCGTTCTTAAGTCTGGCGGCGAAATCATGCCAGTCCTTTTCCGCGACATTCACAAGAAGGCTGTCGCCTTCCTCGAATTCCGCGTCGGGATATATCTTCAGTATTTTATTTTTAATATCGCTCATGATACTATAGTGTGGAGGTTATCCTATCTGTCCCTTCTCTTCGGGGTGTTCTGCGAAAAACTCGTCGATTTTCTCCTTGCGGTTGGCACCGCCGAAGAATTTCTGGACCTTAATCTTGCGCTGCAGCTGCATGAGCCCGTAGAACATCGCTTCCGGACGCGGGGGGCAACCCGGGATATAAACATCTACAGGAAGAATCTGGTCCACGCCTGGCACCACGCAATAGGAATTCTTGAACGGGCCGCCGGAAACGGCGCAGCCGCCGCAGGCGATCACATATTTAGGTTCGGCAAGCTGCTCGTACAGACGGCGCATGGCGGGAGCCATGCGGTGTACGATCGTACCCTGCACCATCACGTAGTCAGCCTGACGGGGCGAGTTACGCGCCACCTCGAAACCGAAGCGGGCCATGTCGTAACGTGCGGCACCGAGACACATGAACTCGATGGCGCAGCAACTTGTGCCGAAGCAGAGGGGCCAGAGGGAGTTGGCGCGGCCCCAGTTGATAAGTTCATCGAATTTGCCGACCACCACGTTGGCGCCGGACGCGTTGAGTTCTTCTACGAGCTTGTCGATATACTCGTTGTCCTTGAAGTCCTCACGCTTCATGCTTTTGATATGGTCTAATCCCATTTGAGCGCTCCTTTCTTCCAGGCGTATGCCAGACCTAATACAAGTACAAACATAAAGATTCCGATGCAGAGGAGACCCTGCGGACCCATACCACGCATCACCGCAGACCAGGGATAAAGGAACACGACTTCGACATCAAACAAAAGGAAGAGGATGGCGAAGATGTAATAGCCGGCCTTGAACTGAATCATCGAATGGCCGCGTGTGGGGATACCGCACTCGTACGGCTCGGCTTTCTTTAATGAATAGGACTTGGGAGAAATCAATTTGGCTATAAGCAACGCCGCGAACACGAGCCCGATACCGGTGATTGCCGCTGTTACCGACAATTCCGCGTTGCTTATACTGCACAATAGATTCATATCTTGTTATTATTTAGATGATTATATTAATCAGAAAGGTACGGAAGGCGAACCATTCCAGCACTTATCCGCAAAATTAGCCAAAATTTTCCGAAGTGGCAAATAATTTCATAACACAATTTGCACATTTTTAACATTTCGGTGCAATTTTTAAATAGGATCTTGCATAAAAGCATTTCCGGGAGGGCCCACATTGTGTCGACCCTCCCGAGAGATTGCATTTTGCTTGAATATGACCTTTATCAGACAAAACTCAATTTTTGTCTGCCCCTTCCCTCATCTCATAGAAATAGTAACCGCCGAAGCTTCCGTTGAACACGGTCTTTACCTGATACTTGATATCGGCTCTTCCGCTTGAGGCACTGAACTTCAGGCTGAACTTATCAAACGGGAACGCCTTGTTCTCGGTGAAACCACCTGCTTCTATCTGCTCAGGGTTCACATTCTCGACATCGATGGAATATCCGTCGGCATGGAATGTCACAGGAAGATTACGCAGGGCGAGCATCAGCATCGGCGCTTTCGGGGCAAACTGCGCGTTGATCATGAACACATTGGCCTTTGGCGCTCCTTCCGTCTTCAGGTCGAGCACCACGCGATATTCGATCTTGTCGGATGTGAACGGCTCCTCCATTCCGGGATATGTAGTGGTGGTAGCTCCCTTGAAGGTCACGTCGGGCCAGAAGGTGGAGACGTTCCACTTGTTGTCGATCTTATAGCTCATCACCGTGTAGTATTCGTTTTCACGGGCAGTACCGGCGTATCTGTCGTTTTTCGGCACCGATACCGGATAACCCGGGATCTCTGCCGACGGCTGATAGGCAGCATATGTCAGAATACATGTAAAGTCTGTAATCTGAATATCCTTGTCATCAGCCACGTAGGTATCCGACATGTATATGTAAGGATAATACTTGTCACCAATCTGATATTGTCCGGACGAATAAGGGAGAGCTTTTGTCTCGATCGAGACCTTTTCCTTCTTGTTCAACATCATGTCGTTGATGAACATCGAAATAGTCTGCGACTGTTCGACGATATCCACGCGGTTGTTGTACTGATAGCGGACCGGAGCCACGTATGGTTCCTGACCCTCGGCCGTCACGATGTTGTATGTACCGAAATTGACTGTCTCGCTGTAGCTGTATCCCGGCTCGTTGTTTTTGTTGCAGGCGGAGAAACCGACCGCAAAAGCCACTCCACAGGCAGCTACGATAAGATTTTTTCTCATTATTTATATATTTTGTTTTCTTTTTGGATTTACAGGACGATTTCAACTGCTCATTCGCACATTAATCGTCCCTGTCATATATAATGGATTTTTTAGGCGTTTATTGCATCCCCTCTCCTCGGCCAACCCCTCCTTAGATATTGATTCTGAAAGTGACCCCGCCTTGCACCGGACGGCCCTGCTGCAGGAATTCATTACCCATCGACATGAAGTAAAATGTATGGTAACGGGTGGCAGTGAGGTTTCTTCCCCACACCTGCAGGCTCCAGTGCCGCGCCTCCAGCGTGAGTGCCGCGCCGAGCAATGCGTAGAAATTCTGCGCCAGCGAGTTCTGCTCATTCCAATAGATCTTACCCGTTCCACGCACATTGACATCGGCCACGAGTCCCTTCATATATCGGTGACGCAAGGGAATAGTCAACAATCCCTGAACGAACAATGTGTTCTGAGGCGCGTACGGCACGAATTTGCCGGAAAAGTCCTCGATTCCATTGAAGAATTCCATGAACCTGACGTTGGTGTAGCCGTAGCTTGCCGTGAACGCAAGGAGATCAAGTGGATTCCAGCTTACCAAGAGTTCTCCGCCGAAACTGCCGGTTCTTCCGGCATTGGTCATAATGCGACCGGTGGTTGTCCCGTCAGGGAACATGGTAAGCTGCTGATCATTGCAGTCTATATAAAACAACGACACATCTACATTTAGCTTCGCCTGCGGGAACGAGAGATGCGAGCCCACCTCGAAGTTCCATGAATATTCGGGACGATATCCCACTATGTCATCCACATCATACTTGGAGCCGATTCCCATCACCCCCATGAGCCGCTGCTGGAGCACGTCGCTGAACATCTGGGTATTGAATCCACCAGCCTTATATCCTCTCGATATAACGCCATAGACATTGTTCTCCCCCTCCATAGGAATGGAATATACGGCACCGATTTTCGGCATCCAGTTGAAGTACTCGCGGCGCAGCCTGCCGCTCTCGTCAATATCGATGGCGACATGGCGCTCCGGCAAGAGGGATCCGTCATTCTCAAGCCGGAATATCTCGTAACCGGTGTGACAGATGCTGCGGAAGTCGAGGGTCGTGGTCTCGTAATCGAGACGGATACCGGCTGTGAGACGCCACCGGCCCAGTTCGAGACGCGACTCATGATAAAGCGCGGCGCCGGCGGCCGGGATGGTAAACCGGCTGTCGAGCGGGAACTCACGCGTGTCCCATCGTATAGGATAATATGGGTTGGCGCTGTTGCGGTGGTCCTCTATGAGATCGGTTATACCTTTATCCTTGAATGTGACGGGGGCGGTCATTCCGAGATGCTTGTAGAAAAGAAAAGCACCCGCGAGCCAATGGTACCTGGAACCGGTATGGTCTCCACGGAACACGATGTCTTCCGTCACTGACGTATCATGCTGCCGCTGTGTGAGCGTGAAGAAAGGCTCAGGACGGAAATCCTGGTCGAGGGTCATGTTGTCGGCGAGATGCTGAACCGCCGTAATGGAAGTCATCGAAAACCCATTGCCGCGATATCGAAGTGTAAGGCCGTCGGAAAGCATGAACCGCTTGTAATAGCAGGGGTCATTGTAGTTTATATCACCTGTTTCCACATATTCGTATGGATAGCCACCCTGATCGAGCAGCGAGACGGAGAAGGCGTTCTGAAGATATACCTTTGGAGAAATTCTCCAATCGGCTTTCCAACGCAGGGAGCCGGACAGCTCATGGTCTAAGAAACGGCCGTCGTAGTTGTTGCGGAAAAATCCGCCGAGATAGGAGCCTGACAGAATCAGGGCGGTTGCGAATTTCTCCGTCGGTCTGCCATACCATCCCGCCGACAATCTGTAGTCATTGCCCGTACCGGCCGATGCCGACAGCCTCCATCCCTGATAGCGCATGGGCGAGACGGTCGAGATATTGATGAGGCCGCCAATGGTGTTGCGGCCATAGAGGGTGGACTGCGGGCCACGGAGCATCTCTACCGACTCGATGTCGGCAAGGTCGAAATCGTAACCATTCTTGTTCAGTATCGGCACGTTGTCGACATTGAGACCCACTGCCGGCTGGTCCATGCGCGCCCCTATGCCACGTACATACATCGATGAAGTGACTCGCGAGCCATAGTCCGGGATAAAGAAATTAGGCACCACATCCGATATTCCCTTCATCGACACAGCGTTGATGTCCTCGAGGTCCACACGCCCGATAACCGTTGCCGACACAGCCTCGCTCCTGACGGCATGCTCCTGCTTCAAGGCCACGACGTTAACCTCGCCGAGATAGACAGTAGTATCGATATGTTCCTCAGCCATAGCGCTTCCGGATTCCGTAAAAGCAAGCAATGCGAGGACTGGACAGAGAAATCTCTGCCCTAAACGATTGAATAAATTAAGATCGTATAAATTGTTACTCATGCGGATTTCAGCTCTGACGCAGGGTTTGAGACCGCAAAATTAGGAAAAATTACATCATTTCCAAAACAAACGGCATACCGCGATTTAGGGTTTTTAATTAAATTTATTAATTTTGTAACAAATTCCCTGATATCAATGTCAACATTCAGCGTATACACACTCGGATGCGGCTCGGCCAAACCCACGCTGCGTCATCAGCCATCCTCCACGGTGATCGACCACCGCGGGAATCTGTTCATGGTAGATTGCGGCGAATGCGCACAACTCGGTTTCCAGCGTGCCAGGCTCAAATATTCGCGATTAGGCCATATTTTCCTGACGCATCTTCACGGAGACCATGTCCTCGGCCTACCGGGCCTGATATCCACCCTTGAACTGGGAGGGGCCGGAGGCAGCCTCACCATCCATACATTCGAGGAGGGGAAGCGGATATTGACCCAGATAATGGATTTCTTCGGACGCGATCTCTCCTTCGACCTCCGTTTCGATGTGATCGAACCCGAGGAGGCTGTGATATACGAGACTCCCTCTCTCACGGTCCGGACAATACCTCTTCGCCACAGGATTCCTACCGTCGGATATGTATTCGAAGAGAAGCCACGCCTCCGCCACATTCGCCCAGACATGATCGCATACCATCAGGTACCGGTGGCTCAGATCCGCGCCGTCAAGGAGGGCGCGGACTTCATCAAGCCCGACGGAACCGTGATACCCAACGAGATGCTGACATCTCCGGCCGACAAGGCTCTTTCTTACGCCCATATCAGCGACACTGTGTATATGCCGGACCTCGCGTCGAGAATCGGCCCGGTCGACCTGCTGTTCCACGAGACAACCTATCTCGAGTCGAATGCCGCCGACGCAAGGAAGCGCTTCCACTCGACCGCCAGACAGGCGGCTACCGTGGCGCGCGACGCCGGCGCGGGTGCCTTGCTCACCGGCCATTATTCCAGCCGTTATGACAACGACGAAGACTTCCTCCGCGAGGCGGAGGAAGTCTTCCCGAACGTTATTCTCAATCGCGAGAACCTGCGTACAGATCTCGATTGATCATTCCGTATCCTTAACCGACAGTTCCGCGCCGGCCGAATGGGCCACAATCAAGGGCGCATACTGAGACTGCGCCGTGGCTATGCCGAGCGAAAAGACTCCGGCGCGGTCGACATGACAGTCGTAACTTACGACATGTGTGCCTTTTGGCAGAAACGGAATAAAGAGATTGGTCGACTCATCTCGTATCTCCCTGTACATTCCTATACCGTCGGAAACCGTGTATTCCGAGACCTGACTGTCCGGTTCGAGACAGGCCGCGCGGGCATCGGTCACCGCCACATAGTCCATGTCGCGGTCGGCGCTTATGCTCAGTGTGACGCGCACCCTGTCGCCCACCCGCAGCGGCGAGTTGACTGTCTTCTCCCCGGCCTGACCACCTTCAATCACATATACAGCCTTTGTGATTGAGAGCTGAGGAGTCTTTTCCGCCTTCACCTCCAGAATGGGAGCCACATACTGCGAAAGGACACCTCCCCATGAAGGACCGGTGGATTTCTTCGACACCTCGAGTGTCTTTCCGGAAACCTCACCAGGGGAAAGGTCCGCCGTCATGGAACCGGTATACCTGACAGCGTGAGGAACGTCAATCTCCATACCTCCGATTCTGAAAGAGGGGGTCTCCGAAGGAACTGTCCATCCGTTGCCTGAAGAAAGCAACGCCCTTATCACTCCTGCGAGATTGCGTGAATCTCCCCAGTTCTCCGTCTGCTTTGACAGCACGAGCCACTGACGCAGCTTGTCGATGTCGGTGCTGTGCGGACGGATTGCCGAGAACGCCTCGAGCACGCGGGCAGTGGTGAGTAGTCGGTTGTCGCCGTTCCAGCCCGACGAAAGATTGTCGAACCACATTCCCTTCTCTGGAGTATAAGATCCGAACTGATGCAGAGACTCGAGGATCAGTTCTGCAAGCGCGTCATCGCCCCTACGGCTGAAAAGGATCGCGGCCTTAGCCTTGTCATCAATGGAGAACGATTTCCAACCATCTTTTATACCCTTGACAGCCACCTTCTCGAGCGCACCGAAACCAGCATTGTTCCCGGCACCGAAAGCACTCTTGATAAAGAGATAGTCGAGCAGGGCCTGCACGCTGAATGATTTTCTGTGGGTGCGTTCCCAATCTTTCATGAATTCCTTGTCGCAGAACGCGAAGGCTTTCTTGGCGATGCCGTCGGCCTGGCGGGGAAGATAACCCATCTGGCGGAGGTCGGCGAGACACTCGAGAACACCTGCGGTGATGAACTCAGACGACTCCATTCCCGGACACCATCCCCAACCGCCATCGCGGCGTTGCATATCTGCAAGCCGTGACAGAGCGGATTCAACCACCTCTGCGCTCCGGGCGGTATCGGCATATTCAGTAAGCGAGGCCATCCTCAGCGTCTCGGTCCTGGCATCGTTCACCCAGGGAGTGTTGCGCAGGGTCACGGTTTTCAGCGCCACATCCTTCTCCAGATTTGATACGAGAAGCGAGTCGGCTGCATTTTCCGGAGCTGCCATCTCCTTGACTGCGGCAATCAGTTCGGGGTATTCGCGGAAAAGACCTGAAGCCACGGCGTTGCCATAAAGCGCGGACGTTATCGAGAACACACTCGCCGATTTCGGCTCGAGGATGGACGGCAGCGCCGTGACGCATTCCCATACGGGATTGTCACAATAACGCAATGTCACCTTGGCATCCTTATCATATTTCGGGAGCTTAACCCTGAAGGTTCCCTCACCAGGCTGGAGATAGAAAGGAACGGACTCCACGACGGGGGTACTGCTGGGAAGAATGGGTACAAGGGTCTGCTCTCCGTCACGGTAATTATCGGCTGTCGCGAACACCCTTACCGTCAGTTCAGAGTAACCGCCGGTCACGGCGTATTCAATCGTCACGACCCTTGAGCCTTTCCCCTTCAAGGCCTCCGGTTCGAAATCCTTGTGCGAGACTACAGTCCCGGTCAGGGGATTGACAAGTTCGATACGTCCGGCCACCATAGCCTCGGCATCAGTATTGTTGTAAAGTGTGGCCGAAATATTGACTTTATCACCGACGCGCATGAAGCGGGGAGCGTTCAGCTGCGCCATCACTTTCTTGGAAGACACCACATCGAGAATCTTCACGGCCCCCTTCATGTCGGAGGAATAGCCTGCGATCTGGAACTGCCATGTCCCTATGAAATTCGGTGCCACAAAATCAACAGTCACCTCACCATTGGAATCCGTATGCAATGAAGGCATGAAGAACGCCAGCGGAGTATCCACATCTCTCGGAAGAGGATTATTGGCCGAGGGATTTCCGGTGCCCCCATCCATCGATGCTCCAGTCTCATCCTCGACGACAGCTTCCTCCATCAATCCTCTTGACGCATTCTTCATAGCCATCCGCTTTACAGATCTGTTGACCGTGGGGCTTGCATAGTCGGACTCGACGGCAGCAGCCATCAGCTGTTTATTTGTAGACCCGTAAAGGACTTCTGAGTCCGCACGATAGATGTCATACAGCCTGTACCCGTAGGTGTTCCATTCAGGAAATGAGAAACAAGTATACTTGTCACGGGGAGCAGATACCGGGATGAAGCCGGAGTTCACACGGCTTCCAATCGTTCTGAAATCCATTGATCCGTACTGCGCCCAGTACAGCTGTCCGGCGGGATTCATCTGCCAGGAGAAGGGAGCGATCGCATTGAGAGCCTTGTTGCTCATCACGGCCACGGCGGCAGCGTCGGCAAGAGGCCTGCCTCCGACGGTGAGCCTGAACTTCCAGCTTTCACGCGCCATCGGGTCGATTCTGTCGCGGAACGATTCCGCAGTAATCTCCACCCTCTCCTGCTGCACGGCCGGGACCACCGTCACAACTCCGTTGACGGGTCGCAGATCGCGCATACCGAGCAGCGACACGAATATCCTTTCATCCGCCGCCGGGGCCTCCACTTCTATCGAGGTCATTCCGTCGGAAACCTTCACCCACTCTCCGCGGATATTCCGATGGCTGTCGGAAATCATGGCGTAGATGTAGCTGTCGGTATAACTCGAACCGAAGCGGACATTCACTTTCGCGGCTCCCGCAGGTGCGGTGACAGTGCTCTCAGGTAGCCACAACGGCACATCCACCGGAGGCCTGCTGTCGGATTTTCTGTATAGAATGAATTCAGCAGTGGTGTTGAGCGAGCCTTCGGTTGCTTTGAAATCCTTGTCGAGAGAGAATGTCACCTTATATCTTGATGAGGGGAGCGACGCCACGCCGGGATGGAAAGCGGGACTTTCGAACTCACCCTGCGCCACGACCGAACCGTTGCGCCCGTTCTCTATCCTGTAATATACTTTCTTAGTCACGGGACGATTCATGATGTCGCGCACCCATACGCTGAATCCCGATGCGGGATAATCCGACAGCTCGAGTGTCTCCGGGATAACCGGCTCAATGGTATAGGCATTGGTCATCGAGAACATCACGGCGGGAGCCGGCTGGGTCTCGCCGGCCCTGTCGGTGACATCCACGTCGAGCTGGAATGCGCCGCGCTCGAATCTTGTGCCACGGAGAGCAGCTGTGGGCAGCGATATCAGGAAACTTCCGTCATCGCCGGTGACAGTCTCCGAAGCGAACGACGCGCCCTGCTGACCGCGATACCGCCACCAAGGCTGCCGGTATGTCACCTTGTACGACACCTTTGCTCCGGCCACCGGCATTCCGGCATACGTAATGGCCTCTCCCTTGATACGCACCGTGTCGCCGAGCACTACCTCACCCTCGGTGCCGGAAGTCACAACGCGGAATGTAGGAGTCTTGTAATCGGCAACGGTAAACGATGCGCCGCCAAGCCTGTCATCGCCGGATTCAATCTCTATCGAGTATCTCCCGAGCAATCTATCCTTTGGAATCGCGAAAGAGCCGTCGGCGCGGCCATAGCTGTCGGTGACGAGACGCAGCGTATCTATGTCCTCATAATTGGCATCGCGGAGTGTCGCGAGGACCTCCCGACCCGGTTCCTGACGCATACTCCTGCCGATGCGGGAGTATACCGCTGCCATAAAACGGACGGTGTCGCCGGGACGGAATACCGACAGATCTGTCAGCACCTGCGCGGCGTATACAGTCTTGTCGGCCTCGCTTCCGGAACTACCGTAACTATAGCTATCTCCGAAGAAGATCTGTCCATTTTTCTTTATGCTGTACCTTGCGGAACTGAAAGGAATCCTCGCTTCGCCATCCTTTCCCGTGGTGACATGCTTCACCATTTCTTTGCGAGAATCGCGACGGTCGGTGAATGTCACCTTCGCGCCCTCCACCGGAGCGAGATTCGAGCCGGACGATACATGCAGCACGCGCTCATCGCCGCGTCCGGTAATGAACGCCGTTAGATCACT
The DNA here is from genome assembly GCA_910584545.1 of uncultured Muribaculaceae bacterium. Lineage (GTDB taxonomy): Bacteria > Bacteroidota > Bacteroidia > Bacteroidales > Muribaculaceae > Lepagella. Next base: position 6,172 of record CAJUBC010000015.1, on the reverse strand, counting down.
GACAAGTATAAGGGAGGCCATATCATCCTTGTCTCCGTAAATATCGGCGGGGGATTCGGAGGAAGACGCTATGAGAGCATAGCAACCGGGAGGCAGGGCCGGGAATTCCACCTCGGTCTTGGACTCGTCGGGAGTATTCCCTGCAAGGTCTACGCGAAGGGATGCGGCAGCCTTGGGCACGACACGCAACTTTGAGAATCTTACGCCGCGTCTATAGTCTGGCGCTACGCATGGAACGGCAAGTATGTATGGTGCGTAGACGTTGGCACCGGACACCTTTACCTTAATCTGGCGACCGGGAAGAGACTGGTCGGGAAAGTTCAGGGAAATCCGCTTGGACTCAAGGTCGCATATAACAGACTTGACATATCCGATATTTTTCGCCTGAGGATGCGCCTCGACATAATCGCGACAGATAGCGAGCTGGCGGCGACGGATTTCATTTTGCCGGGTCAAATCGTCTCCCTCGACGGACTCCTCGGAGTAATCCTCATATCCGCCGAGACTGTTGGCATAGTCGGCAACAAAACCGCTGCCACAGTCTGTATCGGAAAACGTTTCGTAACACTGCTTGAGGTACGCAAGGCGACTCTCTCCCGACAGCGTCTCGAGCTTCTGTCGGCACAGTTCCGAGAGCATCAACGGGTTCTTGTCATTCCGATGATTGAGTATGGCTCCATCCAAAGCAGCCTTGCGGAGGCTGACAATGGGATTCTCATTCGCCGGCACGCCGAAAGGAATCACATCCCCGAGGCTACCGGAAGTACCGAACAGTGAGAGTATATCGGAGGTCTGCGACGCCACGAAATCATAGACAGTCATACCGGCAGACTCCGCATCTTTCGCATCTTTAAGAAGTGACGAAATCCCGGACAAGGACATTGACGCCAATGGTCCGGATTCCTTAAGCGCCGTGGAAAGCAGACTCACGACTTTGCTGCGGAACATATCGCCATCCCATTCCATCACATCGTCAGGAATGGAATCGGCCGGGAGATGCCGTCTGTCGTACAGATAACTGTTGCAATTATATATATCCGCATACATCCTTGCCTCGAGGAGCATGGCGAGTTGACTCCACGGAGCCTTGGTGCGCGCAGCGAGGTCAGAGAAAAGGTCGAGTCCCTGACGGTAGCTGTCGCCCGATACGAGGCCGCGGGCTACGGTCAATTGAACCGCAGCCTTGATGGCCTTTTCGCCGTCATTACGGGCGAGAGCCTGCTCCAGCTTGGGCAAAGCGTTTTTCTCCACTGTCTTCGGGAACGCGAAGTCCGGTTTGGCGAATGTGTTCTCCACTTTATTTTTCGCCGCAGGTTTTGCCGAGGCCGAGGCCACAACCAGCCCCAGAAGGGCTATCAGAATGATTCTCCACCTCATATATCTTCTTTTTTACCGATAGTTAAAAAACTTCCCTTTTCAAATATGGACTCTTTAATAAAACAAAACTCCCGGGAGGATTTCCCGGGAGTCCTTCTGCAATTGCGGTTATTTCTTCCGGAAAACCCCGGACTTCTTCTTGTGACGCATCTCGTGCATCTTGTTCCGGAATTTCTCCTCGGCATCCTTCATCTTGTAAATCTGTTTAGATGAAAGAAACTCTGAAAATATAGCGTCATATTTCTTTTCTATCTCCGCATCCTTCTCCTTAGCCTCGGTCAGTGCCCTGCAGGCCTCGGTGTATTCCTGCTCCGACGGCTTGCCGTCACGCAGCTTTTTCTCGATTTCCCTTGTGGACCTGAAGAGCTTTCCTCGTTCGGACCACATCCGGTCATACACCTCGAAGAATCGTTTCTGCTGCGATTCCTGCAGCTCTATCTCCTGAGCGATGAATTTCATCTTGAATTCATGCATCTCCCGGCGCATCTCCTCGCATTTTCCCTTGGACTGCTGTTTCTGCGCCATCATCGGCAATGCAAAGATCAAGGCTAAAAATAGAATGTATATCTTTCTCATGTTAGTTCACCTCGGTATTAATTTTGATTCGGGCGTATTCCGGATCGAGTGAATAACCGAAATCCTTCTCGAATTCCTCCATATTGGAGTAAGTTTCGCTCAACTCCATCTCGGCCTCCATGTCGTCGATGACGGAAGTGGGAGTATAATAATCCATCACTTCCGGCTGTTCCATAATCTGCGCGATATTTTCCGGCGGATTGTCCAGACTGAGCCGGTCTGTACCCGACACCCGGTGGAACACATTCATCATCAGCCATATTCCGGCGAACATAGCTGCCATGTATACGTATGGCTTAAGCCGCTGCCACATCGTCATAGGAGCCTGCTTCGGCACCTGCGGCGACTCGGGCAGAGTTTCCATCATCCCCGCCACAAACGACTCGAAATATCCCTCCGGCACATGCCCCGGGTATTTCTTGCCGAATTTATCCATTATCCTCTGTTCCTCGTTCATTTCTTCTCTAACAATATGCTTATATATATTGACTTCTCCCGATTTAATAAGTTTAAAATCATGCCGGAATAATTTCGACATTTTGATGGCATTCCGTTATCCAATTGATTTATTGACATATATGCCATCAATAAACTCCGAATTCCATCAAATGGGCCTATATGGTCTTTGTTTATTTGAAAAAATTTCTGATTACCTCGAACCTTTTTTCAGTTGCCGATGTTCTATAGGTATAAAAATCGTTTCATGATGTTAGGTTAGTTCGAAAAAGTATTATGGAAAACACTTGAAAACAGCTGGTTGTGAAACCGGCTGTTTTCGCGTTATATACATGCCTATCAAACCAGACCGGATATCGCCGCGGTCACTTTCTTCATGGCGTGATGGTAAGATGCTTTCAACGCGCCGACGCTTGTACCGAGTATTTCGGAAATCTCCTCGTATTTGAGTTCATCGTAGTATCGCATGTTGAAGACAAGCCGTTGTTTTTCCGGGAGGGCCGCGATTGCTTTCTGGAGTGCTTTCTGCAGGTCGTCGCCGTCGAAGTATGGATCGCTCTCGATTTTCTCGAGAATATAGTCCTCGTCGCCTTCGCCGGCTGTGAGGTTGCGTCGCTGACGCTCCTTGTTGAGGAAATTGATCGATTCGTTCACAGCTATCTTGTAGAGCCATGTCGACAGTTTGGCGTCGCCCCGGAAATTGTGGAGATTGGTCCACACCCGGAGGAAGCAGTTCTGCAGCAGGTCGTTGGCATCCTCATGGCTACCTACCATCTTGCGTATCTGCCAGTAGATGGGCTCGCCGTACAGACGCATCAGCGTGTCGAAACCCTGCTTCGCTGTAGCCGGATTCCTGAGGTCTTCGATGAGTTTTGTTTCGTCTATAGGGGCTTTGTATGCCATTTGGGTTAGCCGTTTAACTTTTTACTTTCAAAATTAATCAAAAAGTTTCAAAATCGCGCTCTCCGCGCCGATTATATAACGTATTTTAACTAATCAATCTTTTATCGTTCACGGTTGTTATAATAATAAATAAGAGAAACACACTAATACTTACCGTTATGAAAAGGAAATCATTACTGCTCGCATTGATGCTCGCCGGAGCCGTTGCAGCCCCGGTTTCCGCACAGTACACAGACATTATCAACGGAATCACCAACACAGTGAGGCCGGCAATATCAGGAGCCTCCTATAAGGGATATGTGGAGGGATCATACACACAGGGGTTCGGCAACTACCGGACGAATTTCGCCACGGTGGCGACATCGCAGGGTTATAAGTTCACTCCATGGTTCTACATGGGAGCCGGTATAGGCGTTGATTTCCTATGGAGTACGGTCGACGACAGCTGGGGAGAGTCGTGGGAAACGTCGAATCCCGGCATGTACAATAAATCGCGTACCACCTCGGCTGTGATGATTCCGATATTCACCGATTTCAGGTTCATCATGGGTAGCCAGACTTCCACTTCGGTATTCTTCAACCTCCGGCTCGGAGCCTCGTTCCTCTGTTCCGACACCTATATTCAGATCAGGGACGGTTACCTCACAAGCAAGGAGTATTTCTACTTCCAGCCGGCACTCGGCGTGCGGTTCCCGATCAACATCACCAACCCGAAGCAGGCCATCGACATAGGTATCCACTACCGTCTGATGACATCCAACTACTGGAGCAGCTGGCAATACAACGCCGCCATCAACGGCCTCGGCCTCAACCTCTCCTTCGAATGGTAACACACACTAAGACAACAAAATGGAGCGAGGGAATCCCCCGCTCCATTTTTTGTTCATGACTTCTCTCGCACAAAAGAGTTTAAAATTTTACCACTTTACCCATGAACAGAATTGCTCCGGTAGAAGTCTCGCGTATCAAATAGATAAAAGGTCGGTTGAATTCCAGATTATACAGTCTTCCAGGCGCAGTGACCATTCCGGGCATGGTCACTGCGGCTGCTTCCGTACCGTGTTCATCCATACTTACCGAAACTCCGGTAAGTATCATGTTTATATACAATGGTTCATTATAAATGGAATTGAACTCACTTTCTGGATGCAATCCCATGTCTGTCAGGTAACCTATGGCATCGAATTTTGATGATGATGAAAACTTAGGGAAAGAGACATCCACGGTGTAAAAATGACAGTTCTCCAACATCTCAGTATATCTTTCCTTTAAGTTAACTATCAAATCATTGAATCCATCTTTATTTACCGGGAGAATCGCCACCATTTCAAAATTACCGTTTCCATACTTCAAGGTTGCCAAAATGGCATTATCATCCACACTGCAATCAATTGATTTTTGGGTTAGATGCATCATATCTACTTCTGACTTCGATCCGTCGATATTCGAAAATTCCTCCTTTCGTGTAGCATCCTCATCAAACTGTTCTTTCCATTTACCCTTAAAATACATTGCATTGATTACTGCGAAATCACACATCAAGGGTTCTTTGATAAAATCTCTAATAACCCCATTAGACTTATCTTCGATCCAAGAATTGATAGCATTCTGGCCTTCAATACCAGCTGGGGAAACATTCTTGGATTCAGCATTATATACATTCTTCATCGCAGCCTCAAAATCGGGCACAAGTGAATGTGAACCGCTCCACACGGAGTTTGCCAGTTTGCATTTCGTTGATGAATCTACAATCGGGAGATTCTCGAGAAGCACTTTACTGTATTCATTAAGTCGATCCAATCCTTCTGGATTTCCCGCAAATCCAAGCATTTTTAAGATTGCCTCACGCGATTCCCCTTTATCTCCATTAGCAATCATCGACAAGGCAGTCGTCACGCTTAACGGAGAAATAACTACATTTTCATCACCAATATCCGTCGATACTTTTGTGAAATAATCAAATGCAAATTCATTAGCATTAGTCACAACAGCTCTGGTTTCATCACTCAGCTCTATCTTCTTGTACGGAGACGGCTGATCTTCATCATTGCCGGTACAACTGACAACAGCCCCTGCAATCGCTATGGTGATTGTCATGGCAATAAATAATAACAATCTATTTTTCATAATTGTAAATCAATTTATCTACGATAACTTATGTCAAATTTTTCAACACTACATTTTTAGTATGGCTTCTTTCTGATAGCGAATGTGAAATGCTATGAAATATCTATACACATACCAAAAATTTACTCCTAATTGAATTCTATTGCTTACCGATTAGGTATAAATCCATAAATTATATGAAGTCTTCCATATTTAGGGTGATTCAAATCTCCATAACCATCTGAATAATTAGGGACTCCTCCAATATTAACATTATACAAAAAATAGCCATTACCATAACCAGCATCACCCCATATTATGTGATAATAAGTCTGCAGCAAATCGCCTCCCACTGGATTAATCGGATCGTCAGCCCATGTTCCCTCCTGTGCTCGAATTTGATATCCCCCATCAATTACCCATGCATGAGCTGATTCCGAATCATGATACCCCAACATTATAACAGGATTATGATTCATCAGACTATTATTGATTAAGGAAGTTCTTCCCTGCAATACTTCATATTTTGTTCCGGCATAACCCATATTTGAGAATGTCTTCGGTGCATCTTTACCATAAGAGCTTGATTCCAATAAACCATATTGAATATTCAGATTGTTTCGTCGGCCTATTATTTCAAACAATCTTGCCCAATTATTCGTATCTGAGTACCATTTCATATTAACCCAATCAAACTTATAATTAGGGATATTCAGTTAAAGGCTAATTTATTATTTGCCAATATCATAGAAAT
>CAJUBC010000014.1 GCA_910584545.1 uncultured Muribaculaceae bacterium | reverse complement strand
TACGACACACTTTTATGCCTCCCATGCTGTCCCAGCATGCTCCGGTCTCTCCAGTGGAGTTCAAGAAGGCGGAGAATAACTTCGACTTCGATGATCTCGGTAAGTATTTCTCGGCTTTGAGCAACGAGGCAAATTTGCGTGGACTCCCTTTTGCATGGCTGGTATTCGGCTACGATGAAAAGAAGCATGAAATCATAGGCACATCTTATAAGGATGGCGAGGGGGCGCTGAACAAGGTGAAGCAAGACCTCACTAACAACATGAGTGACGGTCAGACATTCCGTGAGATTATTCCTGTCGAGGTTGACGGCAAGCGCATACTGATGTTCAAGATTCCGGCCTCACCACGAAATATCGTAATGAAGTGGAAAGGTATCGCATACGGTCGTGATGGCGAGAGTCTGAAGCCGCTCAATCAGTCGAAGCAGGATGAAATCCGACGTCAAGCTCCGGCTCCGGATTGGTCGGCTGAAATTGTGCCGGATGCCACAATTGCCGACCTTGATGAGCTTGCGTTGGCTACTGCGCGGATTATGTATAAAAAAGTGCATGGTTCCACGATCCCGGCTAATGAAATTGATGAATGGTCAACTGAAGAATTCCTTTCGCATAGCGAGATGATGCGCAATGGCAAAATAACAAGAGCTGCTATATTGTTGTTGGGAAATCCTGTCGCTCTCCAGAAGATACATCCTGCCAATGCTCAGATCACATGGGTATGGAAGGATAAAGATGGAGAGATAGTGGATTATGAACATTATACCATTCCTTATATTCTTGCTGTTGACAAAATTTTTGCTAAAATCAGGAACAAGACAATGCGTGAACTACCGGGCGGCACATTGTTCCCGGACACGATGAAGCAGTATGAAGATTATTCCATTCGTGAAGCACTCCATAACTGCATTGCGCATCAGGATTATACTCTTGGAGGACGGATAACATTAGTTGAAAATGAGGGTTTTCTTTATTATAGTAACCGTGGCTCATTTATACCTGGATCAGTAGAGAAAGTCCTCCGGGACAAAGGCCCTCAGAAGGATTACAGGAACACTTGTCTGTCTCACGGCATGGTTCATTTCAATATGATTGACACGGTAGGCCGTGGCATTCCTAAATTGTTCAAAGAGCAACGCAGACGATTCTTTCCGATGCCTGAGTATGAGATTGATGATAACGCAAAGACAGTTAGCGTCACAATCTATGGCATCGCTTCCGACGATGCTTATACCGACCTACTTAAGAGTGATTCGACACTTAGCCTTATGGAGTGCCTATGGCTTGATGCGGTCAGAACACATCGTCCTATCACTAAGGAGGCAGCCCGCCATTTGAAAGATAAAAAACTCATCGAAGGCAAAGCTCCACGATATAATATAGTGCTATCTGTGGCTAAGAAGGTTCAGCAGATCGGACAATACACCAGGGAAACAGGGCTTAACAAGAAAGCATTGGTAAAATTAGTTTTGCAACTTGCGGTTAATGCCGGGAATATAGGATTCAAACGCGCCGATGTTTTTGAGATTATAGAACAGAGTTTGCCTGCAAACATGACAAGGAAGCAGAAGTTGGACCATATCTCCAATATGCTTAGAGCGATGCAAGCTAATGGCTCTCTGGTTAAAACAGACAATGGTAAGGCCTGGTTAATAACAACTAAAGGTATGCAAGAATTGGAAGCATAATAGGTGAACTGAGCGATTCCTACGCGTTTTTTAACGCGTTATTACTCGTTTTCTACGCGTTATTTACGCGTTCTTATGCTTTAAACGAGTTATTATCGGCTGTCGAATGGATTTACGACTATCTGGTTCGATTTTACGACTAGTTCACTCCGATTTTTTCCGCTATGCAAGTGAAAACTGACATCTTCGAAATGGGGGATCCGACCGTTTTTATCACATCCGACCGAAATTTCGGTCGGATGTGTGTTGATTAGGCATAATCCGACCGTTTTTGATTGTAAAAACGAGTAGTTCGGCACATATCTGGGATTCTTGGAAATCAAAAGCCCCTTTCAACTCACCGAGTTGAAAGGGGGTTTCGAGAGCCGCGAGTGGGACTCGAACCCACGACCTTTTCGTTACGAATGAAATGCTCTACCAACTGAGCTATTGCGGCTGATGCTATTGGCCGGACTTGCGCCCGAACCGATTGCGCTTACAAAGTTAACTAAAAATTTCCAATCTGCAAAATTTTATCCGCCTCGCAGCTTTTTGTGAGCGTTTTCGTGCGCCCTTTGTGTAGCCTTTGAGTGCCTTTTGCAAATCCTTGAATCGCCTTTATTTGTAGGGAACGAGGTTGAGACCAAGTTCGATGCGGGTGGAGGCGGCGATGAATTCCGGAAGCATCTGCATCACTTTCTGCAGCTGCGGAAGCATCTGCACAAGCTGCGGGTTGCCCATGATGGTCTGCATCAGAAGTGTCTTGAGCTTCTGGTTGGAGAGGATGGATGTCATCAACTCCTTCATCAGCGGCAGCATGGCCTCCGAACCGATGTACATGGCCACGCCGTTGCTTGTCGGCGCTACTGTCACCGGTATACCAGTGGCGAGCATCGGTGCGAGCTTCACGAGGCTGGAGACCGCAATCTCCATCGCGATTTCCTTCAGCTGCGCATTCGCGTCCGTGTTATCCGCGGCGGCTTTGGCCGCATGTGCCCCGAAGGGATTCTCCGGAATGTTCGGGTCGCAGTTGGTGTTGTTGAGTAACACGAGTGTCAGCAGATCGGTGGGGTTGACGAAGAGCCGCAACGAACCGGCCGATGTCGGCACATACTGGAGGAAACACATCGGTGTCATCGTGAACTGCGCCGATCCGTCGGCAGTCTGGAGATAAGTCACCGGAATGCAGCCGTCGTCCCGCAGACCGATGGTCTTGATCGCATTCTCTATCACCTGTACCAGCGACATCTCGGCGGTGCCATTGTATGCCGGAATCATCGGGAGGGTCACGAAGAGTTTCATCAGATCCTCCACTCCGTCGGTAAGCCCCGGAATCTGAACAGGCACGTCCGATTCCCACACAATGTGGAACGGCAGCTGCGAATAGCCGATGCCGTTGGCGTTCTTCACGGCGGGAGCCGGGGCGAACACCTTGTTGGCGAACGTGAGATCCTTGAGTTTCACACCGGTGAAATTCAGCGACATCTTATCCTTATTGACTGTGCCGTCGTAGGAATATGTCACGTACTCGGTCTCGCCCGAGCCGGAGAATGTGTAATGGTCCGGGGCGGTGTAGAGATTCGCGGTGAAGGTAAGCTCCGGTGTGCCGGGAAGCGGGCCCGGTGCCTGAATCGGCGGAATCCCTTTCAGTGATTCCGAGAGCTGGGAGAGGTCAAACCTGGAGTCGACCTTGAACGTGGCCGGAGCACCCGACGGAGGGGTGAACGTGACGCTTTTCCCCGACATCGGGCTCTCGTTATAGGTCATCGAGAGTTCGGTGAATCCGGTATAAGTCTTTCCTTCGAGCGGAGCGTCGTAATCCTTCTCCTTGTCGCAAGCGGCGAAGAGACAGAGGGTCGCCGCAAAGACACCTGCAATGCTGATGTGTTTCATATAAAGATGTGTTTCATATAAAGCGGTTATAAAACGTAATCCACGCATGCCCTCGATTCCTTCACATCCTTGATGATCGAGGCGGCCGCCACGTGGGCCGGATGTCCGGCATATAGGGCGACATCAGCCATGGTCGGAACCACTGCGGTGAGCACGAGATCCCAGTCTTCAGCAGGGTTCTCGTTGATGCCCACTTCAATCGACTCAAGCACGGGAATCTGTGCGGGAAGGGCGCGGAGCGCGTCTGCAAATCTGCGGGCATAGTCAAGACGCACGGCGGCGTCGCCTTTCAATTTGAAGACCACTATATGTTTAACCATTTTATACAGCGTTTTGTTTCGGGTAAAGACGCTCGCGGGCCGCGGCCACACGCTCGTCGTCGATATAATCGTCATAATCCATCATCTTGTCGATGATGCCGTTGGGAGTGAGCTCGATGATGCGGTTGCATACCGTCTGGATGAACTCATGGTCATGGCTCGACATCATGATCACGCCCTTGAAGTTCTGAAGCGTGTTGTTGAACGCCTGGATCGACTCAAGGTCGAGGTGGTTGGTGGGGGAGTCGAGCACCATGGTGTTGGCGTCGGCGAGCATCATGCGCGCTATCATGCAGCGTATCTTCTCGCCTCCCGACAGCACCGAAGCCTTTTTGAGCACCTCCTCGCCGCTGAAGAGCATCTTGCCGAGGAATCCCTTGAGGTAGATCTCCGATGAATCGTTGCTCCACTGGCAGAGCCAGTCCACGAGGTTGAGGTCTGTCTCGAAGAACTCCGAATTATCGAGCGGCAGATAAGCGGTGGTGATGGTCTGGCCCCAGTCGAATTCTCCCGCGTCTGGTTTGCGGCGTCCCATGATGATCTCGAAGAGGGCGGTCATGGCACGCGGATCGCGGCTCAGGAAGGCCACCTTGTCACCCTTCTCTATCTGGAAATTGACATCGGAGAAGAGAGTCTCGCCGTCGACCGACGCCTTGAGGCCCTTCACCTCTAAAATCTTGTTGCCCACCTCGCGATTGGGGGTGAAGATGATGCCGGGATAGCGGCGCGATGAAGGCTGGATCTCCTCCACGTTCAGCTTCTCGAGCATCTTCTTGCGGCTTGTGGTCTGCTTGCTCTTGGCAACGTTGGCCGAGAAGCGCTGGATAAACTCGAGGAGTTCCTTACGTTTCTCCTCAGCTTTCTTGTTGGCAGCCTGCTGCTGGCGCAACGCAAGCTGCGAGCTCTGGTACCAGAAGTCGTAGTTTCCGGCGAAGAGCGATATCTTGTTGTAGTCGATGTCGAGCGTATGGGTCGACACGGCGTTGAGAAAATGTCGGTCGTGGCTCACCACGAGGACGGTGTTCTCGAAGTTTGCGAGGTAGTTCTCGAGCCAGGCCACGGTCTCGAGGTCAAGGTCGTTGGTGGGCTCGTCGAGCAGAAGGTTGTCGGGGTTTCCGAAGAGAGCCTTGGCAAGAAGCACGCGTACTTTCTCGTTGGCGCTCATGTCGCGCATGAGCATGTAGTGGCGGTCCTCCTTGATGCCGAGACCGCTGAGCAGTGCGGCGGCGTCGCTCTCGGCGTTCCATCCCTCGAGTTCGGCGAATTTCTCCTCGAGTTCGGCGGCCTTAATGCCGTCCTCGTCGGAGAAATCGGGCTTGGCGTAGATGGCGTCCTTCTCCTGCATGATGTTCCACAGCACGGTGTGGCCGCGGAGCACGGTCTCGATCACCGTGCAGTCGTCAAACTCGAAGTGGTCCTGGCTCAACACCGACAGACGCTCCCCGGGGCCGAAAGTCACGGTGCCATGGGTAGGCTGGAGCTGCCCGGAGAGAATCTTCATCAGCGTGGACTTCCCGGCGCCGTTGGCTCCGATCACGCCGTAGCAGTTGCCACGGTTGAACGTGAGGTTCACGTCCTGGAAGAGCACGCGCTTGCCGAACTGCATGCCGAGATTGTTGACCTGTATCATCTTCTCCTACCTCCTTTCATCTGACGCATCATCTTCATCGGATTCTTCATGCTGGTGGCCATGTGCATCATCTTGCGGGTCTCCTCGAACTGCTTGAGGAGGCGGTTCACTTCCTGAAGAGTGGTTCCCGAGCCCTTGGCGATGCGCTGGCGGCGCGATCCCTTGATAATCTCCGGATTCTGGCGCTCGTAGGGGGTCATGGAGTTGATGATGGCCTCGATGCCCTTGAAGGCGTTGTTGTCGATGTCGACATCCTTGATGGCCTTTCCTACTCCGGGAATCATGGCGGCGAGGTCCTTGATGTCGCCCATCTTCTTGATCTGCTGGATCTGGCGGAGGAAGTCGTCGAAGTCGAACTTATTCTTCTTCAGTTTCTCCTGGAGCCGCTCGGCCTCCTTGAGGTCATAGACCTCCTGCGCGCGCTTGGCGAGCTCCACGATGTCGCCCATGCCGAGGATACGGTTGGCCATTCCCTCGGGGTTGAACTCCTGGATATCCTCCATCTTCTCTCCGGTACCGACATACTTGATCGGTTTCGAGACCACGGCGCGGATGGAGAGCGCGGCACCGCCTCGGGTATCGCCGTCGAGCTTGGTGAGCACGACGCCGTCGAAGTCGATGCGGTCGTTGAATGCCTTGGCTGTATTGACTGCGTCCTGACCGGTCATGGAGTCGACCACGAAGAGGGTCTCCTGCGGATGCACGGCGTTCTTGATGCGCTCGATCTCATCCATCATCTCCTCGTCGACGGCGAGGCGGCCGGCAGTATCGACAATCACCAGGTCGAGACGCTCGGCGCGGGCGTGCTCGATAGCGTTGAGCGCGATCCGCACGGGGTCCTTGCTGTCCTCCTCGGTGTAGACGGGGACATCGATTCCGGAGGCAATCACCCGGAGCTGTTCGCGGGCGGCGGGACGGTAGACGTCGGCTCCGACAAGCAGGGGACGCTTGCCGCGCGTGGAACGCAGCTTCTTGGCGAGCTTGCCGGCGAAAGTGGTCTTACCCGCACCCTGCAGACCCGACATCAGGATCACGGCCGGGTTGCCGTCGGTGTTGAGCGGCGCTTCATCGCCGCCCATGAGCGCGGCGAGCTCGTCGTGGACGATCTTCACCATCAGTTCCTTAGGCTTCAGAGCGTTGATCACATTCTGTCCCAGGGCTTTCTGCTTCACAGTGTCGGTGAACGTCTTGGCTACCTTATAGTTGACATCGGCGTCAAGCAGCGCGCGACGCACATCCTTCAGGGTCTCGGCGATATTGATCTCAGTGATCCGGCCTTCACCCTTCAATATTTTGAACGAGCGTTCGAGACGCTCCGAGAGATTGTTGAACATTTTTAAGAGTGTTTGCGGCCTCCCGCGTGGGAGGCCGTAGATTTATGTCAGCGGTTTGTTTCAATCAGCTGCCGAGGAGGTTGGTCCGTGAGTCAGGGAAAACCACCTTCGGTTTCCAGGACTCTGCTTCCTCGGGAGTCATTCTGGCGTAAGCCATAATGATCACGATGTCGCCGGGCTGTGCCTTGCGGGCGGCCGCCCCGTTGAGGCAGATGGTGCCTGAGCCGGCCTCTCCCTCTATCACGTAGGTGTCGAAGCGCTCGCCGTTGTTGTTGTTGACGATGAAGACGCGTTCGCCCGGCAGAATGCCCGCTGCCTTGAGCAGGAGAGAGTCAATCGTGATGCTTCCCACATAGTTGAGATCCGCCGCCGTCACGCTGACACGGTGAATCTTCGACTTGAGCATTTCTATAAGCATGGATGTCAGAAATTTTTCTTATAAGCAATGTTGTCAATCAGCCTGATTTCACCGCAATAAACGGTGATGCATCCCACAATCCATGGCGATTCCTTCCATTCATCCACCGGAAGCAGCGTGCGGCCGTCGACTATCTCGAAGTATTCCACACGAAGTCCGGGTACGCCTTCGATCTGCTCGACAACCGTGTCGTGGGTAGCCCTCACGGAATGCGAACGCGCATACTCCACGCTCTGCTCGAGTGCGCGGTGAATCTCCGGCGCTATCGCCCTCTGTTCCGGCGTGAGGAGCGCGTTGCGGCTCGAAAGGGCCAGTCCGTCATCGGCACGCTTTATGGGGCAGGCCACGATGTCGACATCGATGCCCTCGGTCTCCGTCATGCGGCGGATCACCGCTATCTGCTGGAAATCCTTCTCTCCGAAGTATGCGCGGTCGGGCCGTACGAGCCTGAAAAGACGCGACACCACCTCGGCCACGCCCTGGAAATGTCCGGGGCGGAACTTCCCTTCCATCACCTCGGCGACAGAGCCGAGGTCGTATTCCTTGCGGACGCGGTTCTCCACGCCGCCCGGATAGATGTCTTCCACGCCGGGGGCGAACGCCACCGTCACGCCGGCTCCGGACAGAAGACGCAGGTCTGACTCCTCGTCGCGCGGATAGGTGGCAAGGTCCGTCGGATTGTTGAACTGGGTGGGATTGACAAACAGACTGACTACCGTGATGTCGTTTTCGCCGACAGCTCTTTCCACAAGTGAAAGGTGCCCTGCATGGAGCGCACCCATGGTCGGAACCAGGCCGACAGACTGACCGTTGCGCCTGGCGTGCGAAACGAATTCTTCCAATTCGGAAGTGCTTCTTATGATTAACATAAGTGACTGATATTGAATTTGCGGGCGGACAGACATGCCGTATGCCGCAGCATGCGCCGCGCCATAACGGGTCCAACCGCCCCGATATGTGGGCACAAAATTACTTAAAAATCGCGAATTATGGAAATTTTTTTGTAATTTTGCAAATTGAAATGCGCCGGATGCATTTCACACGCACGAATGGCAGATAAGAAGAAGATCATTTACGTCTCTCAGGAGATTGCGCCGTATCTTACGGCTACCGACAACGCTAAAATCGGCCGTAGCCTCCCGCAGGCCATGCAGCAGAAGAAGTACGAGGTGAGAACATTCATGCCTGATTTCGGAGACATCAACGAGCGCCGCAATCAGCTTCATGAGGTGATCCGACTCAGCGGCATCGGCATTACCATCAGCGACAACGACCATCCCCTGGTGGTGAAGGTCGCCTCGATGCAACCCTCCAGAATACAGGTCTATTTCATCGACAACGACGATTATTTCCAGAAACTCGACACCGATGCCGACGCGTTCGGCCCGAACCGCCCCGACAACGACGAGCGTCTTATTTTCTTTGCCCGAGGTACCATGGATACAGCGAGAAAGCTGCAGTGGGACCCCGATTTAGTGCACGTCTCGGGCTGGATGTGCGCCCTCGTGCCTCTCTACCTGCGCCGTATCAACAGTGATTCCCCGGCTTTCCGCAAGGCCAAAATCGTCTATACCATTTTCCCCGGAGAAGGACCTCGGGATTTCAATCCTGAGATTTTCGCAAAGCTCAAGGCCGACGGCCTGAAGCAGATTGACTTCAAGAAACTGAAGGACCTCGAGCCGGATGCGCTGCTTGCGCACAAGATCGGCATCCTCTATTCGGATGTGGTCGTGTTCCACGGCGTGGAGCCTGATCCGGCCCTCAAGGAATTCGCCGAATTCAACGGAGTGGAAGTCGTGACTCTCGACGGCGAATCTGACCATGCTGACGACTACGACAAGATCTATAACACCCTGCAGAAATGAAACTCACAAGCCGTGTCGGCCGGTGCCTGAAGGGCCTTGCCGCGCTATCCCTCGCGACATTACTCCCGCTGACCTCCTGCAACGAGGATGTCAGCCCCATCGGCGGTTCGCTGACCAACGGCGAAGTGACGATAATGGTAGACTCCATCTACACCGACATCCAGGCGAAGCCCCTGCTCTCGGAGTCGATCGACGGCCGCTCGCTCACCAAACTGGTGGGACGGATCAACGTGCCTGAATACGGACGACTCGAGTGCTCGTTCGTCACCCAGCTGATGAGTGCCACGAAAATGCCGGTCCCGGACTCCATCACCGAGCAGCATGTCGACTCGATGCGGCTCGTGCTCTCCGTGCCGCGCGGCGCGCTCACAGGCGACTCGCTCGCTCCGCAGCAGCTCGCCGTATACCGCCTCACCAAGCAGCTCCCCTCGGGAATACAGTCTGACTTCAATCCCGACGGTTATTATGATCCGTCGTCACCTTGGGCAAAACGGAGCTATACTCTGTCGGTAATCGCACGTGGCGATTCGGCGGTGCAGAAGCAGACCTACGTAAAGATCCCGATGATGCTTCCCAAGGAATTCGCGCTCGACATCTTCAGGAAATACCGCGCCGAAGACCCGATATTCCAATGGCCGTCGTCGTTCAATAAATTCTTCCCCGGAATCTATGTGGAGCAGAATTTCGGCAACGGATGCGTCGCGAATGTGTCGAAGGCCGAGGTTTTCCTGTATTGGAACAGAATCGAGCAGAAGTATGAACCGATCGGAGAGAAGGATGAGGAAGGAAATGACAAATATGGATATGTGGACCACGTGAAGCGAGATTCCATCTGTCTCTTCGCATCACAGCCGGAGGTGCTTTCCAGCAATATCATCCGCTATGAGATGGCCGACCGTCTGCGCCGTATGGCCGAGGAAGGACAGGCCGTGATCACCACCCCCGGCGGATATACAGTGGAAATAGATTTCCCGGCTCAAAAGCTTATTGACGAGTATGTCGGCGACAAGGGTGGAATGGCAGTCGTATCATCGCTCACGTTCGAGATTCCCGCTACTCAGGTGAAGAATGATTTCGGTCTCACCGTGGCGCCCTATCTTCTGATGGTGAAAAGCTCTGAGAAGGAGCAGTTCTTCGCCGAGAACAAGGTCCCGGACCAGATCACATCTTTCTACGCAGCATACAATTCGGAGACAGGCAGCTATCAGTTCAACTCGATGCGTCAGTATTTCCTTAATCTTTATGCCGACTATCAGAGCGGCAAGCCGATTGACCCGGAGGACACCCGGTTCGAGCTTGTGCCTGTGGGCATTTCCACAGAGGTGGTGGAGGGTTATAACACATCCACGACATACGTGACGAAGTGCAGCCCGTTTGTGGGACGCCCGACGATGACTCTCCTCAATCCTTCCAAGTCGCTTATCTGTTTCACATTCTCTTCCCAGAAAATAGACTGACATGTTGCTGTTCAGCCTTCTTGCGTTCCTTACGGGGAGTAGCGGCGCCGGCGAACCGCGGAGCGCCGAACTTCTCTTTGCCGGAGATGCCATGCAGCATCAGGCGCAGCTTGACCAGGCCCGGTTGCGAGACGGCAAAGGCGGGTATGATTATTCGGATTGCTTCACCTACATAGCGCCGACAGTGACCGAGGCGGATTATGCCGTCTGCAACCTCGAGGTTCCCCTCGGCGGAGGACCTGACTATACCGGTTACCCATGCTTCTCGGCTCCTGATTCATACGCGGTGGCGCTCAAGAATGCCGGCTTCGACATGTTCATGACGGCCAACAATCACAGTCTCGACCGTCGCGACCGTGCCGCGCGCCGCACTCTTGTAGCTCTGGACTCGCTCGGTATAGACCATGTCGGCTCGTTTCGCGACTCTCTCGAAAGAGCGGAGAAAGTTCCTTTTATAAAGGATATCAAAGGATTCAAGATAGGATTCCTTAATTATACCTACGGCACCAACGGCATTCCTCCGCAGGATGGTGTGGAGATCGCCCTTATCGACCGTGACCGGATGGCCTGCGAGATCCGCGAGACACGCGATGCGGGAGCGGAGATTGTGGTGGTGATGGTGCATTGGGGTGTGGAATATGTGCTGTTGCAGAACAGGAATCAGGAGGAACTGGCTGATTTTCTTGTAGATCAGGGAGTGGACCTTGTGATAGGTGGACATCCGCATGTGGTGCAGCCGATGAAGGTGGTACGCAACGAGAAGGAGGGAAAGGATGTGCTTGTGGTCTATTCGCTGGGTAATCTTATCTCCAACATGAAGACGGCCGATACCAGGGGCGGAGCTCTTGTCCGCGCGCGCATCGAACGTGACGCCGACGGCAAGGCACGTTTCAAATCGGCCGATTACGACACATTCTTCTCGGCGAAGCCCACGGGACCGACATCCAACTTCATGGTGATACCGAGCTGGATGCCCGACAAGATTCCGGCGGCGCAGCGCGCCCACTGGCAGCTCTTCGACCGCGGAGCCCAGCGCGTCTTCGACACCCATAACCACCGCGTCCCCCGCCGCCACAAATAAAAGGCAACAACCGTTACACAAAACGGCCCCGGACACAGGCTTGATGTCATAGTGTCCGGGGCTGATTTTATCCAGAAACGGTATTTATTTCGGGAGGGTGCACTGCCATGCCCAGGCGTTGCGCATGGTGTCCTCGATGGGTACCTCGGCGGTCCAGCCGAGTACTTCGTTTGCCTTGGCGGGGGCGGCCCATATCTTCTCGATGTCGCCTTCGCGGCGCGGTCCGATGTGATGGGGTACCTTCACGCCGGTGGCTTTTTCGAAAGCGTTGATGAGCTCGAGCACGGAGAGTCCGCGGCCTGTGCCGAGGTTGAAGATCTCGATCGCATCGGTGTCCTCTCCGTCGAGCATACGCTTCATGGCGGTGACATGGGCCTTGGCGAGATCTACCACGTCGATGTAGTCGCGGATGCAGGAACCGTCGGGAGTGTTGTAGTCATCGCCGAACACGGTCAGTTCCTTGCGTATGCCGGCTGCGGCCTGCGTGAGATAGGGCACGAGGTTCTGCGGCACACCTACGGGAAGTTCGCCGATCTTGGCCGATGGATGAGCGCCGATGGGGTTGAAGTAGCGAAGGATGATGCTCTTGATCGGAGCGCCGGACGCTATATAGTCGGTGATGATCTCCTCGGAGATCTGCTTGGTGTTGCCGTAAGGTGATGTCGCGGGCTTGATGGGAGCGGTCTCGTCGATGGGGTTCACGTCTGGTTCGCCGTAAACCGTGCATGAGGAGGAGAAAACTATACCCTTCACACCATATTCGGGCATGCACTCGAGCAGGTTGATAAGGGTGTTCAGATTGTTACGGTAATAAAGCAGGGGCTTATGGACCGATTCTCCTACAGCTTTCGATGCGGCGAAGTTGATGATTCCCTTGATCCCGGGGTTCTCCTTGAAGAGACGGCGGAGAGTCTCGATGTCGGTGCAGTCACCCTTGACGAATACGGGCCGGATGCCTGTGATGGCCTCGATGCCGTCGAGCACACTCTCGTTGGAGTTCGAGAGATTGTCGATGATGACTACATCGTATCCTGCCTTCTGGAGTTCTACGGTGGTGTGCGAGCCGATATAGCCCGTACCGCCTGTTACCAATATCTTAGTCTTTTCCATGTTGAGTATTCTATATGTCAGAAGAGGGGAGTGGGGTATAAACCTTCGTCCACAAGTTTCTTGAACTGGGCCACGGTGGCGTCGCGGTCAGCGGCGTATGTCACGCCGAACCAGCGGCTCGGGGTCTGTTCTACCTTGAGGGTAACGGTGCCGTCGTTGATGAGGTCGTTGACCACGCTGGGAATGTAGAACTCTGTCTTAAGGTCATTGCCATGCTCCTTGAGGAATTCGACGAACGCCTTCTCGCTGTAATCGAAATAATCGGGAGTGAATCCCCACATGTTCATCGACACGCTTGCGTTCTCGGGGAAGGGCACGTTCTCGCCCTCGACCACCTGGATGAGCTTGCCATCCTTTCGCTCGATACCGTGGCATTCCTTCACGCCGGTGAGGTAGCCGTTGGCGTCTACCTCGCAGAGACCGCGCGATACACCTCCGTTCTCCGAGAGAGTGTTCTCGATGTTGAAGCCGATCATGCAGTAGCAGTTTTTCTTTCCCTCCACCGAGCGGAGGAAGTCGCCGAGAATCCTGAAGGAGTCCGCGCCATAGTAATCGTCGGCGTTGATGACTCCGAACGGTTCCTTGATGGCGTCCTTGCCCATGAGGACCGCGTGGTTGGTTCCCCACGGTTTGGAACGCTCCGGATTGGGCTTGAATCCCTCCGGAAGAGTGTTGATGTCCTGGAACACCACCTCTACGGGCACATGACCCTCATACTTCGAAATGATCTTGTCGCGGAACTCCTGTTCGAAATCGTGACGGATCACGAATACGATTTTGCCGAAGCCTGCGCGGAGTGCGTCGTAGACAGAATAGTCCATGATAGTTTCGCCGGAGGGGCCGAGGCCGTCAAGCTGCTTGAGACCGCCGTAGCGGCTTCCCATTCCTGCTGCGAGGATGAAAAGAGTCGGTTTCATAATTTGTTTATTTAAAAAAGGGTTATTTCTTTTCATTGTTTTTTCCTGTGTAGGAGTATTATGATGAGGAGAAAGTAGTCGAAGAGCACCACCTTTGCATTGGCGTTGCGCTCGATGTCTATACGCGCCCGGTCGGTCTCTGCCACAAGGTCCTCGACGTTGGCATGGTTGACAAATGGTGAGAAATTTCTGGAGAAGGCCTCTTCCTCAGGCGTCATGGACTGAAGCTGGGGCATACGGAGGTTGTAGATGAAATTCTCACGGAACATACGTGCCGCATAGAGCAGGAACCGTCTTATTTTCTCGCGGCCGAAGACTGCCGTCGCATCCGCGATCTCGCGTAGCTTGGCCGGCTTCTTGGCGTAGGCGGTGCGCATCACCAGCTGGTAAAGATCGCGGAACTCGTCGTTCTCACCCGAGTGCGATCCGAGTCTGAACGCCTTGAGAAGGTTGCCCTCACAGATATGGGCCAGCCGTCGCGCGCGTTCTTCATCGAGAGAGAAGGTACGGCGGAGGTAACCCGCGATATCCTCTTCGGAGATGGCTCCGATGTGGAACCGCTGAGTGCGCGAGAATATGGTGGGGAGAAGCTGCAGCTCGTTGTCGCAGACAAGGATGAAGACTGTGCCGGGCGACGGCTCCTCTATCACTTTCAGCAGTTTGTTGGCCGCTTCCGCCTTCATGCGTTCCGGCAGCCAGATTATGAAGAATTTTCTGTCGGAGGAGAACGGAGGGAAGGAGTCGGCGCGGATCACCTCTTCGGCATCGTTCACGTAGATCATCGGCTGCGAGTTGCCGGCCCCGATCAGTTCGAGCCATGTCTCCATGGGCATGGCCGGATGCTTGGAGAGCATCTCCTTCCAGAGGGGCAGTACGTCGGTGGAGAGGAGCCGTTTTGTTTTCTCGCTTTTGACAAACGGGTAGATGTAGTGGACATCGGGGTGGGCGTTTTCGGCATGCATCCGGCATGACTGGCACACTCCGCATGGCTCACCGTCGCGTGGATTCCCGCAGTGGACATACTGCGCGAAAGCCCTGGCCAGCATCATCTTGCCAAGTCCCTCGCGGCCCGACAGGAGGATGGCATGAGGTATCCTGCCGCTGTCGGCAAGAGTCCGCAATTGATCTTTGACCTGTATGTGTCCCGGAATGTCTGAGAATTTCACAGCCTTAAAGGTGATTGATTTTTCATCTGCAAAAATAGCTAAAATTATTGATATTTGCTATCTTTGCAGTAAGAAATTACTCATTATGGCAATATCCTTCCTCGATGCCGTGGCACGCGCCTATGCCGGGCGGCATAACGACCTGTCACGCTTCTGCTTTGTTTTTCCAAACAAGCGAGCGGGCACATTCTTTCTCAAGAGTCTTGCCGAGGCTCTCGGTGAGCGCACGATGCTTGCTCCTGAGGTCCTGACGGTTAATGATTTCGTGATGCGTATATCCGGCCGCGAGATTGATTCGCGGATAGATATGCTGTTTCGTCTATATAATGTATATTGCAATCTCAAGGGTAGCAACGCCGATTTCTCAACCGACGAGGGAACCCTCGATTTCGATCGTTTCGCTCCCTGGGGAGAGACTGTGCTGAATGACTTCAGCGAGGTGGACCAATATGATGTGGATGCGGAGTCTCTGTTCAAGAATGTGAAGGATTACAGAGAGATAGCCTCCAATTTTCTTTCCGACGAGCAGCGCGAAGTGATAGAACGGTATTTCGGATACACACCGTCGCTTAACGACGTGGAAGGATTCTGGCGCAATCTCGACATCGAGGAGCATCCGAGTGAGATTAAGGACCGGTTTGTCGAACTGTGGCAGGTGCTTCCGGAACTGTACCATGGAATCCGTGACAATCTGGAGACCGCAGGTCTCTGCATGCCGGGCAGCGCGTTCCGTCTCGCTTCTGAACGGGTGGCGGAGCAGGGAGTGGATAGTCTCCCATGGCAAAGAGTGGTGTTCGTGGGCTTCAATGCGCTTAGCACCACTGAGTGCGCACTCTTCGATGAATTGCGTGGCTATAAGTGCGATGACGGCGATGACTATGCAGAGTTTTTCTGGGACGGCACAGGTCCCGTCCTTGAACAGAGCCACGAAAAAGCCTCGCGCGACCTTCGCCGTAACCGCAGGAATTTCCCCTCTCCGGAATGGGCGGCTCCGGTGCTTGCGCTTGCGGCCCGTAACAGTATGCCGGAATCAATAACGGTTGCGGCCGCTCCCTCCAACGCGGCCCAGGCCAAGATAGCAGGCATGAAGGTGGAGGAACTTCTCGCACACATTGACAGCGGTCAGGTAAGCGACGCGCGGGTGGCGGTTGTGCTTCCCGACGAGAACATGCTGATGCCGATGCTGTATTCTCTTCCTGACTCGCTGGAAGCTGTTAACCTTACGATGGGTTATCCATTGAAACATACCTCGATAGCCTCGTTCATGTATCATTTCAAACGGATCGTGACACGCATGCGCCGCAAGGGAGACCTCCTGATGTATCCTCAGGATGACCTGAAGGCCCTATTAGCGCATCCGATGGCGCATCTCGTGACCGGCAGCGCCGCGATCAATGAAATAAACGGATATATGGCGCGGCATCATCGCTTTATGATTACCCGCGATGAACTGGCTAAGTTCTCGCCGGTAATGGCCGAGATGTTGACTCCTCCTGACGTTGATTCCACTCCCGAGAGCGGGATAGCCTATATCGACTCCGTGCTCCTGAGGGCAGACGAAGCTTTGGCCGGAGGCGGCGACACCATTCTCAAGGCCAAGCTTGAGCGCAGCCATATCCTTGTCTACCGTAAGGCTCTCGCAAGGCTCCTCGCGTCGGTGCGGGAGCATGGTGTGTCCATGAAGATGCGCAGTGTCTTCCTTCTCATGGACCGTCTGCTCGCCGGAGAAAAGGTCAATTTCGAGGGGGAACCGCTCCAGGGACTGCAGGTGATGGGATTGCTCGAGACGCGGGCGATCGATTTCGACCATGTCATCATGCTGTCGCTTAATGACAAAGAGATGCCACGCAGTGCCCGGCGGCGCACCTTTATCCCCGATTCGCTGAGGCATGGTTTCGGACTCCCGGTAAGCAGTACTGCAGAGGCGCTCTATTCATATTATTTCTATCGGCTGCTGTCGAGGGCGAAAGACGTGACCCTCATCTATGATGCGCGTGAGGGAGAGGGAATGAGAAGCGGTGGAAAATCACGGTTCCTCCTGCAACTCGACCTGCTCTATGCAAAGGATAAGGTGAGTCATGAGAATTATTCCTTCGCACTGAATTCTTCGGATTCAGTACCGGAGTCGGTAGAAAAGACTACGGAGGTGATGGAAATACTCGAAAACTTCAAGAGAGAGGGGAGCGGCTACAATCTTTCGGCATCCTCGCTCAATACCTATTGCGGATGTCCCGTGCAGTTCTATTTCAAGACGGTACAGGGGATAAACGACGATCCGGAGCCGACAGACACCATAGACAGCATCACGCAGGGCGACATCGTGCACGACATGATGCTGAATCTCTATTTCCCGAAAGAGTTGCAGAATAAATATCTTAAGAAGCGGCTGGTGGTCGGACCGGACCATATCCGCGACATTCTTGCTGACGAAGCCGCTCTGGAACAGATGATGACGCGAATGGTGAACAAGCACTATTTCCATCTCGAAGGGGAGGATCTCGACCGTCCTCTGCCGCAGGGTATAGGATTGGTGGCCTCGCGTCTGCTTGGAGAGGTGAAGGACTTCCTGCGCAATGATCTCAGGCGCGCTCCGCTCGTGCTGCTTGGCGGCGAGCTGAAAGGGAAGGTGCAGTGGCGGATCGGGAATTCACCGGCCGTCAATATCGGATATGCCTTCGACCGTGTGGAGGAGATAGATGAGGGGCGTCGGCTGAAGATGATAGATTACAAGACCGGAAGCGTTAAGATGGAAGCCAAGCCGGTGCCTGTACTTGACAGTGAGGGTAATGAGATCGGCTATGATCCACTCGGCTCGGTGTTTGCCGGCGACTTTGAGTCGAAAAACATCTTCCAGCTGCTGCTGTATGCGAATCTCATCAACAAACGTGCCGATGACGAGGAGGGACTGTCTCCGCGACCGGTGAACTGCGTGATTTACGACGGCAACAATATCGCTTCCGACGGAGAGACCTTGCCTGTAATTCCCGTGAGGGAGGAGGGTCAGAGCCGATATTCCAGACAGAAGATGACGGACCATCTGGCCGTGAACGGTTTTTTTCTCGCAAATCTCGAGAAGATGATAAATGAGATTTTCGATCCTGACGTGCCGTTTCTTCCCACATCCGATATAAAGAAATGCTCGCATTGCCGCTTCATGTCGCTGTGCCGGCGATGAGATGCGCTGCTTGACGGGGAGGATTACCGGGGTTCGATCAGTTGTTGTAATGGTTCATGGCGAAGTCCGGTCCTGACAGACAGTATGCCTTGACGGCATCGGCGGCGTGTTTCAGCAGGGCCGGAAGTTCGGCGCGTTCCTCAGTGGGGAACTCACCGAGCACGTAGTCGATCTGACCTCCGCGCGGGAAGCCGTTGCCGACACCGAAACGGAGCCGTGCGTAATCGGTGGTGCAAAGCTGGGCGGCGATGTTCTTAAGCCCGTTGTGGCCGGCGTCCGACCCGCGTTTGCGCAGGCGCAGGTGGCCGAAAGGAATGGCGAGGTCGTCGACCACCACCAACAGGTTCTCGAGCGGCAGCTTTTCCTGATTCATCCAGTAGCGTACGGCCTGACCGCTGAGATTCATGAATGTAGAGGGCTTGAGCAATATCAGCTCGCAGTTCTTGACTTTAATTATGGCTATGTCGCCATAGCGTTTTGACTGGAACGGTACGCCGCCCTCGTCGGCGAGAGTGTCGCCGACCATGAAGCCGATATTATGGCGGGTGTTGACGTATTCGGGCGCCATGTTGCCTAAGCAGGCTATGAGAAAGCGTTTCATTTTTATGGGAAGGAGTCTAAGGAAGGGATTAATGAAGAAATCCAATAAAAAGCATCATGCTCCTCTGAGGGGCATGATGCTTCCTGATGTTGTTGCAGAGCTCGTTATTACTGCTCGGCCTTGGCTGCGGCGCCGCGGGCGGCACGTGTGAGCTGTACGGCGCAGACCACTGCGTTCTTTGCGTTCATCAGCTCGAGACCCTCGAAGTGGAGGTCGCCTACTGCGAGCGACTTGCCCAGACCGAGAGTGTCCACGTTGATCACGAGACGCTCGGGAATCTCGGTATAAGGAGCTTTCACCTTGAGCTTGCGCATGGAAAGCGTGAGCTTACCACCGGCCTTCACACCCTCGGCGTGACCCTCGATCTGAACGGGAACTTCCATAACGATGGGCTTGTCGGGATAAACCTGAAGGAAGTCGATGTGGAGGACGGTGTCCTTCACGGGCTGGAACTGCAGCTCTTTCATCACTACCTTGATGTCCTCGCCGTTGAGCTTGAGGTCAACCTCGAAGATGTCGGGCGTATAGATGAGCTTGCGGACATCCTCTGCCTTTACAGTGATGTCGGTGGTGATGATACCACGCTTGGCGTCAAGCTCCACGAGCTTCTGTCCGGCCTTGAGAGTACCGTTGTAGGGGAGTTCAACGAGTTCGCCGCCATTGATGACTGCGGGAATCAGACCTTCCTTGCGGAGGGCTTTCACGGCTTTCTTGCCGAGCTCAACACGGGGCTGAGCCTCTAATGCGAATTTCTTCATTTCTGTTAAAGATGATTTGTGTTACTCAAAATATGATGATATTTCCCATCACACGGATGCCTTCCGACTGCCGTCCATGCGGGCGTGGGTTCCGAAAGGCGCGGCAAAGTTAATAAAAATCCCGCATATCGCCAAATCTCAGCCGAATATCGGATTATTTCATCCGCTTCAGCAGGTTGTAGGAGGGAACCACTCCGAGCTCCCCGGCCTTGCTGAGGTCGGCGAACGCCTGACTACGGTTCCCCATCCGCAGATAGGTGAGACCACGGTTGTAGTATGCCTCGCCGAAGGAGGGGTCGATTTCGATTGACCGGGTGAAGCAAGAGAGCGCAGAGGTGTAGTCGCCGGCGGCGTAGGCGAGATTCCCCTTGTTGAACCATGCGTAGACAAGCAGCGGGTTGAGGCGCAGGGCGCTGTCGTAATCGGCCGCGACAAGTGCTGTCAGCCTGTTCTCGGGGATTCGGCTGCGGGCGAATGCCCGGCCCATGAGCGCCATGGTGAAGTCGGGGGTGGTTTCCAAAGCCCTGTTGAAAGCCTTGACCGCCGCCTCATAGTCTTTAAGCATTGTGCGCGCCACTCCGAGCGCGAAGAAGTCGGCCGGCCGGGCATCGGGCCGTGCTGTTGCCTGCTCATAATAGTCGGCCACGCCGAAGATTTTCTCCATACTCTCGGCTCCGCCTGAGATTGACTCTCCGGGAGTGAGCCATACCTTCTGGCGGATATATCCCCGTTGGTTGAAGTCATCGAGCTCACGGAAATAGTTGGATGTGGACTTCAGCGAAGATTCTCCTGCGAGGAACGAGAATGAATATGAGGGCTCCGGTTCCACGGCTATGTCTCGGTCCTGGACGCGTCCCTTGATTTTCTCATTATATGAGAGTGAAGCGTGGGAGGCAGATCCAACCGTGACAAGCTGGTTGAAGCGGTCCATCACCTCGGTGTCGCTCATCTCGCTTTCAGGCGAGCCGTCACCCGAGGAGTTCGCACGTCCGGCCTGGACCACCGGACGGTCCAGCGGATTCTTTTCGGGATTCTTCACATAGCGCTTCACCAATTCATCGGCGGTACGCACGTTCTGCATTGCTCCCCGCATGTCGCCCATGTCTCGGAGTGCCTCAGCCTGAGCGTAATAGACGGGGTAAAACCTCGGATAGCGGTCGGCGATGCGGCGGAAGTAACCGAGTGCCGCGCGGGGCTTGGAGCGTTCCAGTTCCACCAGACCCATGTTGTAGAGGGCGTGGAAATTGTCAGGACTCATGCGGAGTACTTCGGTGAAGTCTGCGGCTGCGCGGTCAAGGTCCTTGACTTCGTAACGCAGTAGCGCGCGGTTGAAAAGCGCACCCTCGTTGTGCGGCTCCAGCTCGAGGGTGTAGTTATAATCCGACATGGCTCCGAAGAAATCGTCGAGATTATAGCGGATGAATGCACGGTTCACGTAGAAGTCGGCTTCTTTTGGGCGCAGGTTCACCGCCTTGTCCATGTCGGCGAGAGCTTCCTCCCATTTCTTCTGACCGGACTTTATTTCCGCGCGCAGCAGATAAGGCTGCATAGAGGAGGGGGAGGATTCGATTGCCTTGTCGAGGTCAGCGATGGCGGCCGCTGTGTCGCCCTTGAGCGCGTTGAGCCGCGCCCTGGCTCCGAGACCCTCGTCGAAACGTGGATAATGGCGCAGAAGCACCGCGAAGGTGCTGTCGGCGCCCGCATAGTCCTTCAGCTCGGTCTGAGCCACCGATTTATAGTAAAGGAAATATTTGTCATGGGGATTATGGCGAAGTCCGATGTCGTAATCCTCTATCGCTTCGCGGTTATGTCCCAGAAACTGGCGCGCGAATCCGCGCAGCTTGTAGCTTTCGGTCTTGAATTTATTGCGCTCGATGGCGGCGGTGCAGTCCTCTTCGGCCCCTTTGTAGTCCTCGAGCTCAAGCTTGGCGAGAGCGCGGAAGAAGTATGGGTCGGCGAGATAGGGCTTGGCCTTGATGGCCTGGTTGAAATATTGGATGGACAGCATGTAGTCGTCCATCGACAGCACGTTGCGGCCTATGGCGAGCACCTGCTCGGCATCGACCTGTGCGAGCGCCGGAAGCCACCATGTCAGCATGATGACTGTCAGGGTGATTCCGCGTTGCTTTATCAGGGCGAGAGATTTTTTCACGAGGATTTTCTTCATCAGATTGCAAAGTTAAGAAATAAAATGCAAATAATCCGTCAGATTATCCGAAATCAGGAAACCGCATGAGGCCTATTTCTGTTAAAAAACTATAAAGCACACACGTGAGATGGAGAAGAGTAAAGAGAAAATAGTGATAATAGGGGGCGGTTTCGCGGGGATTAACCTAAGCCGGCGTCTGAATCCGGATAAATTCGAGGTGGCACTGGTGGACCGCAACAATTTCCATTGTTTCCCTCCTTTGTTCTATCAGGTGGCCTCTTCGGCTCTGGTAAGCGCCAACATCTGTTTCCCGTTCCGCAGGGAATTCCGTAAGAACCGCAACATCTCCTACCATTTGGGTCATGTCAAGATGATAGATCCGGAGGCGAGGACCGTCACCACAAGTTATGAGACTCTTACGTACGACAGACTTGTGATGGCGGCGGGGTCGGCGAGCAATTATTTCGGCACTCCCAATCTGGATAAGGAGACATTCGGGATAAAGACCGTGGCGCAGGCAGCACATACCCGAGACGAGATTCTCGACCGCTTCGAGCGCGCCGCTATCTGCAGGGATCCTGAGCAGCGTCGTAAGCTCCTGAGCTTTCTTGTGGTAGGCGGAGGTCCGAGCGGAGTGGAAATCGCCGGAGCTCTTGGCGAGATGAAGAAATATATAATCCGCAAGGAATATCCGGAGCTGTCGCCCGACGACGTGACCATTACCCTGATAGAGGGGAGCGGTTCTCTTTTAGGAGCCATGCGCCCGATATCGCGGGAGAAGGCCCTGGAGGGACTGAGGAACCTGATGGTGAATGTCAGGCTCAATACCATGCTGAAAGGGTATGACGAGAAGTATGTCACTTTCGCCGACGGTCATAAGGAGTATTTCGAGACACTGATATGGACAGCCGGCGTCAGAGGGGAGACGATGCCGGGAATCCCGGAAGCGGCAATAGGCCACGGAGGCCGGATAAAGGTGGATGAATATAACCGTGTGGCCGGCTGTGGAGACACTCTGTTTGCTATCGGAGACATTGCCCTGATGGAGACCGAGGATTATCCCCGGGGACACCCCCAGATGGCGCAGCCTGCGATTCAGCAGGCGCGCAATCTGGCGCGAAACCTCAACGACGGACATTTCCGACACCCTTTCAGATACCGTGACAAGGGATCGATGGCCACGATCGGAAGGAACAAGGCGGTGGCCGATCTCAAGGGTTTCTCCATGCACGGTTATCCGGCGTGGCTGGTCTGGATGCTTATCCATCTGCTCTCCATACTCGGGATGCGCAACAAGCTGTCGGTCCTCACCAATTGGTTCTGGAACTATCTCTTCTTCAACACTTCGTTGAGGCTCCTGTTGCGTCCGACCAGATATCCGGCACGGCGGCACTGGGCCGACTGATAAACCTTTTGTTTGTGGTTGAATCTAAATATTAACATAAATCAGAGAAAATTATGAATCGTAATATTTCAAAGTGCATGACGGCGCTCCCCGCGGCGCTGCTGCTGATCTGTACCGGATGCGGGATGTTCGGGCCCAAGAAAGTCCAGCAGGAGGCTGTGCTTCCTCAGGACCGTGAGAACATCGCCGCCAAACCGGATGCGAAACTTTATACTCCCGAGGAGATCAAGCGGGGCGTGGTGAAAGGAGACTGGGCGATCGAGACCGTCTACGGCAAGGATGCCGTCGGTGAAAAGGCACCGTTCCTGAAGTTCGTGCCCGCTGACAAAAGGGTGTACGGCAACAATGGATGCAATGTGATAAACGCTGTGTACAACTATAATCCCAACGACTCCACCATCAGCTTCGGCGAACTGGCCTCGACCATGATGATGTGCCAGAAGGAGGGTCTCACCGACTATGAGATCAACACAGCCTTAGGTGCCGTGAAGTATTATTCCTGGA
Source organism: uncultured Muribaculaceae bacterium (assembly GCA_910584545.1). Classification (GTDB taxonomy): domain Bacteria; phylum Bacteroidota; class Bacteroidia; order Bacteroidales; family Muribaculaceae; genus Lepagella. The sequence continues at coordinate 18,002 of CAJUBC010000014.1, read as the reverse complement.
CGGTGGAGGATTCCAACTATTACCTCTTCTTCTATGACGAGACACACCGTGAGGTGATGAAACTGATGCATCAGAACTTCCAGTTCCTTAACGGCACATGGCGCGTGACCCGCATCGGAGACAAGGATGTGAATGTTCCCGACATGAAGATGGTGTTTGATGTGGATGAGGGTAAGGTGCATGGCAATACAGGCTGCAATATCTTCAACGGCAATCTCGAGATCGACATGGAGAAGGCCAACTCAATATCTATCAGCGCGCTCGGAGTCACCAAGATGGCATGTCCCGACCAGAACTACGAGACTCTCTTCCTCGTGGCTCTCGAAGAGGTTTCAGCCGCCAAACCGGTATCGTCGACCGAGGTGATACTCTACGACAGTCAGCAGAAGGAGGTGATGCGCCTGAAACGTGCTCTCGACAAATAAGAACCTTAGACCTTCCCTATAAGACAGAATGAACGACGAAAGAATTGATAAGTGGCTCTGGGCGATGCGCGTGTTCAAGACGCGCAGCATAGCCACGGATGCATGCAAGAAAGGGCGCGTGATGATGGGCGGCGTAGCCGTGAAACCGTCGCGGTCTGTCAAGGTTGGCGACGTGATTGATGTGCGCAAGCCTCCGGTTACTTTCTCTTTCCGTGTGAAAGCTCTCTCTCCGGGACGTCTCGGTGCGAAACTCGTGCCGGATTATCTCGAGAACATCACTCCGCAGAGCCAGTACGACCTGCTGGAGATGACCCGCATCTCCGGATTCGTAGACCGGCGCAAGGGACTCGGTCGCCCTACCAAACGCGATTCGCGCGAGATGAGTCGCTTCAAGGAGGAATCTTACGCCGATACGTTCTACCTTGACTGGGAGGATGATGATGACGAGGAAGAAGACTGAAAAATTCTGAAAAATTGATAAAAACACCTTATTTACATATAAATCGCGGACTGTTTTTTGCAGTTCGCGGTTTTTTTTGTATCTTTGCGCGAATTTATGCGCACTGACGAGTCATGCTGATGCGGAGACGGTGCGGATTCAATATTTTTAAGAAATAGGATGAATATGATCAATATAAAATTCCCCGACGGCAGCGTCAGAGAGTTCGAGTCAGGAATCACTCCTTTCGGTGTGGCCGAAAGCATCAGTCCGCGCTTCGCGGCCGATGTGCTCGCTGCAAAGGTGAACGGTGAGGAATGGGATATCAGCCGTCCCATCACGGCGGATGCCTCGATTGAGCTTTTCAAATGGGACGATCCCGAAGGAAAGCATGCGTTCTGGCACTCGTCGGCGCACCTCCTCGCCGAGGCCCTTCAGGAACTTTACCCCGGTGTGAAGTTCGGAATCGGCCCCGCCATTGAAAACGGGTTCTATTACGACATAGACCCCGGCGAGCATAGGATCACCGCCGAGGATTTTCCGAAGATCGAGGAGAAAATGCTCGAGCTCGCCCGCCGCAAGGAGGACATCGTCCGCAAGGATATCTCCAAGGCCGACGCGCTCCGCATGTTCGGTGACCGTGGAGAAGTCTACAAGTGCGAGCTTATCAGCGAACTTGAGGACGGCCACATCACCACCTATACGCAGGGTGCCTTCACCGACCTCTGCCGCGGCCCGCACCTTCCCTCCACCGCCCCGATCAAGGCGGTGAAGGTGATGAGTCTCGCCGGTGCATACTGGCGCGGCGACGAGAAACGTCAGCAGCTCGTGCGCGTCTATGGCATCACTTTCCCCAAGAAGAAGATGCTCGACGAGTATCTCGCCCTTCTCGAGGAGGCCAAGAAGCGCGACCACCGTATCCTCGGCAAGGAGATGGAGCTCTTCGCTTTCTCTCCCACGGTTGGTGCCGGCCTTCCCCTCTGGCTGCCTAAGGGAGCCGCGCTCCGCGACCGCCTCGAGCAGTATCTGCGCAAGATCCAGAAGGAATACGGTTACCTGCAGGTAATCACCCCCCATATCGGTAACAAAGCCCTTTACGTCACCTCCGGACATTGGGCGAAATACGGCAAGGATTCATTCCAGCCGATACACACACCGCAGGAGGGTGAGGAGTATCTGCTCAAGCCGATGAACTGCCCTCATCATTGTGAGATATACAAGGCATATCCGCGCAGTTACCGCGATCTGCCTCTGAGATATGCGGAGTTCGGAACGGTCTACCGCTATGAACAGAGCGGTGAGCTCCACGGACTGACCCGCGTGCGCGGATTCACGCAGGACGACGCCCACCTCTTTTGCGCCCCCGATCAGATCAAGGGTGAGTTCCTCAAGGTGATGGACATCATCCTGCATATCTTCAAGGCTCTCGACTTCCAGAATTTCGAAGCTCAGATTTCTCTGCGCGATCCCAAAAACAAGGAGAAATACATCGGCAGCGACGAGAACTGGCATCTCGCCGAGAACGCAATCATCGAGGCGTGCGCCGAGAAGGGTCTCAAGGCCCGTCAGGTTGAGGGCGAGGCTGCGTTCTACGGTCCGAAGCTCGACTTCATGGTCAAGGATGCCATCGGCCGCCGCTGGCAGCTCGGCACAATCCAGGTTGACTACAACCTGCCGGAGCGCTTCGGTCTCGAATATACCGGCGCCGACAATCAGAAGCACCGTCCAGTGATGATCCACCGCGCCCCCTTCGGCTCTATGGAGAGATTCGTGGCAGTGCTCCTCGAGCATACTGCCGGTAAGCTTCCTCTCTGGCTCATTCCCGAGCAGTGCGTTGTTCTCCCTATCAGCGAGAAGTTCAACGACTACGCATATAAGGTGGCCAAGGAACTCGAGAAGCATGACGTGAGGGCAATCGTGGATGACCGTAACGAGAAAATCGGAAAGAAAATCCGAGACAACGAGCTCAAGAAAATCCCTTATATGCTAATCGTGGGAGAGAAAGAGGCGGAAAATGGTGAAGTTTCCGTAAGAAAACAGGGCGAAGGTGATAAAGGTACGATGAAAATTATTAACTTTGCCGAAGAAATCAACGCCGAAGTGGCCAAAGCAACCCAGGTTGAAGCTCAATAGGCTGAGGATTAGATATATATCGACAAAAACTGATTAATGGAGAAAAAACCGCAATTCGGCGGACCCCGCCGACCTATGGGTGCCGGACCCCGTCCGCGTCCCGGACAGCGTCCCGCCAGGGGAGGCGATCGCAGAAACGAGCCATATATCGTCAACGAGCACATCCGCGCACGCGAGGTGCGTCTTGTGGGCGACAATGTGGAGCAGGGTATATATCCTCTGCAACAGGCCCAGCGCATCGCTGAGCAGCAGGAACTCGACCTCGTGATGATCAGCCCCACGGCGGAGCCGCCGGTATGCCGCGTGATCGACTACCAGAAGTTCCTCTATCAGCAGAAAAAACGCCAGAAGGAGCAGAAAGCCAAGGCGGCGAAGGTGGTGGTCAAGGAAATCCGATTCGGTCCGCAGACCGATGACCATGACTACAACTTCAAGCTGAAGCATGCCCAGGGATTCCTCAAGGAAGGCTCCAAGGTGAAAGCATATGTTTTCTTCCGCGGACGGTCCATCCTTTTCAAGGAACAGGGAGAAGTGCTCCTGCTCCGCTTCGCCAACGATCTTGAGGAATATGGAAAGGTGGAGCAGATGCCGGTGCTCGAAGGTAAGCGGATGATCATAATGATCTCTCCGCTCAAGGCTCCGGCCAAGCCTAAGGAGGATAAGGCGCGCGGTGACAAGCCGAAGCGTGATGACAATCAGGAACGAACTCCGGCCGAAACCGAGACCCCGTCAGGGGCTGAGGCTGAAACCGGAAATGAATAATTAGAGACCGTAGGCACTTTGTGCCGAGGTATGAAACCAAACAACTAAATTTTTCAAAAATGCCTAAAGTAAAGACCAATGCCGCGTCCAAAAAGCGCTTCGCGCTTACCGGCACAGGGAAAATCAAGCGCAAACATGCGTACCACAGCCACATCTTGACTAAAAAGTCTAAAAAACGCAAGAGAAATCTTGACAAGACAGGGCTCGTGGCTTCAGCCAACATCAAGCAGGTGCGCGAACTTCTCAACCTCCGATAAGTTCCGGAAAGAGATCAAAACAACAATTTTTTATTAACCGGGTGTCACGCCCCGCAAGAGCAAAATTAACATCAACGATTTGCCGCTGACATCCAAAAAATCAAAAAAATGCCAAGATCAGTAAATCACGTAGCTTCGAGAGCTAAAAGAAAGAAAATATTGAAACTCACACGCGGTTACTATGGTAGCCGCCGCAATGTGTGGACCGTAGCGAAGAACACCTGGGAGAAGGGTCTTACCTACGCTTACCGCGACCGCAAGCAGAAAAAACGCAATTTCCGCGCCCTCTGGATCCAGCGCATCAACGCGGCAGCGCGCATGGAGGATCTTTCCTACAGCAAGCTTATGGGTCTCATCCATGCCGCAGGCATCGAAATCAACCGCAAGGTGCTCGCCGAACTCGCAATGAACAATCCCGAGGCTTTCAAGGCTATCGTAGCCAAGGTTAAGAAGTAAGCATCTTCATAAAGAGAAGACCGAACGCGTCAGAAATATGCCGGCACCCTCAGCTGAGGGTGCCGGTCTCTGTCTTTATTCCGCGTTATTTAACATTTTTTTGTAGGAACCGGATAAACTTTGTGTTGCGAACGTTGTCTTAAATATAGGTGATTGTCGCAGACATTGCCTTAAATAATAAAACAATGCTATCGCGACAAAACGGAGCAAGGGTCGAGGCCCCCGCTCCGTTTTTCTTTTGTCCCGCCGATAACGTTATGTTACCACTTCACATCGTAGCCCTGGTCGCGCAGGTAGTCGAGGATGCGGTATTTCATCGCATGGTCGTAGTATTCGATGATGTGCGCCACCCAGTCGTTGTCGGTAGTGCCTCCCGAGCGGGTACGGTTGTAGTGCTTGACGGTCTCGTCGTATTCCTCGAGTTCGGCTGCCATTGTCTCGTTGTCCCTACGGTAGGCGTTGCGGTGGAACAGCAGCGATGTCGGCTGCTTCGGCTTGAGGTCTGGATGTTCCCGCGGAATGCCCAGAGCGAGACCGCATACCACGAACACCCCTTTGGGAAGATGGAGCAGTTCGGCTACGCGGGCAGGGTCGACCGTGCGCAGATAGCCTATGCAGTTGGTGCCGAGGCCGCATGCTTCGGCAGCCACCACGGCGCTCATCATTGCGAGAGATGCGTCTATGATGCCGATGGTCACTCCGTCCATGGTGTCGGTGAACGGTGGCATTGTCAGATCTTTCTTTGCAGCCAGAAGTGAGATCTTGTTGTAGTCCGAACAGAATATCAACAGCCGGTTGCAGGTCTTGAGCTGTTTCTGGTTGGTCAGTTCATACAGTGTCTCCTTCAGGGTCTGGTCATCTATGTCGATCACGGAGAACTGCTGGCCGTTGTAGCTTGTGGGCGTATTGGCTACCGCGCGGTAGATGAAATCCATGGTCTCCGCGGCTATAGGCTCGCGTTCGTAGCGTCGGATGCTGGTGCGGTTAAGCAGAGTGTCTTTTACGTCAAGCATGATGTGCAATGTGTTAAATGTAACATTATATGAAGAGCCGGTGAATGCGAATGCAACCACCGGCTCTATGAAGTCCACACCAAAGGATTGTGACGAAACTCCGGACGACAGGATTTGAGGGTCCGGACATCTTTGTAATCCGCCTGCGACCGTAAGGTCAGCGCCCGAAGGCGCGGGGCCCGCCATTGACGTTCGGACTTGTCTCGGCATTTCTTTTAAATTTGATGAGTTTCCCAATATGCTTTGATGTGGTATTTTTCCGTTGTCTTGGGAATCTGCGGGACTCTCTTGTCCCGAGGTTTGATTTTATAACGCAAATTTAATTCAATCGGTTCGATTTTCCAAATCCTGAGCTAAAATATTTTTGAAAAGCGTCGAAATATTTTGCGTTCACGGATCCCGACAGTTTTTCTCTCTGTGAAAGATATGTTTTTCAGCATAATCCTGCAAACAAACAATTGATAATAAGAGTTTACAAAACCATTTATTGGAATATCAAAAAAAAATAGAGTTTTAAAAGGTTAAAAATATTGCATTTTTCCTATTTCTATATTAAATTTGCAAGCGTAATACAAACACTGCAGGGCGAATGGGTTCAGCTCTGTTTTGATAAATCTTTTTCGAACCCCCAAAAAATCTACATTTATGAAGAAACAATTACTTTTGGCCGCTGTGCTCGTTTCTGCCGCCGCTTCATCTTTTGCGGAAGACGCGCCTGTGGCGAACACCCTCACCGCTATCACCTGTGACTCGCAGTATGAGTCATACGAATTTGCGTACAACGAAAACAATCTGGTGACCAGAGAGGACTTCTTTGTGAAACTCTCCGACGGTGACGAGGTCGGTTACAATGAGTTCATCTACAACGATAAGAACCAGCTCGTAAGGAATGATACCTATCAGTATAAATCCGAGCTTGGTGAGTTCGTCCTCGTATGCTATGTGGAATACACCTACAACGAGCAGGGAAAAGTAGCCACACGTGTCAACTACAACAGGAGTCCCTATGGAGGCGATGAGATGATGCTCGGAGGTCTTCTTGACTATACATACGATGACGCCGGTAATCTTCTTAAAGTCACATCCTATTGGGATCTCGACAAGACCATTCTCTTCCAGATTGACGAGTATACGTACGAGAACGGTCTGAATACCCTTATGACGACAACAATGAAGGGCTTCAGCGGTTCGGACGTGACTGCCAAGATAGAGAAAAAGTATGACGACCAGAACCGTCTCATAGAGCGTTACAACTATGAGAAAGACGCAAATTCCAGCGATCTGATTCTGCGAACCGTGATGAAATATACTCACACGGATGAGGGAATTACTGTCAAGAGCACTCAGTCCTCCAAAGGTGCGGAGGTGGGCCGTGAGGAATACTTCTACTATAAGGCTCCCGCGTCAAGCGTCATATATCCCATGGAATATGAGTATGCCGACCGCAAGTTTATGTTCGAGGGCTGCAAGAACGCGATGGATTATTATGCGGTGTATGCTCAGGATATGAACAGCGGCAAGCTCACTCTCTTTGACCTCTACCGTCTGGAGTATGTTGAAAATCCTGACAAGCCTCAGGACGGTGTGAACTCCGTATCTATGGATGGAGTTAATTTCAGCAACATGTCGCTGGTTCGCTCCGGTGAGGAGGCTGTCATCAGAGGTATCGAGCGCGGCGAGACTGTAAGAGTCTACGACATGGCCGGCAACCTTATCGATTCCACAGTGGCAAACACGGGTGTTTACAACGCATCCAACCTCGACAAGGGCACATACGTGGTAGTGAACGGTTCGCGCGTCCTCAAATTCGCGAAATAACATCCTGTACAACCCATACAAACGAAAATCGCGGCCGCAAGCCGCGATTTTCATTTGTATATAGCCCAACCGGATCTTGTCCAGGGGCTACTGTCTGATTAGAATTCCGAACTAAAGTGGAACCGGATTTTCGGGAAATCGGACTGCGCCATCTGGAGGACATAGTTGCTGTCGGCAAGAAACACATCACGTCCTTCTTTGTCAGTGGCCATGAAGTGCTGTTTGCGCTTCTTGAATGCGGCGAGCGCCTCTTCATCATCACTCTCGATCCAGCATGCCTTATACAGGCTTATAGGCTCCCATCGGCATTGAGCGCCATATTCGTGGAGCAGCCTGTACTGAATCACCTCGAACTGTAGCTGACCTACGGTGCCGATGATCTTTCGGCCGTTGAACTGATTGGTGAATATCTGCGCCACTCCCTCGTCCATCAACTGGTTGATGCCCTTGTCGAGCTGTTTCTGCTTCATCGGGTCGGCGTTCTCGATATATTTGAACATCTCTGGCGAGAAACTCGGCAGTCCCTTGAAATGCAACTGTTCGCCACCGGTCAGAGTGTCGCCTATCTTGAAATTGCCCGTGTCGGGAATACCGACGATGTCACCTGGATATGCCTCGTCTACAACGCTCTTTTTCTGAGCCATGAATGCTGTAGGGGCTGCGAAACGCATCATCTTGTCGTGGCGGACATGACGGTAATAGACATTCCTTTCGAATTTGCCCGAACATACCTTCACGAAAGCGATACAGGAGCGGTGGTTGGGATCCATGTTGGCGTGAATCTTGAACACAAATCCGGTGAATCCCTCTTCCTGCGGCGAGACAGTACGTTCCACTGCCTCCACAGGTCGCGGAGCCGGAGCGATTTTCACGAAGCAGTCGAGCAGCTCCTTGACACCGAAAGTGTTGAGAGCGGATCCGAAGAACACCGGTGCAACCTCGCCGCGCAGATAGTCGGCGGGGGCGAACTCGGGATACACGCCTTCGATCAGCTCCAGATCCTCGCGCAGCTTAGCGGCATCATCTTCTCCCACGTGTCGGTCGACCTCCGGCGAGTTCACGTCCGAGATTTCGATTCTCTCGCTTACCGTCTGTTTTGAGGGCGTGAAAAGGTCGAGGCCATGCTCGTATATATTGTAGACTCCTTTGAACTTGGCTCCAATATTGATGGGCCATGACAGCGGACGTACCGATATCTTCAGTTCCTTCTCAAGTTCATCGAGAATGTCAAACGGGTCGCGGCCCTCGCGGTCAAGCTTGTTGACGAAGATGATTACCGGAGTCTTGCGCATTCGGCATACCTCCATCAGACGGCGGGTCTGGGTTTCGACACCCTTGGCCACGTCGACTACTATTATGACCGAGTCGACTGCCGTGAGAGTGCGAAACGTGTCTTCGGCGAAGTCCTGATGTCCGGGAGTGTCAAGGATGTTGATTTTGTAGTCGCCGTAATTGAACCCCATCACCGAGGTGGCCACCGAGATGCCTCTTTGCTTCTCGATTTCCATCCAGTCGGAGGTGGCGGTCTTCTTGATCTTGTTGCTCTTGACGGCGCCGGCCACATGGATGGCGCCCCCGAAGAGCAGGAGCTTCTCGGTGAGGGTGGTCTTTCCCGCATCGGGGTGCGAGATGATGGCGAATGTGCGCCTGCGTTCTATCTCTTTGTTGAGTTCTTCAGACATTTTGTTGTGGGAAGGGGGCTGAAAACTTAATTGTTTTTTTCTTCCTCCTTGAGGAGTTCGAGGCAACGCTTCAGGGAATCGCGCCAATATGGAATCTCTATGCCGAAGGTCTTTTTGATCTTGCTCTTGCTCAGCACGGAATAGAAGGGGCGTTTGGCCGGTGTGGGATACTCGGAGGTGGGGATGGGTGCGACCTCGATGTCTTTCCCCGCCAGTTCGAAGATGGCCTTGGAGAAATCATACCAGGATGCCACTCCCTCGTCGGTGAAATGATAGATGCCGGGAACCCAGCGGTCATGGCGCAGGATGGTGTGGATTGCCTTGGCCAGGTCTCCTGCGAAGGTCGGGGTACCGATCTGGTCGCAGACCACGGTCAGACGGTCGCGGGTGTCGGCGAGCTGAAGCATGGTCTTCACATAATTCTTGCCGAACTGCGAGTAGAGCCATGCGGTGCGTATGATCATCGCATCCTGGCAGAAGGAGGATAGCAGACCCTCGCCCTCGAGTTTGGTGCGTCCGTAGATGCCCTGCGGATACGGCTCGTCTTTCTCGTCGTAAGGGCGGCATCCCTGACCGGAGAAGACGTAGTCGGTCGAGATATGGATTACTTTTGTGCCGTTTTTCGCTGCGGCCTCGCCGAGATTCCCCACCGCTCCGGTATTGAGGGCCGATGCCTTCAGGTCATCGGTCTCAGCGCGGTCTACGGCGGTGTAGGCTGCGCAGTTCACCACAAAGTCAAATTTGTTGTCTGATAGACATCTGCCGACTGCCTCGCGGTCGGTGATGTCGAGCGTGTCGTAGTCTGTGTACATGGCCTCGATCTCAGAATCATTCTCGAGTTCGAGTCTGAGCGAATTGCCGAGTTGGCCATGACAGCCGGTCACTAATATCTTCATATTAATATATTTGGAGCTTATGTCACTGACCTGCTTCGGGGTCGGTGTCATTGAAGAGCTCGTTGTTGTAATCTTTCTTATAGTAATAGGAGAGGAGTGCGAGGAAACGGGAGATACGCGCGGCAGCCGCGGCGGTCTCTGCCGAGATTTCCTTTTTCTGAAGTTTCAGCATGAGGATACCGTAGAGTGTGTCGAAACATGTCTCGATCTCATCCTTGCGGTTTTCACCGGCCTTCGACCGTAGCTCGACTATCAGCGGCAGAGTGTCGTAATACTCAGTGGCATACCTGGCGAACTTGGGGTCGGCGAGGAGGCGGCGGTGCAGCTGTTCGATGTCGGAGAGTGTGTTACGGTTAAGCTGAAGGTGTCCGGTGGCTATGACTCCTTCGGTGCGCATCATGTCGATGAGCGACTCGTACCATTCCACCATGTCCTTCCGCTGTTCCGGAGTAAGGTCTGTGTACCTGTCCACAATGTTTTTCTTGATCTTGTCTATGTCGAGACCGTATGCACGGATGATATCCTCAATCTGCCACATATAGAGCAGGTATTCAGCTATGTTCTCTCTCTTCTTTGCCGATGCTGTGATCATGTCTTGTATGTTTGTCTGATAAGGCTCCAGGCCGTGTAAACAACAATTCCAATGAGACGCTGTCTCTTCCGGATTGCAAAATTAGTAAAAATATCCCACATAGAGGCGCATCAATTATAACAATCTGCAATATCTTGAAGTTTTATACATAGAGAGTCGTACAAATGTACGATTCTCTTAAACTTCATCAGTTATATGCTTAATGATTGCGATCAGATATATATGGCATGACTGCTTTGCGGTCCATCTTCCAGCGGCCACATTCGTGTTCGACTATTGGCTCGGTCCTGACGGCACGACCGACAGCTCGCGTATCCTTGACGGCATCGATGCCTCTCTTCCGCTTTATGTGCTTGTCAGCCACAGTCATAAGGATCATTATAATCCGGAAATCTTCGCGTGGACCACGCGATTCCCTTTTGTCCGCTATATTGTCAGTTCGGATGTGTGGAAGCGCATGCGCCATATAGTGAGTCCTACCTCCGTATACAAGGGGCCGCGTCCTGATCCGGATTCCGTGACAGTGCTTCGTCATGGAGAAGTGTTCGACGACGGTACCGCACGCGTGGCGGCATTCCCGTCCACGGATATAGGGAATTCATATATAGTTGACTGCGCGGGGATACGGCTGTTTCATGCCGGCGATCTCAACGCCTGGATATGGCTCGATGAGAGCACCGCACAGGAAGTGCGCAAGGCCATGGGCGACTTCCGTGCGTGTCTGCGCCACATCCGTCAGTATATCGACACGGAGAAGCGTCCTGTTTCAGGAGCTGACATCGACTGCTGTTTCTTTCCGGTCGATTCCCGTATCGGGCGCGATTATTTCACAGGAGCCGCCGAGATGACCGCAGCTTTCAATATCTCGCGTTTCTTCCCGATGCATTTCGCTCTCGGCGACATCGACGAACGTCGCGAGCGTCGTGCCGACGCGTTGCGGTTCGATCTCTACGCCAATCGGGAAAGAGGGGAATACATAGCTCTCGCCACCCCGTGGGACATGTATTTGGATTGCAGATAATGCTCTTGAATATCAGCGCGTTGCAAAACGTAACAAAAATGCAATAAAAAATGTTGCGAATTCCATATCTTTTTTACCTGTTTTGTTGTTTTAGTTCTATAGAATGGATCTGTCATAGGTCTGTTTCACTTACAAGATAACAGATGTCACAGACCGGGACGGGTTCATGGAAACCTTTTAAGATTCCACTGCTATGACTGACAAATTATCTTTCAAACAGCGACTGCTGGGGCTTCAGGGAAATCTGTTCAATTTCGCCTGCCAGCTTACATCAAATAGAGAAGCGGCCCAGGACCTTGTCCAGGATACCACACTTAAGGTTCTTGACAACGAGTCGAAATACGTCGACAATGTCAACTTCAAAGGATGGGTGTTCACAATCATGCGGAACATCTTCATCAACAACTACCGCCGTCAGGTGCGCAGCGCCACGGTGATCGACACTACGGAAGATCTCTATCACGTGAATCTATCGCAGGAGTCTGGCCTCTCCTCTCCTGAAGGCTCGGTGGCCGTCAAGGAAATATCTCTGGCCATCAACAGATTCAGCGATGAATACAAGGTACCCTTCACCATGTACCTCGCAGGATATAAGTATAACGAGATCGCGCAGAAGATGTCGCTGCCGCTCGGTACGGTGAAAAGCCGGATCTTTTTCGCCCGCAGACGCCTCCAGGGGCTTCTGAAGGATTACAGATAGGCCGGCCGGGACGGCCGACATGAATACGTCAGTCAAAACAGAACATAACCAAAACAGAATAATGTATATTACCCGAACCAGCTCCGAGCCGCGGCTCGGAGCTGTTGTTTTTTAGTATTTCTCCGCCCGTGCCGGCGCGCGTTCCTTAAAAGTTCCTTAAAAATCATTTATAATTTTGAATAATCGGGCATAATCGCTAATTTTGAAGTTTGAAATGAGCAGGAAAATCAAAAAGTGGAATTTCTGGGTTCGGAGAAGGTCCCACCTCGCACTGTTGCTGATAGGCGGGGTCATACTTATGATGCTGTTTCTCAATGATGACGTGTCCTGGAAGAACAATATCCGTTATCAGGAGGAGATCAAGAGTCTGCAGGAACAGATCAAGCAATGCGAGGACTCGGCCGACTATTACCGCGATCGCCGCGAGCAACTGCTTACCGGGACCGAAGACCTTGAGAAAATCGCAAGGGAGCAGTACCGGATGCAGAAGTCCACTGAAGATGTATATATCATAAAATGAGTAAAAAAGAAGAAACCGTAGGGTTCCCGGTGCCGGATGCCGCGCTCATGCGGCGCCGCAGGATTGTGGAGGCTGTGGCGACAATGGGATTGATTCTCGTGTTGGTAGGCATGGTCGCTCCCATAGTTAGCATGGACAACATGGCGCTGGCCGAGGTATTCAAGTGGGTCTATACAGCCGGAGCCGTGATCTTTACCGTGGCGCGGATGGTGAAAATCGGTGCTCCGGGCGAAGACCTCCGCGTACGTAGAATGCGCCGCATGGAGGGCTGGTCAGGCATTTGTTTCTGTGTCGGAGCCGCTTTCTGGTTTTATAATTCCGCACGCTTCGGCTCACAATTGATCAGTCTCGCCATTCTTCGCGATACAATCCTCTTCACACTTGCCGGAGCCGTGATACAGATTGTTTCATCATGGATGCTTGTCTTCGCTCTAAAGAAGCAAAACAGGAATTCAGCTAAAAAGTAATCAATCCAGCACCTTCCCCTTATAGAATGAAAAAAAGAATCCTGACGCTCGACATAGGGAACACAGCCGCCAAAGTGAGTGTGTTCGAGGGGGAGACCCTTCTCGAAAGTCGCTCCTCCGACAAGCTGTCGGAGACCGATGTCGAGTATATGGCGCTTCGGTACTCCCCCGGGGGAGCCGTGTCTTGCAGGGTAGGGAAGGACTTGCGAGGTCTTGAGAACTATCTCGAGAGCCGTTTTGGCGGCCGATACCTTAGGCTCGAGCCGTCCACGCCATTGCCGCTGACTGTGGAATATGACAGCCGTCACACTCTCGGCACGGACCGTATCGCGGCGGCTGCAGGCGCTCAGGCAGCCATACCCACGCTGGTTATAGACGCAGGGACTGCTGTTACGGAAGATCTGGTAGCCGGTGGAAGGTTCCTCGGCGGCAATATATCTCCTGGTCTTTCTTTGCGGTTCCGGGCGCTGAATGGATATACTTCACGGCTTCCTCTTGTGGGATCTGACGGTGACCTTCCGGATTTCGGGCATGATACCGTAACTGCCATTCGTTCCGGAGTGCTGAGAGGTCTATTGGCGGAAATTCGCGGTGCCGGCGACATGGCGGCGCGCCGATTCGGAAATGTAAAGATCATCCTTACCGGCGGCGATGCCGAGATTCTCTCCGGATTGCTTGCCGATGAAGGAATCGAGGCTGAAGTTGACTGCGCTCTCGTGGGCCGCGGTCTGGTACGTATATTCAATTATAACGACAATTATGACGACAATGAATAAGATAAAACTCCTCTTCCTCCTCCCGGTGGCTTTGGCGGCCTCGGTAGCGACTGCCCAGAACGTCACCACTCCATATTCGATGTACGGATATGGAATCCTCGGCGACAGGGCTACTTCCATGCAGCGTCAGATGGGGGGCGTAGGCTACGCCATGAACTCCGGCAGGCAGATCAATGTGATGAATCCCGCATCGTATGCGGCAATCGACTCACTTACCTTCCTCTTCGACCTCGGAGCCGACATGTCTATGCTGTGGAGCAAGGAGGGCTCGGTCCATGACCACTCCATAGGCGGCGGCGTGGATTACGTCACCATGCAGTTCCCGATCAGTAAGTTTATGGGAGGCTCCATCGGTCTCGTTCCTCTCAGTTCCGTAGGTTACGCATTCGGTAATGAGATCAAGCATGGCGCGATGGAAAACCAGGGCTCGGGCGGTATCAACGAGTTCTATCTCGGTCTGAGTGGAAAAATCAAGGGATTCTCGCTCGGTTTCAATGTCAGCTATGATTTCGGTACTATAGCCAACGACGTGTTCTCCGTTCCCGAGGGTGGCGGACGCTCCAAGTTCGAGCACGTGATGGAAATCCGCGACTGGAACATTCTCGTCGGTGCTCAGTACACACAGAGCATAACAAAGAATGACCGCCTCACCCTCGGTGTCACCTGGAGTCCTAAAAAGACATTGCTCGGCAAGACATGGGCTACAATCCAGGAGACTTCTCAGGATACGCGTCCTGACACGGTGGCATTCTCTAAGATGAAAGGAAAATATTATATGCCTAATACTGTCGGCGTGGGTCTCAGCTATGTCCATCAGCGCCAGGGACGGTTGATGGTCGAGGCCGATTTCACATGGCAGGGCTGGAAAGATTGCGAATACTTTCCTTTATATATGGATGAGCGTCCGGATGTGGTGGTGTTCCAGGGAATGAAGTTCAACAACCGCCTCCGCTATGCGGTCGGCGCGGAGTACACGCCGAAACTCCGTGGAGGATATGGCGAACGCATGACCTATCGCCTCGGTGCCTGCTATACTGACGATTATCTACTGATAAACGGTAATTCCGTCAAGGAGTACGGAGTGTCGTGCGGTGTCGGATTCCCCACGCCTGAAGGAAAGACAATGGTCAATCTGGGACTTGAGTGGAAGCGGAGACATACCGCACCGGTGGCACTCATCGGCGAGAATTATTTCAACATCACCCTCGGAGTGAACTTCAACGAGGTATGGTTCTTCAAACGCAAAATCAAGTGACCCGGCGGAACGCGCTATCGGTTGTTTCCCATTTGTCGGCCATCTCGCTCGCGCTGCTGACGCTGCTTCCGGCATGCGTAGAGGAACAGAAAATCAATGTCGCGGCGAGTCTCGACCCGAAGAAAATGGCGACGATGACCACCCGTAATATTTCCACGCTGATTTCTGACTCGGGGGTGATACAATATAAGATCGTGGCGCCTATATGGAAAGTATACGATGAAGCCAATCCACCGTACTGGATTTTTCCCGATGGCCTGTATCTTCAGAAATATGACCCCTATTTCCATGTGGTGGCCACTGTCGCGGCCGACTCGGCACGATATTTCAAGGACCGTCAGCTGTGGCGTCTCGAAGGCCACGTGGAGATGACGAAGGTGCCAAAGGACCTTTTTCTTTCGGAAAGGCTCTTCTGGGACCAGCGGAAGGGCCGGATCTACAGCGATACGTTCATTCATATAGAGACCGAGACCCATGTGCTCGAGGGAATAGGGTTCGAGTCGAACGAACGGCTCACATCTTACCGGGTGTTGAAACCGCAGGGAATATTCCCGGTCCCAGAAGACTCGGCATCCAGGAATAATTAAACAAGACTATGGATCTTCAATTTGTGCCTGCTGTAATAATCACCCTTGTGGCGATAGTTTTCTCCGGACTATTCTCCGGAACTGAAATCGCTTTCGTGCAGTCAAGCAAGGTCCGGATGGAGATTGATGCCGCCAGAGGGGGTATTGTCGACCGGATCATCAAGATGTTCTCCCATCACGAGGACATGTTCATCTCGACTCTGCTTGTAGGCAACAATGTGGTGCTGGTAATATATGGTATTGCATTCTCCGCTCTTGTGAACCGTCCTCTTGAACAGCTTTTCGGGGAGGGTAACGATGCCCTGGTGCTGATATCCAATACCGTCCTTTCGACAGGACTGATTCTCGTTACCGGCGAGTTCTTCCCGAAAACGACTTTCAGAATCAATCCAAACTTCATGATGCGCCTTCTGGCTTTGCCGCTGTACCTGATATACTTGATTCTGTATCCTGTGTCTTGGCTGGTGTCGATGATTTCAAGGGGACTGATGAAAATTTTCGGTCTCGGCACTGACCAGAGCGTAGACCAAAGGCTTACCATCGATGAGCTCGACAGCTATCTCCAGCAGTCTTTTGAGGAGCAGGCCGACAAAAAGGCGGAGGAAAACGAAGTGAAGATTTTCCGTAGGGCCGTTGATTTCAAGGACACGGAAATCGTGGACTGTATGATTCCGCGCAATGAGATAGTGGCCGTGCCGCTCGAAGGCACCACCCGCGATGACCTGATGAATAAATTCATAGACACGGGCCTGTCGAAGGTAGTGGTATATAAGGAGGATATCGATGATGTGGTGGGATACATTCACGTATCGGAACTTTTCAACAAGGATGCTGACTGGCGCCGGCGTCTGAAACCGGTGATCTTCACCCCGGAGACCATGTTGGCCAACAAGATGATGCGCCGCATGATGGCCGACAAACGCAGTCTTGTGATTGTGGTAGATGAATTCGGGGGCACATCGGGACTCGTCACTCTCGAAGACCTGGTGGAGGAAATATTCGGAGAAATCGAGGATGAGCATGACCATAAGAGGATTGTTGCGAGAAAAATCAATGACAATTCCTTCATGTTCTCCGGCAGGGTGGAGATATCGGCCATCAACGAGGATTATGGACTTGACCTACGCGAAAGTGAGGAATACCATACGCTCGCGGGTTATATACTGGAGAATCTCGAGGCTCTTCCCGCACAGGGTGACACAATCGAGATCGACAACCTGAAATTCACCATCGTCAGGATGGGAACCACCAGAATAGAGCTTGTCCGTGTCGACAGGATTGATAGCGAGAAATAATCGACATGTTTTTTCATGCAGTACGGCCTCTGAAGGGGCTGATTGTTGCAAAAATGTGAAGAATTTGTCATATTCTTTATTTTTTTTCGAATTTTGAAGAAAAATGTTGTTGGATTAAAATTTAATAAGTATCTTTGGCTCGTGAAATGATTTCGAACTAATAACGAATCAAAAACACATATCTAACCCAATTTAATCCTTACATCAGATGAACAAGAACGACACCTTCAAATCCTCCGTAATCGGGATGCAGGGTAATCTTATGTCATTCGCGATGAAACTCACCACGAACCGGGAAGAGGCGCACGATCTGGTACAGGATACAACCCTTAAGGCTCTCGATAACGAGGGAAAGTTCGCTGAGAACACCAACTTCAAGGGATGGATCCTCACCATCATGCGTAACATCTTCATCAACAATTACCGCAAAAGCGTGCGTGAGAATACCGTCGTAGATGCCACCGAGGACCTCTATCATCTCAATCTTTCGCAGGATTCGGGTCTCGAGACCCCTGATGGTGCTTACGCCGCGCGAGAGATTTCTGCTATCCTCGCCGGCTTCCCCGCTGATTACCGTGAGCCATTCTCGATGCATGTGGCCGGCTACAAGAATGAGGAGATATCTTCCAGTCTGAGTATGCCGCTCGGTACCGTGAAAAGCCGTATTTTCTTCACCCGCAAACGCTTGCGCGAGCTCCTGAAAGATTACCGCTGACCATCGTAATTATGACCCTTGCCGATGGGCGCCGGGGTCAGAGTCGGAATCCATAGCACCGTCCGCCGATGTGATAAGCATCCGGACGGTGTTTTTTATGTCGGAATAAAGCGGAAAACAATGTTATAGAGCATTGAATTAACAAATCTAAACATTTTTTAACATAAATTTATTCATCAATAAATCAGCAAGA
>CAJUBC010000013.1 GCA_910584545.1 uncultured Muribaculaceae bacterium | reverse complement strand
CGTGCTTTTCACTCTATAACCAGGGACATGGAATAGCTTTCATAGAGGAAATATAGCAAAAACTGTTAAAATATCTAAGGAACGGCATCGTTAATTTATTACGAAGATTGAAGATTACGGAGTCATCGTTCCCATATAAACTATAGAGAATTATGCCACAAGTCGAAACTCATTTAAATATCTCCGGCAAACGCAACCGGTGGGTTCAAATCGGTTCATTAATAGTTGTGTTCTGCATCATGGCATCTCTTGCCCTGGTGCGGGACAAATCTCTGTTCGGTTATTCGTTCGATGATGGAAATGCCGGTGACAAACCCGAAACAGTACATATGGTTACGGAGAGCGAGGTGATCAACACCTCCGAAGTTGGAGCGAAAATCTCCGGTTACGGTGGTCCGGTCCCATTGGAGATTTATGTCTCAGCCGGAAGGATAGATTCCGTCAAGCCCCTTCCAAACAGCGAGACACCCGGTTTTTTCCACCGGTTATATGACGAAGGAGTGATGTCGGCATGGAACGGCCATACTTTGGAGGAAGCTGCCGCGCTTCAGGTAGATGCCGCCTCCGGCGCCACATACTCCTCCAACGCAGTCATAGGTAATGTCCGTGCAGGAGTAAAAGATGCGCTTGGCAGGAAAACGGAGCGTTCCGGAGGATTCGGTGTCAGTGCGAGTTTGATCGTAGCGTTGCTTGTGATTATTGCTGGTGCGGTCATTCCGTTGATAGTCCATGTCAAGCCTGGCTACAAAATAGTTCAGGACATACTGAATGTAGCCGTACTTGGATTCTGGGCCGGAGTGTTCATCGATTACGCCATGATGCTGAACTTCTTCGCGCACGGATTCACGTACACTATGGCCGGACTGGTAACGGTCGTGCTGTTAGTGGTTGGATTCATTTATCCCCTCTTCAACCGTCCGGGATACTACTGCGCATGGATCTGCCCGTTTGGCTCGTTGCAGGAACTGGCCGGCAAAATCAGCAAACGAAAGATAAAACTGCCACATTCTACATTGCAGGTACTAAACTCATTTCGCCGGGTTCTTTGGGTAGTGCTACTGGGATTTCTGATCACCGGAATCGGTTATCAGTGGATTGACTACGAGATTTTCACCGCATTTCTCGTCAAAAGCGCCTCATGGGCGGTAATCGGCATCGGTCTGCTGTTCGTGATCCTCTCGATATTCCTCAACCGGCCCTTCTGTCGCTTCGTCTGCCCCACCGGCACACTCTTAAGACTAAGAATACCTACAAAATGATAGAGATGATAGAGCAATTCAATCTTTCCGGGCTGCTGATCGGAGCCTGCACATTTCTGATAATAGGGCTGTTCCATCCGCTTGTGATAAAGGGGGAATACTATATCGGGGTAAAAGTGAAATGGCTGTTTTTAGCAGCCGGAATCATCTTCCTTGTCGCCGCGCTGCGCGTACACTCTGTGATAGGTTCCTCCCTGCTCGGAGTCACCGCCTTCAGTTGTTTTTGGAGCATAAAGGAAGTAAACGAGCAAGTTGAGCGGGTCCGTAAAGGCTGGTTCCCGGCCAACCCCAAGCACCACCCCGCCACTACCCCACCAAAAAACAATCGCTGATATCAGCCCGCTAAGAGGTCTCTCTGATGAAGAAGCAGAATTGATGTGGAAGACATTCCTTATTCTTATCCGGGCTTTGAGAATGTGTTGAACGTGATGAATATGATAGAGAGACGGCCCCGTTTCTGAGATGAAAATAGCAACAGGCCGTACTACTTATTAAGATTTATCGTTATTGAAGTCAGGATGTAGTCATCCTGACTTCAATTGTAATTTAGACGGGAATGAAAAGAATTATAATATGTGCGGCTTGTCTTTCGTCAGTACTTTTTTCTTCAATGGCGGCTCCGGAAGTGTACCTGCGGGGCGTAAAGTACGGAAACTGGAGCAATACCGAGCCACGATATCGGTTCACGGAGCAAGACGGTACATATACCCTGCATGTCGAGAGACTGGAGGGAGAGTTCAAGATAGCGAGCGGGGACTGGTCAACAGTTGACTTCGGAGCCTCGTCGACCAGACGGGTGACGGAATCCGGTGAGTACGACATGACTTGGGCCGGTGCCAATTTCTATTGCGACGGGCTTGACGACGTGACTCTCTCCTTTCAATACGACGGTTCGAGACAGTCCACTCTGACAGTTTCCACAAACAGTCATAATCAGGATCCAGCCTATGGTTTATCAGGAACATTGCCCGTGATGTATATCAACGTGTACAAGGATGCCGCGCATTCGGCATTCGACAACGAGGTGATAAGCAAGGATCTGGACCACAAGAATTACTTCGAGTTCTCGGAATACTGGATCGACTTGAACGGATGCGAGTGGATGGAGAAGGAGGGAGCCGAGTCGATAGGGAGTGCCGAGACTCCCCTACCACTGGAAATCAAGGCGCGCGGCAACTGGACGCGCCGAGGATTCTCCAAGAAACCGTATAAAATCAAGCTCGGCGAGAAGCAGAAGATGTTGGGCATGAGCAACAGCAAGCATTACACGTTGCTTGCACATGCCGACGACGTGTTCGGATATATGCGCAACTACGTGGGATTCAACCTCGGCAAGCGCATTGGACTTCCATGGACACCGTCCCAGCAGCCTGTGGAGCTGGTTATCAACGGCGATTACCGAGGTCTGTACTTCTTGACAGAGGGGATTAGAGTCGAGAAGGGACGGATTGAAATTAGCGAGCTGGAGGACAATGTGTCGGATCCGAAAATGGTATCTGGAGGTTATGTTGTAGAGCTTGACAATTATGACGAGGAAAATCAGATCAGGATGGAGGAGCGCGTGGCACCGGGCGTAAATATCAACCCAGACATACTACGCATCACCTGGGACACTCCTGAGGAATATTCAGAGTTGCAGGAACGGTTCGTCACCGACCAGTTCTCGGCCATCAACGACTGTATAGGATACAATTCCGATGCTACCTGGAGCTATCTTGACCTTGATGACGCCGCAAGGTACTATCTGGTGGAAGAAATCATATCGCATGTAGAGGCTTACCATGGATCGACCTACCTTTTCCGCGACCGTGGCGAGGGACAGAAGTGGCATTTCTCGCCCCTGTGGGACTGCGGCAATGCTTTCGTAGGCCCTACCGACGACTTTTTTTACAGGCACGCCATATTCGGAGCGACATGGATTCCCTCCATGCGTGTAAACGATAAGTTCAACGCCAAGGTGCGCGACACCTGGATGTGGTTCATGACCAGCTGCTATGATGGACTTGAAGCTGACATAGAGAAATATGCTGACCATATCGCGGAAGCAGCGAAGACCGATCGCAAGCGTTGGAAAAACAGTCCTGTGCCTCAGGGAGGTGCTGCGGTGTCCGACAACTCCGACATGGCAGCCCGCAAGAAAACAGTGCTGGATCATCTCCGAGCGAAACTCGGCTGGATGAAATGTGCGATCGGAGACTATACGGCCTCCGGAAAGGTTCCCGAACCGGAACGCGACGATACACCTGCCGCTCCACTGCCAGACTATGTGCTCAGCGAACTCCACGACGCAATCCAGGAAACCGATGCCCCGGTAGAATACTATGACCTGACCGGAGTCCGTATTTCCTCGCCCGAAAAAGGGAACATCGTCATTGTTCGCTGCGGATACAACATCCGGAAAGTCATATTTTGAACTGTCCTGCCTCAGTTATATATGTAGTTGTTTAAACTAAATTTCAACTAATATAACTGAAGAGTGACTGTCAGCACCAGAAGTCATAGTCGGCAGTATCATGATATGACCATGCCGCATCACGATGATATGGAAACAATAGTGCGTTTCTTAAGTTTTTTGATTTTTGTTTTGGTTTGCCGGAGGGCGCTTTTCAGGCCGGGAGAAAGGGGCTGGTATTCGAGCAGGGAAAGGTGAGATTCGAGTTCGGATATTAGTTCTGGGTAACGGCTGCACATCCTATAGGCAGCATATAGACTGAAACACCTTACTGCGTATGGCTCGCATTCGGAATTGATTTTCGACAGGCAGTAGTCAAGGAAGTCGGTGCGGATATTTCCCGCTTCATATACCTGCTTCCTCAGAATCTGCAGCAGCATCCGTTTTTTTGCGATATCGCTCTCTACCAATAGTATATCAATCATGGAATCGCGTTTTGACTCTACCCATGCACCATCGGTTTCCGGCAGGTGGGTGATAACCCATAGAGCATTTACGCTTGCTTTTCGGTTTTCTGAACGGCAGAGGTTCCATAGCTGATTGAGTCTGTCCTCAGAACCAGTAGCCCAAGTGACCAATTCAAGTATCTCTGTCTTACCGATTTTTTCTTTCAATAGATTATCAATATCCATGAGATTGCTATAAAGATGAAATAAGTGGGCAAGACTTTCATGCCTTCAAAAGTTGGCGGCATGTATCGACCAGTTCCTCATTCGGGATGTCGTAAGGAAGCCAGGTTATGTGGATTCCACGCCGCTCCATGCCTCGGAACCAGGTCATCTGTCGCTTTGCGAATTGATGGATCGCTGTCTCAAGCCGGGTGAACATTTCCCCGTACGTAAGAGCACCGGTTACATACAATGTGACATATTTATACTCCAGTCCGTAGTAAATGAGGTCGGCGGCCGGGATGCCCCGGTCAAGCAGACTCCGGATTTCATCAGCCATTCCTTCATCAAGCCTCGTCTTCAGGCGAGTCGTGATTTTCCGTCTGCGTACGTCACGAGGTATGACAAGCCCGATCACGGCGCAATCAAGAGGCCTGGCATTATCTGCGTTTGCAAGCTCCGATTCTTCAGGATGATCCTCGTAATATTTCTGTATCTCGATGGCTCTGACAGCTCTATTCACCGTGTCGGTATCTGTATTGTTATGGAGAGCTTTCATCGAGGCGAGTATCTCGGTCAGTTCCTTAAGACTTTTACCTTCGAGTTCCTTACGCAGTTCCTGATTCTCCGGCACTTCCGGGAGCCTGATGCCGCGTATAGCATTTTCGAGATACATGCCGGTGCCACCGCATATCACAGGGACAAGACCACGTTCGAGAATATCGGAGTATGCGGCAGTGAAATCATGTAAATAGCGATGGAGATTATACTTCTTCCCCGCTTCTACTATATCTATCAGATGATATGGTATCTCCCCGTACTCGCAAAGGTCCTTGCCGGTTCCTATCGACATACCACGGTAGACCTGCCGTGAATCGGCAGAAATGATCTCTCCACCAAGCGCACGGGCCAACTCGACTGCCCTGCGGGTCTTCCCGGAGGCGGTGGGGCCGACAACTGCTATTGACGATGCACCCATTTGTCTTCGCCGTTCTTCTTTTTCCTGCGCATCAGGCCACGCAGCCATCTCCTGACGAAAAAGGCTTTGGTGTCTGAATTGAACATCGAAATCCTGATCCATTTATCATCCTGAAAGTCATATTCCTTTTTCTGAATCTCCACGAGATCATACGTAGGATGATAGTTCTTGGTCTTGACGCGGCGCACACCCTCCTCGTTGAATATCTTTTGGGTCAGCACTATCGTAGTCATTCTCGAGATGTCCGCAAGGAAAATACGAGATATAGATTGGGGATTGGTATTATACAATCCCATCAATTCGGAGAAGTCCATCCATTTTCCTGCCAAACGCATCTCATGATATTCACAGGGACTGCCGGGAAGGAAATAGAAATAGCGGAGCAGACGGTTGTGCATATTGTCTGGCGACTTACGTCCGAAGAAGAACCGGAGGGTTCCTGTCTGCATCCCAAGCATACGACGGATGATATCGTTGACCTCTGCCGAGGTGATACCGTTCACGTTTCGTTTGGTGACGAAAGGCGTATCGACAATTTTGGCATCGGGTGTATACGGATCCGCCACATTAGGATTGACATATACGCTGTTGCCACAGATTACATAATACCTGAGATATGTCTTGGTGGTCATATCGCTGAGCTCCTCTTCGGATATGACCTCTCCATTTTCCTTCATATCGAGGTACATATTGTAATAGCGCGACGCAAAATACACCTCGTCAATGATAAAGGCGATGATGTTCACCCAGAAGAAGATGTAGTTGTCTCGGCCATTTATATTCATATCCATATAGAAGAACAGATAATAGCCCCATGTGATGACCGTGAGGATTCCGAACAGCCACAGCAGGTTGGTGAGCTGTAGACGCGATTCGGAGTAATGTATCTGTCCTTCCTTTCCCCTTGCTATCGAAGGACCGTGCTCTATTCTGCAGTCAACGCATATCGACAGACGGCCGCTCCGCAGCTTGATGATAAATATGGTCAGGAAGCAGATAGGATTCAGGATAAGGCTGGGGATATAAGGAACCGAGAAGAATGAGAATTCCTTCGGAAGATTGATGAGTCCCCATATATATAGCATATTTAGAAGTATGGATAGGAAAGAGAACGAGATAAGACAGAGGAATATGGCGTAGGTGCATATCATGCATGCCGCCGATTTACTGAGCTTGTTGTTGTAGAGCTGTGTATAGAGGAAGGCGGCGCCGAGAAGCGAAACGATCGGAGAGAAATAGAACGGCAGGACCATCGACAGGAACAGAGTTATGATCATGACAAGAAGCGCCACTGAAAAGCTTTTCCAGAAAGCGAAGAACCTTGAGCTGTCTATTTTTTCAAAATCGTTCATCGGCGTGCCTTACTTCACGATTTACTTAATTTTTACTTCACGTTAGTGTCAAGGAAGTCGACAATCTTGGTATAGAGGCGGGCACGGGCGTTGCACATGCGGAGGCTGTGCTCGAATCCTGCCAGAGCCATCATGTCGAAAACCTTACCCTCGTAGTTCAGTTTGGAAGTAAACTTGAGGGTATTGTAGAAGTGCACATTGTCGTCGCTTGTACCCGACATGATGAGCAGTCGTGCATTGAGATTGCCGGTCCTGTCGAGAGTCGACGCGGAATCGTATCCAGCGCGGTTTGTCTGCGGGGTAGACATATATCTCTCAGTATAGATGGAGTCGTAGAAGTGCCAGTCGGTGACGGGAGCCATCGAGACTCCGGCCTTGAAGGGACAATCCTTGGCTGTAAGTTCCATAAGGGTCATATAGCCGCCGTAGCTCCATCCGAAGCAAGACATGCGGTCGGCATCAACATACGGGAGTTTTGCGATTTCGCGAGCTCCTGCTATCTGGTCGGCCGTCTCCAGCTGGCCGAGATTGCGATATACGGCGTTCGCCCACTTACGCGACCTGTTGCCGGTTCCCCGGCCATCGACCATCGCCACCACATATCCCTTCGAGGCGACATAATATATGCCATCCATCTTCCACGTATTGAGGACCAACTGAGAGTCTGGACCGTTGTATTGATACATCATCAACGGATATCGCTTCGATGCATCGAACCCCGCTGGCTTGATGACGCAGGCGTTCATCGCCTCGCCCTCTGCATTTGGCACCGTCATGAATTCCATCTTAGGTGCCGAGGCGTATTTGGCCGCATACTCGCTGTTGCTCTCAATCTCGATGAGAGATTTGCCGCGGTTGTTGCAGATGGTATATACAGGAGGCGTGACCGCATTGCTGTATTTACGGAGGTAATAATCGAAATTGCCGCTGAACCATGCATCCTCCGTTCCATCGACACTGTTGAGCGGTGTGACATGTCCCTTGCTGTCGACAGATGCGACGTTACGGTTGATCGCTCCGCGCAAAGTAGTCTGGATGTAATCTGTGCCGGTTCGCGCGTCGCGCCCATAATATTCGGTGACGTTCCATTCACCGGAGGTTATGGTACGCCTGAGATTGCCGCTGTAATCATACTCGTAAAGATGGCGCCATCCGCTACGCTCGCTCCCTATTACGAACGTGTTTTTTGAATAACGGACCATCTTATATGCCTCGGGGCTGAGCCATGCGTCTGACTTTTCTGTCAGAACGAGGCTTGCCACAGTCGAGCCTGGATTCACCTTATAGAGTTCGAGACGGTTCTGGTCTCGGTTCAGAAGCATTGCCATCAGGTTCTTCCCCTCGCCGTCGAACGACAGCATCGGGACGTAGCCCTCTCCAATCGGGAGATCCATTTTCTTAGTGGTGCGGTTGTCGACCTGATATGCATGGACTGTCACCGTGGAGTTGGGATATCCGGCAAGAGGATACTTATAGGAATACGCATCCGGATAGATGTCCGAAAGGGGATTCTCCTCACAGTAGCTCTTATAGCGGTCGAATGTGTAGACCGGCACCTTCGACTCGTCGAAGCGGATGTACGCGAGTACGGAGTCATCTGCACTCCAGCACATCGAGTTCTGCATTCCGAACTCCTCTTCATACGCCCAGTCGGGCGACCCGTATATGATGGCGTTGAGCTTGCCGTCGGCGGTAATGGCGTTGTCGGTGCCGTAATCGAGGTTTGAAATGTAGATGTTGTTGTCACGGGTATAAGCCACCATCCGTCCGTCATGCGAGATAGTGGCGTTACGCTGCGGCCCATTCTCCGAAACCTTTTTCAGTGTGGAGCGGAAAATGTCGTATACGTAATACTCTGCGGTGAAAGAATGGCGGTAAATCTGTTCCGAATTGTTCCAGAGCAGAATCTTCTTCTCGTTCTCGCTGAGTGCGTATCCCTCGAAGTCATCTATCTTGAGGTCACCCTTGACCGCATCAAGCGAGAAGAGAGTGGAGATAGCCTTTCCGGTCTTGTAACTGAACACATCGATGCGTCGGCCGTCGTCGGAAACTGCGGCATAGCTGACACCATCGGCAAGCGGACGCATCTCCTTCACACCCTTTGGGGAAGTCTGGGAGGGTGTGCAATAATCCTCCACGTCGAGCGGTGCGGCTGAAGCCACCGCCATAGATACGATACCGATCGCACCTGCCGCTATATATTTAAAACCTGAAGTCATCTTGAATACTGAATTTAATTGATTGTCCCGGTCCTCAACAGTTCAAACAGTTCAGAAACCGTCAGTTCCCGGAATCACGTTCCAAATCAATAGCTTCTTGCGAAAAGCACCCTGCGGGCCGAAGGCTTGCCGGTCACCATGCAGACACCTGGAGTGGTGTCGCCTTCGAACGGTATGCAGCGGATGGTAGCTTTGGTCTCCTCCTTGATCTTCGCTTCGGTTTCGGAAGTTCCATCCCAGTGCGCGAGGATGAACACTCCATCCTCAATCTTCTCCTTGAACTCCTCATAGGTATCTACGGAGACGGTCTTGCGCTGGCGGTATTCAAGAGCGCGGTCGAAAAGTTTCTGCTGGATATCGTCGAGTTCGGCTGAGATATGGTCCACGATGCCATCGATGGGAAGAGTCTCCTTCTCGAGAGTGTCACGGCGCATCAGTTCTACAGTACCTTCCTCGATATCACGCTGGCCGATGGCGAGACGTACGGGTACACCCTTCACCTCATAATCGGCGAATTTGAATCCGGGACGCTTGTTATCGGCATCGTCGTATTTCACGCTGATGCCGCGGCGGCGGAGTTCATCGACAATCGGCTCAACCTTGGCGGAAATGGCCTTGAGACCCTCCTCATTTTTATAGATAGGCACGATTACAACCTGAATAGGTGCCAGACGGGGAGGAAGCACAAGACCGTTGTCGTCACTGTGGGTCATGATGAGGGCACCCATCAGACGGGTGGATACACCCCAGGACGTGGCCCATACATATTCCGGCTTGTTCTCCTTATTCATGAAAGTGACTTCGAACGCCTTTGCGAAATTCTGACCGAGGAAGTGAGAAGTACCCGACTGCAGGGCCTTTCCGTCCTGCATCATTGCCTCGATTGTATAGGTGTCGATAGCACCGGCGAATCTTTCCGATGCCGTCTTCACTCCCTTGATGATCGGTACCGCCATGTAGTTCTGTGCGAAATCGGCGTAAACCTCAAGCATCCTGCGTGCCTCCCGCTCGGCCTCCTCGCGGGTGGCGTGGGCGGTATGACCCTCCTGCCAGAGGAACTCTGCAGTACGGAGGAACATCCTTGTGCGCATCTCCCAACGCATCACGTTGGCCCATTGGTTCACGAGCAAAGGAAGGTCGCGATAGGAATGTATCCAGTTCTTATATGTATTCCAGATGATGGTCTCCGAAGTGGGTCGGATTATGAGTTCCTCTTCGAGACGGGCTGCCGGATCTACCACTACCCCGTTTCCATCGGGATCGGTCTTGAGACGGTAGTGGGTCACGACCGCGCATTCCTTGGCGAAGCCCTCCACATGGTCAGCTTCACGGCTGAGGAACGATTTGGGAATCAGCAGAGGGAAATATGCGTTCTGATGTCCGGTTGCCTTGAACATATCGTCAAGCTGGCGCTGCATCTTTTCCCAGATGGCGTATCCGTAGGGCTTGATTACCATACATCCGCGCACCGCGCTCTGCTCGGCCAGATCGGCCTTAGCAACCAGTTCGTTATACCATTGGGAATAGTTTTCCGATCTTTTCGTGAAGTATTTCAGTTCTTTTGCCATGATGAAGGTTAGACTCTTAAAGAGAGTGTGTTGTGAATGTTAGTAATGGAATGGTTTCGGTAGCCGCAAGCGTCTTAGCGCAGACGGTCTGCCGAAGATAGCAACTTCATGTCGCTGTTGATGCGGTTATAGGCCATAACATCGCTGATGAAAGCGAGAAGAGGCATGATGATGACCGACGACCAGCTCACATAGTAGGGTGAGAACTGGGCGTAACCGTATACACAGCCGACACCGACAGTCGCAAGTATAAACAGCACTTCCACAAGACAGAGCATCTTCTGGAGGCGCAGATTCTTGAAAAGGAATATGTTGATGAACGGGATAATGGCGCTCATCAGTGATACTATGAAAAATATCCAAGTATGGGCGCGGTAACCTGACGGGGCTCCGTCGGTGGATATGCCCTCGATCTCGAAGCCGAGAGTGGTGAAATTGAGGCTCTCCTCCGGCATCTGGATTTGTCCGAGCGATAGGAAAGTGAAGCTGCCCATCAATGCAGCCGTCAAGAGAAGTAAAACAGATTGCCAACGCTGTATGACCATATTGTTTATTCTTACTATTGTTACTATATTATCTGACCGAAGCAACATATGCGCTGATTAGATCCACCGACCGCAGCCGATGAGTCTAACTTACGCCAATTCTCTGCAAATATAGTGATTTTTTTTGAAATGACCGATATAATATCCCGATTAATACGCCAAGAATGCCGATTAACGCGACTTTTCAGATATTTTGGCAAACATTATGCCTGTATAGGCAATCTATCCGGGTAAAATCCGGCCGTTATTACCTATTGATACTTCTCGAGTCGGAATTCCTTTCCGTCCCAGACCCCATAGCTCATGGTCGCAATCCATTCCCCGAGGACTATCATCCTGCATGTGGGGGTGAGATTGATATCTTCGAGAAGATGAAGATGACCATATACGAAGAAGTTTATCTCCGGATGTTTCTCAAGGTATTCGCGGCTGAAAGCAGTGATATTCTCCATCATGCGCCGTGCATCTGCATCCGACGGTCCCTCGATCTTGCGTGAATGTCGGCTCCAGTTGTAGGCGAATGGCACGGTCCAGCGGGGATGGATGGCTGCGAAGGCCTTCTGGCACCATTTGCTCCGGAAAAGCTTGCGGAGCACCTTGAAAGAGGGTTTGAGCCGCCCTATTCCATCTCCGTGAGTCATGAAGAACCAATGTCCGTCGATCTCCTCCACCAGAGAACCGTCCACAACCTCTATGCCGAGTTCCGAAGGAAGATAATCGAATATCCAGATGTCATGGTTGCCGATGAACCACACAATGCGTACACCGCTGTCGGCGAGTTCGGCGAGTTTACCGAAGAACCTCACGAATCCCCGGGGAACGACATAACGGTACTCATACCAATAGTCAAGGATGTCGCCCAGAAGGTAGATAGTATGGGCGTCATCCTTGATAGAATCGAGAAAATCGACCACTCTCCGCTCCGCCTGTCGCGAGTCGGGGAAATATGGTGCTCCGAGATGAAGGTCGCTGAGAAAATATGCCTTCATCAGAGGAATCCGAGTTCAAGTTTTGCTTCCTCGGTCATCATGTCTTGATTCCATTCAGGCTCGAAGACGAGACGCAGGTCCACTTTCTCCGGACCGGGAATGCTGACCAGTTTCTGACGGATGTCCTCCACGATGAAGTCGGCCGCCGGACAGGAAGGCGCCGTCAGCGTCATGTCCACGTGAAGCGTCTTGTCCTCCTCTGTATATTCTATCCTGTAGATAAGGCCGAGGTCATAGACATTCACGGGAATCTCGGGGTCATAGACGGTCTTGAGCAGCTCTACTGCCCGCGACACGATTCTCATCTCGTCAGTCTCCGGTTGCTTGTTTGTATCTTCCATTTAGATTTACCTGATCAATTTTTAGAAAAGCACAGTGAAGTCGATGAACCAACCACGCATTCTCGCAGCGTTGTCATCGAGTTTTACGGTGCGTATGTCATGCGACAGATCCCAAAGGAATCCGGCCGTGAGCTGATAGCGCTCGAATATCTCGGCTCCGACACCGCACTGGATCCCGACAGACGCTGCGGGAATTTCCACGGCCTCGCAGTCGGTGTGCGCGGCATAGAAGTTGAAAGAGGGTCCGGCAAACACGATCGGGGCCAGATAATGCTCGAAACCGTTCATGCGGGTCCACTTGAATCGAAGATTAACAGGAATCTGGATAGTATGGAAGCGGAGGGACTCGGTGCCGAAGCCGTCGGAACTCCATACGTCGTACTTGCCGAACTGTGTCTTCGCGCCCTTGAATGTATACTTCAGGGCCATGTCCACTCCGAAACCGATGCCTGGAATCATCACCTCGCCCATGACGCCGCCACTGACTCCGGCAAGCGTGCTGGAGTGTAGCAGCGGCTGGTTCCAGTATAGATTGGAGAAGTTAGTCCCCACAGTGGGACCCCAGCGGAACTTGGCGTTCGCGCCGAGGGCCGTCACCACTGTAAGAATCAATATCAGAATTTTTTTCATCTCGTCAGAAAAGCCATGCGGCCGTTACGGTCCAGTAGTTGTTGCGCATGTTGATATCTCCGGGCTTTACGGTACCGAGGTCGAAAGGAAGGTCTACTTCATCCATCACATTGTTGATACCGAATGTGTAACCTGCGGAAATCTGAAGATGACGGATGAACTCGAGACCTATGCCGACGTTCCAGCCCCACTGGCATGTCTTTGTGTCGAAAGAGTTCTCACTGCCATCAAGCTTGAGCGCGAGCGTCGGACCTGTGTAGATCATCGGGGAGAAGATGCGGTTGATGGCGGGGATGGAGAACTTGTACTTGATGTTCAGAGGAATCTCAAGGAAGTTCTTGCCGACATTATAGTCAGCTTTGGCGGTTGGAATTAAGGCTCCAACAGGGTACGAAGAAATGGGGATATGAGTCTCGACCTCGCTGTTCATGCGTGTGTACATGAGGGAGAGGTCCACACCCAGCCCAATCATCGGAAGAGTGTATTCACCCATGACACCGACGGTGAACCCGGCACGGTTGCTGCCGTCGAACAGTTCATCATGGTTTAGGTGCATCTTGTTGACATTCAGACCGGCCTTGACACCGAAGGCGAGTCTCGCATTGGCCTGAAAACCGGAAACAAGCGCTACCAGCATCACTACCACGGCAATCTTTACTCTTTTCATAGCTATTCTTTTTTATTCCTGAAGTCACCTGTTTGAACGCATGCTCTGAGAAGACTTCGGGTGGTTAATATAATTTTTCAGCGCAAATTTAACATTTTTTCTCGGATTATGACTAAATTTGCATTAACTATTAGACGTCTCCCTACTAAAGAAGGTTTAGAAGTCTGATTTGAAAACATTCTTCCGGATGAGATTATGACCAAGCCGATGTTCGCGGAAATAATACTTCCGCTGCCACTGAATACCACCTTCACCTACGAGATTCCGTCGGATATGGAATCGCAGCTGCAGGTGGGTTCGCGTGTGCTCGTTCAGTTCGGAAGGAAGAAGTTCTACACCGGAATCGTAGACAGTATCCACCCCAACAGGCCTGGATACGAGGTGAAGCCATTGATGGCAATGCTCGATCCACGTCCGGTGGTCCGCTACCCTCAGATGAAACTCTGGAAATGGATTTCAGAGTATTATCTCTGTTCCGTTGGCGAAGTCTACAAAGCCGCGGTGCCTACCGGCCTGAAACCAGAAAGCGAGACATTCGTCACTCTTAATCCGGACTTCGAGGCCGACAGCGATACCCATTTCACCGAACGGCAAGCCTTGGTCTTACAGTTGCTTGAGCGTGAGAATCGCTTGACTATCTCTGATATAGCCAATGCAACCGGCATTGCCAACGCGGCAGGGACCGTCAGCCAGCTGCTGCTGCCCGGAGTAGTGGAAATCGATGAGAAGGTGGTTGAGAAATACCGACCCAAGAAGCAGACCTTTGTGGTTCTTGACGCCGAAAGAGGTGACAACGAGAAACTGCATTCTTTCTTCGACAAGATAACACGTGCCCGTCAGCAGGAAAATGCCTTGGTCTCGTATCTCGACAAATCGGGATGGATGCAGAAGGCTGTGCCGCTACGGGATGTGACCCGGGCGGAGATGCTCGAAGTTCCCGGAGTTACACCAGGAGTTCTCAAAGCCTTGGTGGACAAAGGAATATTCCGCATGGAGCGCAGGGTGATAAATCGCTTCAATAGCGTTACGGAAGATGCCGAGATAGGACTTGTACCTCTGAGCGACGCGCAGCGCACGGCGAAGGATGAGATCCGCAAGCTGTTCCGCGATAAAGATATAGTGCTGCTGCATGGCCTGACGGGAAGCGGGAAGACAGAAATCTACAACCATCTGATAGCCGCCGCGCTTAAGGACGGTACCCAGGTACTTTATCTCGTGCCTGAAATCTCGCTTACCACCCAGCTTACCGACAGACTGCGACACGCGTTCGGCAACCGTCTCATCGTATATCATTCCAAATTCACCGACAACGAGCGGGTCGACATCTGGAAACGTCTGCTCTCCGGCAATGAACCGCTTGTGGTGCTCGGAGCCCGGTCATCGGTGTTCCTACCTTTCGCCCGTCTCGGACTCGTGATTGTGGACGAGGAGCATGAGGCATCCTTCAAGCAATATGATCCGGCACCCCGGTATAATGCACGCGACGTGGCTACCGTGTTGGCGTCCATGCACGGAGCCAAGGTATTGCTTGGCTCCGCTACCCCGTCAATAGAAACTTTCTACAAAGCCAAGACCGGCAAATATGGACTCGCAACGCTATACGAGCGGTTCGAGGGTGCTCAGCTTCCGGAGGTGGAGATCGTAGATATGAAGGAGCAGCGGAAGAAGAAAATCAACCGCGGCAGCCTTTCCCGTCCTTTGATGCAGGAGATGCGCGAGGCTTTCGGAGAAGGATTGCAGGGAATAGTATTCCAGAACCGCCGAGGATTCGCACCGATGGTTATATGCCGCACCTGCGGATGGACCCCTAAATGCGAGAACTGCGATGTCTCGCTTGTCTATCATAAGAAAATCAACCTGCTGAAATGCCATTATTGCGGGTATACAAGACTTCTGCCTAATGTGTGTCCGGCATGTGAGGGGACCGACATCGAGACATACGGTTATGGTACGGAGCGCATAGCCGAGGAGGTGCAGGATGTATTCCGCGATAGCCGGGTCAGCCGCATGGACCTTGACACCACCCGTAACAAAGATGCGTTTCAGGAGATTATAGAGAACTTCTCTGCGCACAAGTCGGATATTCTTGTAGGCACGCAGATGGTTACGAAGGGTCTTGATTTCGAGAAAGTGAAGGTCGTGGGGGTAATCAACGCCGATACACTTCTCAACTTCCCCGATTTCAGGAGTGACGAGCGTGCGTTCAATATGCTGGAGCAGGTCGCGGGTAGAGCCGGGCGGCGAAACGGCAACCGAGGACGTGTCATAATACAGACCACCCGACCTGACGACCCGGTGCTGGAGTTTGTAAAAGAACATGATTATCTCGGCTTCTACGAGCATGAAATCGGAGAGCGGGAACGGTATTTCTATCCTCCCTTCTCGAAAGTGATAGGAATCTTCTTGAAAAACAAGGATTCGCGGATGGCAGACCGTGCCGCGACCATCCTTACGACAAAGTTGCGAGAGATTTTCGGCAACCGGGTGCTCGGTCCTGAGAAACCGTTCGTGAGTCGCGTCGCCCTCTGGTATATCCAGAGCATAATATTGAAAGTGGAGGCCGGAGCTTCGATGCGGAAGGTCAAGCAGTTGCTTAGACAATGCCACGAGTCGGTGGCGGGACTCCCCGAAATGAAATCCACTATGATATATTACGACGTGGATCCGGTCTGAGATAATAAACAGAAACTAAAATCATGAAAACGACATACATGGAATCTGAAAACAGCAATACAGTCTTCGATGACTTCGACAGAGATCACCTGTGGCATCCATATACATCCACTCACAACCCTCTTCCCACCTACAAGGTGCGGGAGGCACACGGTGCCGAACTGATACTTGAGGACGGGCGCCGTCTTGTAGACGGCATGTCGTCGTGGTGGTGCGTGATCCATGGGTACAACAATCCGGTTCTGAACGAAGCGGCCCACCGGCAGATAGACCGGATGTCGCACGTGATGTTCGGCGGTCTCACCCACGAGCCGGCTGTGGAGTTAGGTAAGCTTCTGCTCTCCATCCTCCCTTCGAACATGAACCATATCTTCTATGCCGATTCAGGTTCGGTGGCTACGGAGGTAGCCATGAAAATGGCTGTCCAGGCACATGACAATCCTAAGAAAACCAACTTCGCCACCATACGGTCAGGGTATCATGGCGATACATGGAACGCCATGTCCGTATGCGACCCGGTCACAGGGATGCATGGCGCATTCGGCCCCGCACTCCCCGTCAGATACTTCGCGCCGTCTCCACAATGCCGTTTCGATGGAGAATGGGACCCTGCTGATTTCGAACCCATGAGGAAAATCATCAGGGAACACGCCGATGAACTCGCCGCAGTCATCCTCGAGCCTGTGGTGCAGGGAGCCGGCGGAATGAGATTCTATCATCCGCAGTATCTCCGCGAACTCCGCAAGGAATGCGATGAAAACAATGTGCTTTTGATTTTCGATGAGATCGCGACGGGATTCGGACGCACCGGAAAACTGTTCGCATGGGAACATGCCGGTGTACAACCTGACATCATGCTGATAGGCAAAGCCATAACGGGAGGTTATATGACCTTCTCAGCGGTGGTCACATCTACCAAGGTCGCCGACATGATATCCTCTTCTCAATCCGGAGTGATGATGCATGGACCAACCTTCATGGGCAATCCCCTCGCATGCGCAATAGCGGTTGCATCGGTGAAACTGTTGCTTGAGTCACCATGGCAGAAACGTATCTCCGAGATAGAAACCATCATGAAGGAGCGACTCGCCGCTGCCGCTGACAGACCATATACCGCCGACATTCGCGTTCTCGGTGGAATCGGGGTAATCGAGACCAAAGAACCAATCGACACGGGCCGCTACCAGAAGCATTGCGTGGCACGCGGCGCATGGATCCGTCCTTTCGGCCACAACGCCTACATCATGCCCCCCTACCTTGCCGTGAGTGATGACCAGATGCGCTTCCTCTGCGACGCGCTTATCGGAAGCCTCGACGATTACTTTGCGGAAAAACAATCAGACTATGGGTTATAATGAGATACTGGATAATTTCCGTCAGGAGGGTAGATTCCGTGTGATTCCCCCGCATCGTGCCAATCAGGGATTTCTTGACCTCTCCAACAATGACTATATGGGTCTCGCCGCGAGACAGTCTCAATTCCGCGACCTGTTCGCCGAAAGATTTCCCGATGTATCGATGTCTGCGTCAGCGTCAAGGCTGCTTGCTTCCGACCAGGATGTTTTCAGTCAGCTTGAAACCAGACTCGAGAATCTTTATGGTCGCCCTGCGCTGCTTTTCAACTCCGGATACCATGCCAACGTGGGCACAGTTTCTGCCTTGAGCATCCCCGGCACTCTTTTTCTGCCTGACAAACTGATACATGCCTCAGCCATCGACGGCTTGACGATGCGGAACACGCAGATGGAGAGGTGGCGGCATAACGATACGGCACATCTGCGGAAAATCATCGAGAAAAAGCGCGGTGAATTCGACAGGATAATCGTGATGGCGGAATCAGTATACAGCATGGATGGCGATATGGCGCCTCTGCAGGAGCTCGTGGAGCTGCGCAGGGAATTTCCGGAAATCATGCTTTACATAGATGAGGCCCACGCATTCGGAGTGTTCGGTGAGAAAGGTCTCGGTGTTGCTGAATCACTCGGATTAATCGATGAAATCGACATAATTGTAGGCACTTTCGGCAAAGCCTGCGCATCATCCGGGGCATTTGTATCGACTTCTGCAACATTGCGTGACTATCTTGTGAATACGGCTCGTAGCCTCATATTCTCCACAGCCATCCCGCCGGTATGCGCGGCCTGGACACTGATGATGACTGAAGAATTGGAAAAAATGTCGGAAGAGCGGGCTCGTCTTGCGGAAATATCGTCGGAATTTCGAGTAATCATCGAGGAAATTACAGGTAAGGAATGCGTCTCGCGGTCGCAGATTGTCCCTCTGATGACTGGAGACGCAGCAAAAGCTGTGGAGATGTCACAACATCTGCTGGAGCATGAAGTGATAGCATTGGCGATTCGTCGTCCTACAGTCCCCCCTGGAGGTGAACGGATTCGGTTCTCCCTCAATGCCGGACTAACCGGCAAGGATATATCAAAAGTCGCCGATATAATAAGAAGCATATGAAGGTCGAATTCATACATAAAGCTGAAGAGAACTCGCGACTTATCCTTATATTCACGGGATGGAGCGCTGAACCAGACATGCATGCCGATGTCAGTCTCGACACATGGGATGTGGCTGTAGTATACGATTACAGCGACCTTACATTGCCCGAGACCCTTTTGGATGGATATTATACAGTATACCTTTTCGCCTGGTCGCTCGGTGTATTCGCGGCAGAGCGGACGCTCGATCCTAAGAGAATAACTGCCGCATACGCCATAAACGGCACTCCCCTGCCGGTAAGCGATAAATTCGGAATTCCGATTGGAATCTTCATGGGAACGGCTGACAATCTTACCCCCCGTAATCTCAACAAGTTCAGGCGCCGTATGATGCCTGCCAAGGAGACGTGCGACCGCTTCTTCCCAAATGAAGAAAACGCCGAGCAGACCGAATATCTCCGGAAAGGTCTTTACACGGTTGCATCGACGGCATCGGAAGCTGTTCCGGCGAAATCATGGCGTCTCCCATGGACACGCGCCTATATCGGAGCGAACGACAAGATATTCCCCCCGGAGAATATGAAGAGATGCTGGTCCCTCGACCCGGATGTGCAGACGGTGCAGACCGATTGGACACATTACACAGATCTCGGACATATAATCAGATCCGTCATTGCAGACACGATGACCGTATCCCGTCATTTCAGTAGTGCATCCGATTCATACGATACCCATGCCATAGCCCAGAATATGGCGGCTATCAGGCTCGCGACCTTGATAAAAAGCACTCTAAACGATGAGTGCCCTACAGGTGTGTCAACCCTCGAGATCGGACCCGGCACCGGACTGTTCACAAAAGAATACGGCCCGCTGCTATCGCCGAAACGCGCGGAATTCGTGGATATCGCCGATATTCTCCCCTTCAACATCGCGCTGGAGGAACATTATCATAAATGTGACGCTGAATTGTGGCTTGCAGACGAGGGAGGTGAGTATGACTGGATTCTGTCGGCATCGGCAATCCAGTGGTTCGCCGACATCCCCCGCTTCCTGCATGAATGCTCGCTACATCTGCGCCCAGGCGGAAGAATAGCCATGTCGACCTTTCTCCCCGGCAACATGGGAGAACTCGACGAGTTCAGACCCGTACCGCTGCGATATCCCGGAGCGGCGGAACTGAGGGAATGGCTCGTTCGCGATTTCGACGACGTGTATGTGGAGGAAGACGAGATAAAGGTTGAGTTCCGCAGTGCCCGCGACATGATGATGCATCTCAAGCATACCGGAGTGGCCGGTTCAGCCCCCTCTCCCGGTCTTTCTATAGCGGCTCTGCGTCGCCTGAGATCCCTCACCTACCGCCCCGTATACTTCATGGCAAAAGCGCGGCAAAAACTCGAATAAATCTAAAATCTAACAAATATCATGGAAACTACTGAATTATATCCTCCGTTCACAGTTGGAGTGGATCTCGGAGGAACAAATACAGCCTTTGCGATAGTTGACTCGGTAGGTCACATCGTGGCTACTGATTCAATCCCTACGCGCACACCGACGGTAGAGAAATGGGCTGATAACCTTGCCTCGAGGATTTCCCGAATGATTGCCGACAACAGACTCGAGGGGCTGGTGAAGGGAATCGGTATCGGGGCGCCGTGTGCCAACGCCTCCACCGGATGCATAGAGGCCGCCACCAATCTCCCCTGGCCCTCACCCATCGCTCTCGTCAACATGATGGAAAGCCGTACCGGACTCCGCACCGTCATCAGCAATGATGCCAATGCCGCCGCCATCGGCGAGATGACATACGGTGCAGCTGCCGGACTCAAGAATTTCATTGTCCTCACACTCGGTACCAGTGTCGGTGGCGGTATTGTCTGCGACGGACATCTGCTGTCGGGAAGAAGCGGATTCGCCGGAGAACTCGGTCATGTCACATTCCCGTTTGCTTCCGACAGGCTCTGCAGCTGCGGCCGTTATGGTTGCCTCCACACCATAGGTTCTGCCGACGGTATCCGTGAAACAGCCCGCAGGATGCTGGCGGAAAGCGATGAGCCATCAGTTCTCCGCGACATTCCGCAGAAGGAAATGACTCCAAAGAAGATTCAGATAGCAGCACGCGACGGAGACCGGCTTGCCAACCTTATATATGAATTCACCGGCCGTTGCCTTGGCAAGGCCGCTGCGGAATTCGCGGCCGTGACCGACCCCGAAGCCTTTATCCTTTTCGGAGGTGTCTCGAAAGCCGGAGACCTCCTGCTCAAACCGATGCGGGAAGCCTTCCTCGAATACGCCCTCTTCCTGTACAAGGATCGGGTGCGCTTCCTCCTATCTAAATTACGTGATGCCGACGCCGCGATACTCGGAGCAGCATCTCTTCCCCTAAGCATATAAGACCATCATGAAAGTAAACAAACTCATCAAGTTGCCGATGTCGCTGGCTCTCTGCTGCGCGGCATTATCCGCCTCGGCGTCTAACTATACTCCCTCGCCGGAAGTAATCCAATCGCAGAAACAGTTTTCCGACGACCGTTTCGGAATCTTCATCCACTGGGGCATATACAGCATGTTCGGACAAGGAGAATGGTATCTCAACTATGGCCCTCAGGCCGAGGAATATAAGAAAGCCGCAAAGGGTTTCTATCCCGCCGAATTCAATGCCGCCGAATGGGTATCGGCTATAAAGAACGCCGGTGCCAAATATATCTGCATCACGACCCGTCATCACGACGGCTTCTCGATGTGGAACACAGCGGAAAGTGACTATGACATCGTGGATGGAACTCCTTTCGGCCGCGACATCCTCAAGGAACTCTCCGAGGAATGCCTGCGTCAGGGAATTGCACTCCATCTCTATTATTCACATCTCGACTGGGTGCGCGACGATTATCCTCAGGGACGCACCGGAAAGACCACCGGTCGCGACCCCGGTAAAGCCGACTGGGATTCCTATTTCGGATTCATGAACCGACAGCTTACGGAACTGCTTACAGGTTACGGCCCGATCCGAGCCATCTGGTTCGACGGATGGTGGGACCATGACGAGGACAAGACTCCTTTCAACTGGCATCTCGACGAGCAATATGAGCTTATCCACAAACTGCAGCCCTCCTGCATGGTGGCAAACAACCATCATCAGAATCCCTTCCCCGGCGAGGACATCCAGATTTTCGAGCGCGATCTGCCTGGCGAGAACACCGCCGGTTATTCATTCCAGGATATCAGTCGGTTACCGCTTGAGACCTGCAACACCATGAACGGTATGTGGGGCTACAAGATATTGGATCAGAACTACAAAGACCCAGAGACTCTTATCCGTTATCTCGTGAAGGCGGCAGGACTCGGCACCAACCTTCTGCTCAACATCGGCCCGCAGCCGAGTGGAGCACTCCCTGCCGCGGCTCTCGAGCGTCTCGCGGAAATTGGAAAATGGATGAAGGAAAACGGAGAGACCATCTATGAAACCGAAGGCAGCCCCTTCGCGGCTCAGTCGTGGGGAACTTCCACAAGAAAAGGCAACCGGCTGTTTCTGCATGTGATGACACCTGAGAACAATGCCATCCTGGTACCCGGCAATGTCAATATCAAGAAGGCATTCGAGTTCAGGTCCGGCAAAAAGGTGCGTCTTACAAAAGCCGGCGACTGTACCGTAGTGCATCTGCCTGAACATGAGTCGACTCCTGATTTCATAATAGAATGCGAGATATGATTGGAACTGTTGCAGAAAAAAAACAATCGGTCCATCGTCTTGAGGTGTGCTGCGGTGATCCCGCCAGTGTTCTGGCGGCGGTGGCCGGAGGTGCCTCCCGTATCGAGCTTTGCTCCGGATTGTCGGACGGTGGTCTGACTCCTTCGATAGCCACAATCGAATTTGCTGTAAATTCAGGCCTTCAGGAGGTAAATGTGCTGATACGTCCGCGTCCCGGAGATTTCCTCTATTCCGATTATGAGGCGTCCTTGATGGAAAAGGATATCGAGCTTGCTGTAAAAGCCGGAGCTACCGGCGTGGTGATAGGAGCTCTGACTCCTGATGGCGAGGTGGATATGCAATTATGCAAACGACTCATTTCCAGGGCCCGTGCCGTTAATCCACGAACCACCGTCACATTCCATCGGGCGTTCGACCTTGTGCGGAATCCGGAAAAGAGTCTTGAGGATGTGATCAGCCTCGGGTGCGACTGCATCCTCACCTCGGGTCTTGCTCCGAACGCGCTTACCGGAATCGGAATGCTTCGTGATCTTGTCGGTCTCGCCGCAGGACGCATCAGGATCATGGCTGGTTGCGGAGTGAATCCTGACAATGCCGAAACCATCATCAGGAAATCGGGCATCGATATCATCCACTCCACAGCCCGTGGTCCTGTGTCAAGCGGCATGCGGTTCCGCAGAACCGACGTTCCCATGGGCGCACCGGACATGGATGAGTATACACGTCTCTCAACTTCCCCCAAAATAGTGGAGAAACTTATTGAAATTACAAAACGAACCATACCATGATAAAAAAGATAATAACTGCCGCGGCTCTTGCCGGTTCTTTGGCGGCCGTTGCCATAACTCCACAGGAAGCCATGGATTTCCTCTATTCATCAATGCCGCTTCCTGACCGTCTCGACTATTCACGTGAATTCTATGAGAAGAATGTGGAGTCCTCTCTGCAGGCTCGCAGGGAAATGCCTTGGGGTAATACAGTACCGGATCGCGAATTTCTGCATTTCGTACTTCCTGTAAGAGTGAACAACGAGAGTCTCGACATGTCACGGCCTGTTTTCTACAAGGAACTGAAAGACCGCGTGAAAGGAATGAGCATGGCCGATGCCATACTTGAGGTGAACCACTGGTGTCATGAGAAGGTCACATACCGTCCATCAGACCCCCGCACCTCGTCCCCTCTGTCATCGGTAAGTCAGGCCATAGGTCGCTGCGGAGAAGAATCCACATTCACTGTGGCGGCCCTCCGGTCCGTGGGAATTCCCGCAAGACAGATATATACTCCAAGGTGGGCGCACACCGATGACAATCATGCCTGGGTGGAAGCCTGGGCTGATGGCAAATGGTATTTTCTCGGCGCTTGCGAGCCTGAACCGGTACTCGACCTGGCTTGGTTCAACGACCCCGCCTCCCGTGGTCTTCTGATGAGTACCAATGTGGTGGGCGACTACCGAGGTCCCGAGGAGGTTCTTCTCAAAGAACCGCTGACCACCCGCATAAACGTCACTTCAAACTATGCGCCGGTGGCAGACCTGCAGGTAAAGGTTGTGCGCGCCGACGGTAATCCGGCCGTTGATGCCGACGTGAACTTCTGTATCTACAACTATTCCGAGTATTATCCTGCTGTCACCAAGAAGGCGAATGCCAATGGCGAAGCGTCATTGACAGCCGGATTAGGCGACATGCTGGTATGGGCTCGCGAAGGTGACCGGTTCGGTTTCGCCAAAGGTAGACCCGGTCAGGAGGTATTGGAAGTGAAGATAGACAAGGATGCCGATTCGGAGGGCACTTTCACCTTCGACATAATTCCTCCGGCCGCGGGAAGCAATCCTCCGGTGGTGAATGCCGCTATGCGGGAGATGAACAACATGCGTATGCATCGCGAAGACTCGATCCGCAACACATATACATCAACTTTCATAACCCGGGAGGCTGCGGAAGAGCTTGCTGAGGAATTAGGCCTCAATCCTCAGCGTACAGCAAAGGTACTTACCGAGTCACGTGGCAACCACAGGAATCTTGCAGACATGCTCCGAAGCCTGTCCGGCTATGAGAGAGAGATGGCTCTGATGTTGCTGGAGAACGTCAATGAGAAAGACCGCCGGGACATACCCATCGAAGTAGTGCTCGACCACCTTCGCAACACCCCGCAACTGACCAACAGATCTGACTGGGACGCTGACATCTATTCAGCCTATATCCTCAATCCCCGCATCGAGTATGAGGCTCTTACACCATGGCGTTCGGATCTTGTCAACGAGCTTAAGAAAGAAAGCATTGTGCGCAAACCGGATTCACTCGCATTGTGGGTAGCCCGCAATATCGAACTCGCTGATGCCGAAAACCCCAAAGCGCTCAGGATAAGCCCGGCATCTGTGATGCGAAGCCGGAAAGCAGACAGACTGTCACGCGAGATATTCTATGTCGCCGCCGCGCGTACTCTCGGAATGCCGGCGCGAATAGATCCGGTGACTGCCGCGACGCAGTATCTTTCGCCTGAAGGAGTCTGGAAAAATGTCTCCTTCGATTCATCTGAAAATAAAGACAAAGGCAGTCGTGACATCGTCATGGGTGAACTGATGCTTACATTCACTCCAGAAGGATATATGGTCGACCCGAAATATTATTCTCAGTTCTCCATATCCCGTATCCAGAATGGCGTTCCCCGTCAGCTTGAATTCAACGAAGGAGCAACTGTTTCTGAGATTTTCTCGAAACCGTTGGCTCTTGAACCGGGACAATATATTCTGACCTCCGGTCAAAGGCTGGCCAACGGCGGTGTACTCGCAAGGTCGGAGATCTTCACCATAAAGCCTGGAATGAAGATTTCAAAAGAACTCGAAATACGTCAGGACAACAGCGAGATATCCGTAATAGGCAGTCTCAATGCCGAGAACATATATCATGACATCGCAACAGATACCGACAAGAGCATACTATCCTCTACCGGTCGCGGTTATTATGTGATAGGAATCATTTCTCCCAACCATGAGCCATCCACACATGCCCTTAATGACATTTCGGCAAGAGCAAAACAGCTTGAGGAAACCGGTTGCAAGATTCTTCTGCTTTTCGAGGATGAGTCTCTTGCCGGACGCTTCAAGGCGGACGCATTCCCCGGTCTTCCCTCCAATGTGGTTTTCGGAATCGACAACTCAGGAGTCTCGATGAATGAAATCAAGCAATCTCTGCATCTTGCCGACAACGTCGGCAAACCGATGTTCGCGATAGCCGACACGTTCAACCGTATTGTATGGAATTCCAACGGTTATACCATTGGAATCGGCGATACAATCCTCTCGGTGCTTGATCGCCTGAAATAACGCTTGATATACTGCAATAATAAGATTGCGGGAAGGAAACCGGAGCCGGTTCCTTCCCGCAATCTATTATATCTGCAAGCAATTATCTGCGCCGGAATATCACGTACAGTATCACAGGCACTCCTACGATCGGCGTAAGTGCGTTGACCGGAATCACCGTGGATTCCGGAGTGACACTCAGCACGTTGCAACCGAGTGCCACTGCCGCTCCGGAAAGCATCGTAGCCGGGATGAGAATCCAATGGTTGTCGGTGCGCATTATCAACCTCGCAACATGAGGCATGGCGAGACCTATGAATGCCACCGGTCCGCAATAGGCTGTGACAATAGCAGTAAGTACACCGGTGACGAGAAGCAATATATTTCGCACCTGATGAACACGCACACCGAGGTTCCGGGCATAGTTGTCGCCTAACAGGAATAGATTCAGAGGCTTTGCTAATAGAACGGCAACCAGGAGCCCGATAACTATCAATAAAGAGAACACCGGTATTCTCGCCGAGGAGACGGATCCGAAAGTTCCCATACCCCACATCACATATCCCTGAACGCCCTGCGCGGTAGAGAGCGAAGACAGCAGAGTTACTACAGATGAAGTCAGGTAACCTGTCATCATACCGACCACAAGCAGCATCAGCTCGCTTCGCAACCGCATGGAGAAAAACATCAGCAACGCCATGATGGAGAGGCTGCCGATGAGGGCTCCGGCGATTACGGCGGCGTTTCCAGCTATCTCATATCCCGCTATGGCTATCTGCCCTCCCATGAAGAGCATGACCAACGCAACGCCGAGGCTTGCCCCCGAGCTGATACCGAGTACCGACGGGCCCGCCAATGGATTTCGGAAGGCGGTCTGTAACAGCAGACCGCTTACGCCAAGCGCGGCACCGGCCAATAATGCGGTGATTGACTGCGGTAGACGGCTTTCGA
The DNA here is from genome assembly GCA_910584545.1 of uncultured Muribaculaceae bacterium. Lineage (GTDB taxonomy): Bacteria > Bacteroidota > Bacteroidia > Bacteroidales > Muribaculaceae > Lepagella. The sequence continues at coordinate 17,495 of CAJUBC010000013.1, read as the reverse complement.
GGATTATGAAACTGAAAGGATCATCTTCCGCTCCATGTCCGGCTATGATATCCATTACCTGCGATGCATCTATGTGTACCGATCCGAACAGGATGTTACATATAAATAGTACTGCCGTCAGCAATCCGAGCAACAGAAACTTAAGCCAGGTCATTTCGCGGGTAATTTTTCATAATATCTGTTCACGGCTTCGGGTAGCTTGATTTCCGGATGGAGTATCGAGACCATGTTGGCGAGGACCTTTTGCGGATGGAACGAAGCGTCCTCGAACACACGAGAGGTCCGAGTGTCGCTGCCATATACATTGCCTTCACGATAAGCCTTGAATCTGGTGTACATCACATTATCCTTGGCCATGTCCGCAAGGGTTAGCCGCTCGGACTCCGCGTATCTCACAAACCATACATCGGCATCACCGCCGATAACCAGCACCTTTTCGGGAGAGAGTCTGACATTTCCTGCATCGGAATATGCCGAGAAAGGATTGGCGCCACCCGCATCCTCGATGAAAGCTCCTGTCACCGAACCGGATGTTGCCACGCTCCAAACGCCGCTATAGATGCGGTCGAACAGGACCTTGGGCCGTCTGCCGCTGCTTGCCGTCTTGCCCTTGATCTCGAGATAGCTGCGCTCGGTGATGTTGAAAATGGAATCAGCCTCAGCCCCTTTGCCGTACAGCCTACCATAGAAGCGCATCCACTCAGCCCGCGCCAAGGGAGTCCGCTCCATATAGTCTGCGGTTTCTACAATCGGGATACCGAACTGTGACACTTTGCCGTGGTCGCCGCTGTTCTCGTATGGCGAAAGGAGGATGGCGTCAGGTTTAAGTCCAATCATCTTCTCTACGTTAGGCTGAAAGTTGGAGCCGCAATCTATGACCTTACCGCTCTTCAGCGCCGCGAGCATCTGTGGAGAATAGACATATTCGGCATCGCACACTCCGGAGATGGCCGCGGCCGCGCCCAGTTCCTCAATCAAGGAGGAATGCACCGCTGAGTATACTATTGAATTGGAAAGAGGCACTCCGATCTCGACGGCACCCTGCGGAATCGATACCTTTCCCTTGAGGGTCTTGTCGACCAGAGCGTATTTCGCAAGATTGCGTGTGGTGTCCCATGGATCGCGCAACGTCACAAGCGTGAGGCTGTCGTATTCGGTGATGGTGATGTTGCGGGCATATCTCAATTCGAGGTCCTTACCGCCGGAAGCAGCCGTATTGCCGCCGCGACCGCATGAAACAGCCAACGTTAGGGCCATCGTGGAGACTGTCAGTAAGAGAGATAGAAAGACAGACCTCGGAATTGACAATTTGATTAAGGTTTCGGTAAAGTGGTAGAGGCGAGAGGTCGGGAGAGGGCTACCTAATGTAGATATCGTGTATCGTTTCGTAGTATTAGCCGAAACCGCCGCACAGGCCTGAGCGCTTACTCTTAGCAGCTCTTCTTTCATTGCCAATTCCGAGGCACTGCCGTGATTTAACAACCGAGAGAGGAATCTGCCCCATACATCGGGATTCCTGCGGCTGCAGATACGTTTTTTGAATAGTGAATCGGGAAAAATTGTAGGCTCTGAATGCCTGACCAGGCGGAATTTCGCTCTCGCTTCCTCCTTTCGTCCGTGTGCCGACACGGTTGGCACACTTTCATTCAAATGCTTTCTCATCCTCGTGGAAAACTGTAAGATATATTTAAAACAGTCTATAGGTGACGGTCGGCCTATAACCGTAGCGGGACTGGTGGGATTTTCACCCCAATTCATCACCAATGACGCTGCAAATATATTAAAAAAATTTCAGTCCAGCACTATATTGTTAAATTTTTTTGAATTTTTGTCAAGGAATCTGTTTGCCAAGGGTGCATAATGGTCGATTCTGCGGTCGCGGAGGAATGGCCACCACTGCCGCACGTTCTCAGACCGCGCGAGATCCACATCGACCACATGCTCGCAACTTGCATTGTCAGGGGCCATAAAGAGCACCTCGCCCTGCGGTCCGGCCACGAAACTCGAACCCCAGAAATCAATACCGGACGTCTGACCTGAAGGGTCCTCCTCGAAACCGTTTCGGTTCACGCTGACTACCGGTATGCCGTTGGCGACGGCATGGGAGCGCTGTATTGTGATCCAAGCGTCGCGCTGGCGCTCTTTCTCATCGGGAGTGTCATCGGGATTCCATCCGATCGCCGTGGGATAGATGAGCATCTCCGCACCGCGCATGGCCATCAGGCGCGCAGCCTCCGGATACCACTGATCCCAGCACACGAGTACGCCAAGCCGTCCGATGGAGGTATCTATCGGCTCGAAACCTATGTCTCCGGGCGTGAAATAGAATTTCTCGTAGAAACCGGGATCATCCGGAATATGCATCTTGCGGTATTTTCCGGCAATGCTTCCGTCCCGGTCGAAAACAAGGGCCGTGTTGTGGTACAGACCCGGAGCACGGCGCTCGAACATGCTCGCCACTACGACAACATTGTTGTCTCGGGCCGCCGCGGAATATATCTCGGTGAATTCACTTGGAATCTCGTCGGCATATCTGAAATTCTCCACATCCTCTGTCTGGCAGAAATAAATTGAATCATGGAGTTCGGAGAGAACCACAAGCTGGGCCCCTTCCGCCGCGAGATTCTCTATACCGGTTATATTGCGGGCCCTGTTTGCATCGACGTCTTCGCCGAATGCATGCTGTACTATTCCTACTTTGATATCTTTCATCATTTTATGGTATTTGCATTGTGGAACAATGGAGAGAGCCATGCTGGAGCAGTAGCGTCCTGCAGTCAACCGGGACTATTTTATGGTCGGGGAACGCTATCCTGACTGTCTGGCACGCGAGCTGGTCGTTGGCAGGCTGATCATATACCGGCATGAACAGGTTCCGCTCCGTGACGAGATAATTCGCGTATGTGGCGGGAAGTCTGTTCCCCTCCACATCGAAAATCGGATCTGGAAGCGGAAGCTCCACAAGATTGTATGCCTCTCCCTCCATGTTTCGGAACAAAGACAGCTGTGCGCGCATCTTCAACAGTTCCTCGAACTGCGGATCATCCATATTGCGGCACCCGGTGAATAGGATTATGTTGTCCGGCGCCATCCTGCACAACGTGTCGATGTGCGAATCTGTATCGTCTCCTTCGAGAGCACCGTGGTCGAGCCATAGGATATGCTCCACTCCGAGATATTCCTTCAGCCTCTCCCCTATCTCTCTTTTACCTCGACCGCCGTTTCTGTTAGGCGATAGCAGGCAGCGGCTCGTGGTGAGCAGGGTTCCGCGTCCATCGGTTTCCACTGAACCTCCCTCGAGTATGAATTCACGCACATTGCAGTATGTTCCGGGATCGAGTAAAAGGTTATCATGAAGGAACAGGTTGACGAGATTGTCCTTGTCGGCGGCGAACTTAAGGCCCCAGCCGTTGAATCCGAAGTCGAGACTCCGTATCCTGTCTCCCCTTTGCACGGTAATGGGACCGTAGTCACGGGTCCATGTGTCGTTATAGGGTGCCTCCACCAGAGTTAGAAGGGTGCTGTCGCATCCGCTCAGCAGAGATTCCGCCTCAGCGAGATTCTGGCAGAGCACTATGCAGTGCTCGCCGTTATCGGTCAGAGCCTGTATCAGTCTCGCGAACTGATTTCTGGCCTCATGAAGAACATAGTTCCAATCGGTTGTCTCCTCCGGAAGTGCAAGAAGTATGCGCGAGCATACTTCCCATTCAGCTATAAGTCTTGTATCAATCATCGTGACGTGTCTTTAATACTGTCAGAATTCGAGCTTCAGGTTAAGGTTGAACTGTCGGCGCGTAAGATAGTTCGGCACGGCATAACGGATGTTGTTGACATCTGTAACCCAGTAATAGCTGCTGACGTTTGTGATGTCAAGCAGGTTGAATGCATCGAGTCCGAGCACTATGGTCCTGAACTTGCCCCAGAATCCTCCCCTCTTTTTCTCACCGGGATAACCGATAAAGGTCCAGCTGACCCCGATGTCGAGTCGTTTGTATGCGGGAGCCCTGAAGTAAGACACGGTCCTGCTCGTGTGCGGGGCCGTCATGGTCAGTCCGTCGGCTAACACGCCACGCAGGCTGAATCTCAGCCTGGGGAATTTCGGCAGGTAATCGGTGAAATAAAGGCTGAATGAGTACCGCTGGTCACTCGGCAGCGGCACTTTCTTGCCGTCGAGTGTCTGCTGGGTGTGCATCAGCGAGAAGCTGATCCAGGAATCGCTTCCTTCCACGAACTGTCCGAACAGTTTCAGATCGAGACCCATAGTATATCCTTTCGAGTCATTGCGGCCTGAGTAATTGATTTTCAGGTTGTCGTACTCGTAGCTGATCAGATTCGCCAGATTCTTGTAGTAGATTTCTCCGGTCAGCTTGAACGGACGGTTCATCGCTCTGAATGTAAAGTCCGTACCGAATATGAACTGTATGCTTCGGGGCGATTTAATGTCGCGGTTGAGCTGTATGGAAGCGTTGCCGAATTCATCGGTGACAGTCTCTCGGTATTCCTTATAGAAAGGGCTCTGGTAGTAAAGGCCGGCCCCTATGCGGTAATACCAGTTGCCGTGCTCCATAGGATTGATCGAAAGATTCACTCGTGGCGAGCAGAGAAACTCCCGGTTGAAATCGTTATATGAGAATCTCAAGCCGGCATTAAGCGTGAGGTATGCCTTCGAACTGCTAAGGTAAAGCGCGTCCTCGATGTAGGCGGAAAATCTGTTGATCGCCGCATCCTGTCGTGAACTGAGATTATAGATAAGGTGGACTCCGTCATCGAGATTCGGAAGCGAATAACCCGCAGAGTCTCGCCATTCCCATTCCTTGGTGCGGTCGCGGAAATTCTCGCGCTGATAGACCACTCCGTACGAGAAGTTATTCACACGGTATTTGGTGGTTCCCTTGAAAGAGGCCTGTATAACGGATGTCTTCAACCGGTTGCGGGAGTGCTCCATGTATTTACCGACACCGAGTTCACCGCCTATCCCCTCCTGATCATCCGAACCTGAAGTACCGGCCTGATTAAGCCAGTATTCTCCGGAAATGTCATAGGTGACAAGCTCGTTGGACAGGAATGCCGAAAGTCCGAGCGCGAAACTTGTGGCCTTGTTATGGCGGTACACAGCCTGGAGCGCTCCGAGGTAGGTCTCGAACTTATCTTTTTCCTCACCGTCGAAATATACACGGAAACTCTTTGCATCAGAGGAAGTGCCGAATGTTGTCTCGCGGTCCGCCGGTTTGAAGTTGTAGTGGTTGAGGGAGATGTTGCCGAGGAAATCTATCTTCCACCGGTCGTTCGGTTTGTACGCTATGTTGGTCTGATAGTCGAAATACAAGGGGTCATATTCTCCACGCGTATCAAGGCTCGACAGCAAGGAGTTATTCTTTTTCAGACGTGCGCCGTGCAGCTGCGAGAACTTTCCCGAATTCTGGCCGATTGTAAGCGAGGCCCCCATGAGACTGAGATCGACGGCACCTTCGAACGCCTCCGGTTCACGATAGGTGATGTCGAGTGCCGATGACATTTTGTCTGCATACCGTGCGGGGAAGCCCCCGGATGAAAACTTCAGGTTTCCCACCATATGGGGATTTATCACCGACAACCCTTCCTGTTGGCCGCTACGTACAAGCTGAGGCCGATATATTTCCACGCCGTTGATGTAGACGGAATTTTCATCGAAGGAGCCGCCTCGCACCGAATACTGGGAACTCATCTCATTATTGGAATTGACTCCCGGCATAGTCGTGATCATGGCCTCCACGCTTCCTCCCGACACATCTGGCGACAGTTTGAACGCCTCGGTGTCGAATGTCTGCATGCCGTTCACATTGTTCCTGAACCCCACTACCTCGAGTTCCCTAAGGTCCACACCTAACGGATACAGCCTTACGTTGAGCGTAAGATCGCCCTTAGGACTGATGAGCTTGTGGGTTACGGTTTTGAAACCTATGCAGCTGTACACCATTTCAATGGTATCCTTCTCGGCAACCTGAAGCGTGTACATTCCCTTGAGGTCAGTGTTGGTGCCTATTGCCGAATTAGCCACTCGCACGGTTGCGAATTCCACAGGCTTATCCTCGCTGTCCACGACCTTGCCGGAAATCCTGACATTGTCGCCGAAAGCGAGCACCGGCAAAGAAATGGCCAGTACCAGAAATAACGCTAATCGGATATTTTTCATTAATAAAAAAACGCCACGTACCTCTCTTTATTGCGCCTTATGATCCAACGGCTTTATCGGCAAAACATCATGTATGTCTCCACATCGCCAGTTTCCGTCGGCTGCCGAGATAATCCTGATTGCTTTCGTTAGCGTATGCCTCGCGTTCGAACGATATGTTCCGATAAGCATTTCCTGTTCTTGTAAGCCTGAACAGCCATTCAAAACAATAAAATATATAAAACGGTACGAACCCCAGCTCTCTCATCTGCGCAGTATGTATCCGCTCATGGTTGATCAGCGTCGAGGTTACATCATCACCAGATCCCCTTACGAACAGCACCCCGAACAGATTGATAGCCAAAAAGCCTCTGAAAGGTATCCATCGATTGTATATAATCTTCATTTCAATACGTCTTATCGTAAGTTCTGTACTATATAAACGTAATAAATGATAATTTTTTCCTGCGATGGTGTAATAAATTGTTCATGTTAGCGTCTGAATTTGTAAACCAACCTAAGATATAGTTATGTTTAGATTGCCTTGGTATTATTTGCTGATCTACATTGTGGTCGGATACCTTCTGCTTTGGTGGTTCGACAAATTCCAGATCATTAAGCCGAAGCCGTTACGGTATTTCTTAGTTATTTTTATATACACTCTTCTCTTCTGGCTGGCCTATGACTTCCTGATTGCAAAAATATAGAAGGATCTGGCGGCTGACGCGATGGTGTCGGTTCAGGACCGCGAGCGCTATCTATTCAAAAACAGTTTGAGTGTCTGTGGTGTTTCTATTTAAAATGGAATACTATGGATTTATATCATTTAGGCACTCTATTCCTTGACATCAGTCTCGGCATACTGTTGCTCAGTGCAATTATCAGGTGGATCATGACATCAACCTATTGCAAACGGAATGGAGACAAGAAACTCACACCTGATCAGACAAATCGGTTAAGAAAACAGTTGTTCCCATAGCTGCCATCGGTCTTGTGTTCGCCGTGGCATCAATGGTTATGCTTCTGATTTGCTTAAGATGATCACTGATACACATAAGACCAACGCATCTCGTTTTGGTGCGTTGGCCTTATGATTTTATAGGTATTCAATCAGAGATTGAGATAGGTTTTCAATGCATCGACATATTCTTCAAAAGCTTCGCGCCCTTCCGGGGTGATTGAGCAGATAGTCCGGGGACGCTTGCCGGACATTCCTTTTTCAATGGAGATGTATCCTGCTGTCGATAGTTTGTCGAGCTGAACACTCAGGTTTCCGGCGGTCGATTCGGTTTTCTCCTTGAGATAAACAAAATCAGCTTCATCCACATTCATGAGGATGGACATTACGGCAAGCCGGAGTTGCGAATGCAGTAGCGGATTAAGCTCTTTCATCATTCTTTAGTTGCTTTACGGTTGAGTATGTGTCCCGGTATTATCATCATGGCTGCAAAGGCAATGATGAACATCGGCATAAACCAGTCGACACCGAGTGGAATAGGGGCGGCAATACAGCATACAGTAACTATACCGACAGCAAGTCCGATGATACCTCCCGCAGTAAGGCTCTTTTCGTCGATAAACAGTCCCTGCGCAATCTCGGTAACAGGCATTGCTATCAGAGTATAGGCAAGCATCGCGCTCCAACAACTGATTCCGGTAGAAAACTGGATACAGACACACACAATCATGGCTAAAAACTCCGACAGTCCGGCGATGGTCCACAATCTTGAAGTGATTTTGTCGGAAAACGTCTTCACTCCTTTTTTCCGCTGCTCTCTTCGTGCCATTATCGGAGTCGCGATGCCACCGATTACCGGGATCGCGAACCACAGATAGTTCCAACTGTTTTGTCCCCGCGATGCCACAAGCATTACCCATACGGCTATCGCCACGAGTGTCACGAGATAACCCCACATAAGCATGATGCGGCCATCCCCTATGTAGCGCTCCTTTGTCCGGGCAATCATCGAAGTTATCACTTCGAGGCTCTCTTTCTCCGTTAGTTTCCTTTCTTCCATTTCTCAGAAATTTAAAGTTGATATTTGGTTTATTTTATAAACCATTCGTCTCTGAAAAAAGAGCGGTCGCGCGATTCCGCTCTTGTCTCAGGTGCAAAGTTAATAAGGTTTATGTTATAAACCAAATTTTTCAGAGAAATTTTTTCTAAAATTTCTATTTAGACAATGCATGTGTAAAAACAAGAAATGTAAATTCTCTATTTTCCACAGGATACTGTCTGTGATAGACATATCAGGAAGTTCACAAAACTTCAATGATAGTCGGTTTCGATTAAGTCTACTACTGAAGCGTCGGCAAATTTGACATCACCACTTACCACCTCACCGGATGTTCCATATTTGGCGTTGATTTGTCCGAGTGGATTGTCAAGGAATGAACGTTTTGCCTTCAGGAAGTCTTTGCGGGTGGTTTTTTCATACCTGTCTGCCAGATAAACCGGAATTATCGGACGGTCAGTAGTTTTAATACCTGTTGCCACAAATGAATATACCCCATTATCGGCATCAGCCTCCAAGATAAGTCCAGGCAGTCCCGAGAGCTTCCAGGGTCCTGCCTGCACGGGTATTTCCAGAGTAAACCATGCGGTCCATCTACGGCCATGATAATCGGCGGTTGCCATGACACACTCGTAGCCAATAACGTTTTTCGTGGAATCTTCAACGAGAGTCCACTCAATAGTTTCAATGGGTTCCTCCACGACATATTGCTCGGTGCCGGCACTATCATACACTTTCATGATGTTGGAGTCTATAGACTTGACAACATACATAGAGCCATCCCTGCGAGGAATATCATCGTAATTACCGCCTAAAACTGCCGCACGTTGCATCTCTTTGAATTTTGCCTCACCGTCCGGCGTCGAGTTGAGAGAGTCAATCCGTTCAGTTCGGGGAGAGTAGAATTTCTGCTCTTTGGAATTGGCTAAGAGAATATACTGGTGAGTAGAATCTCCAAGCTTGCCGGTTCTCATGTTTGGAGAGATCGCAGTGTAGCTGACTTCGATGTCGGCTCTCGGTTGCGCGTTTGCAGCTATCGCTACAACGCACAATGTAAGGAATGTAACTAATCTGTTCATATCGGTATCGTTTTATTTTTGGAGAATTATCGAGAGAAGCAACTGACGGCCACGGAGCTGACGCTGGCTCTCGAAGGATGAGAGCTGCGAGTAAGTGGTGTAGTTATAGCTTCGTTTGTTGAGTATGTTGGTGAGCGACGCGGCAAACTCTATCCTTTTGTTGAGCTGAAAGGTCAGTTTTGTGTCAAGCATCACCACATTCTTATATTGATGCTCGGTCAGCTCGTTGCGGTAATGTTCGCAGCTGACGGTCCATTGCCACTTGCTTAAGGGAATGAAAGTCAGGCTCAGCTCATTCTCCATTGTCGAAAGCCACGACTCGCTCATGCCGTTCATTGTCAGATGACTGTCGGAATAGTCGATGCGGTAATCGAAACTGAACCATCGGCACGGTCTGCCGCTGATTTTGCCCCCCACAGTCCAGGAGGAGCTGACAGAATTTACAGATTGCCGTTGCGATAGCAGATGCGACTCGCTTCGGCTGAAAGAGCCGTTGACATTACAGCTTCCACGCATGAAGTCGAGGGTCTTGCCGACGTTGCCCATCGCCATAAGAGTTTTGCCATCACTCTTAGCGTCGGCATAGCTGTAAACGACATAATCACCATAAAGCTGCTGCGCCATTGTATATGGAATGTGGCTCCATGAGTGCATCACAATGCCGTTGGCAAACAACCCATGGCGTGTATGTTTGTAGCTGACGCTCGCCGACACATTCTGCGACGATAGGTTGTAGAAATCATCCACGCCGGATTTCAGAGTGCGATAGTTGGTCATTATGAGCCCGGGATGGATAAGGTTGAGATTCATCGGCGAGCGTCCGAGACCGCCGCGCAAGGTGCCTGAAAAGCGGTTGTTGGGCTTCCAGTTGAAACTTAACGACGGAGAGAAATATACATCGTCATGGTTGGCAATCGCCTTGTCAAAGGAATAATGGGCATAGCTTACGGGAAGATTGAGCGTTAGATTTACCCGGCGCACCCAGTATTCAAACTTTGGGGTAGCATATACGGTAAGATAGTTGGTGTTTACCACGTTTTCAGTCACTCCAGGAAGTTCCTCCGGCAGATTGTCAATGTTTGGGGTCAACTGCGAGTCCATCGAGCGAAGAGAACCCTTTATGCCCCCTTCAAGGCTTAGCGTTACCCACTTTATATTGAAAGCGTATGCCGCGCTCTCATGGGTATAATAGAAGGCATGGTCTGAGATATTCTGTTGGAATAATTCACCATTCAACATTCCGCATTCCAAATTCTGAGGCAACGATTCCCATTCGTTCACGCTCTGGAATGTCACCAAATGTTTGCCTTTGAAGCGTTTTATCATCTTGAATCTGTTGCTTACATAATAATCCGGCAATTTGGCGGACTGTCCGTTGGGTAGAGATCCGGTTGCAGTGAGGCTGACATCATCCCAGTCTATATTCGTCTGGAGCGTGTTGTTGATGAACGCAGTCTTTTGGTTCAGTTCATAGATGAACTTGCCGCTCAGCGAGTGGCTGTGTTCCGTTCCGCTCCGGTTTTCGGTAATTATGCGGTTTCCATCGTCAAGAAAATAAGTGGTGATGTTCTCAGCTGCCGCCTCGACACGGTTGAAAGAGTAGTCGATATTAGCCTTGAACTTGCCGTTTTTAAGTTTCCACAGGTTGTTTGTGGATACGAGGAAGGAACGGTTGAAAAGTGTACGTTTGTCGCTTAATGACGGCACTCCGGGCAGTCCGACTCCGACATATCTGCTGAGTCCGGTCTGCCGACGGTCGGCGAAGAAATCGGTATTTGAAGATGAAAGGCTCTCGCCGGTGTTGTTGGTGCGCAGGGTGGTTATGTTCTGGAATCCGGGCATGGCGGCCATGGCGAACAGCTCGCCGTCCCATACCGCACCTTCGGGCTGCCACGACCAGCCGCCTCCGGCATCGCCATGGAAAGTCCATGTGGCTTTCGCCTTGTTTTTCAGTTTGAGGTTGATAGCCGCCTTGTCGGAAAAAGAAATGCCCGATAACACCTGCATCGGCTGATGGTTCTCCATGACCTCGACCGCGCCCACATCCTCATGGCTTATGCCGTTGGTTGCTATGCCATATTTGCCTCCGAGAAGGTCGTAGCCTTCGATGTAAAATTTGTTTATATCCTCGCCCTGATACTGGATCTTGCCATTGTTGGCTACATCAATGCCGGGCATACGTTTCAATACATCGCCGATGGATCTATCCTGCTGTTGGGCGAAGCTCCCGACATTGTAGGTGATGGTGTCGCCCTGCTCCCTTATGCGGTCAGCCTTGACCGTCACCTCTTTGAGTAAGGTGGTTCCGGGCTCCATATATACGGTTAATGGGAAACTCACGCTGTCAAGGGGAATGGATTGTTTGGCGAAACCCATCATGGTAACTTCCAGTCGGCAACCGTTTGCCGACGGCATGGTTATAGAGAAGCCTCCATCCGACTTTGACGAGGCGAATTTCTTTATCTTGCCGTCAGCACCCTTGACAATAACCGAGGCTCCGACAATAGGCTCATTCCTCTCCTTCTCGATGACATTGCCGGTAACATTGACCTGAGCGGCAGCACTGACCGCAACAGCGAGAAACAGCACATATATGACAAATCGGCTCATTAGTATTTTACAGCGCGATTTGGCACCTCGTCTCCTCGACCTGCCTCCTGCAATGCTGCAGCCATAGCACCGTAAGCCTGACATGCGGCATCATCCTTTGAGTTGATGTCCACTTTAATCTGAGCCTTCTTTTCAGCACTTGATTTAGGAGAAGCGCATATAAGAAGCATCATAGCGATAAGTCGGTATATTTTCATTCTTGATGTCATTAAATCCATGCAAATTTAATAAATAATAACGATTTTGTCTTCAACAAATGTTGAGAATTTGACTATGGGAGTCTTAAAGGGAGTCTTAAAGTGAATTATTTGTTGTTATGGGAAAGAACCGTTATATTTGTAAGTTTAGTCAAGGGTGTGATTTGATATACAAAATGGCTATAGGACATAAATGGCAGGTGATTTTATGGAAAGTAATAGATTTATTGTCAGGCGCAGCCGGGTTGAGGATCTGGCAAGAATGCTGGAGATTTATGATACGGCCAGAACTTTCATGCGAAAATCTGGCAATGATTCACAGTGGGTTAACGGCTATCCTACCGTCAACCTCCTGCGCGATGATATTTCCGCAGGAGTCAGTTATGTGATAGAAGCAGATGACAGGATTGTCGGCACTTTTGCCTTTATCGTCGGTGACGATCCTACATATTCGGAAATAGATGGCGAATGGCTTAATGACGCACCTTACGGCACCATACATCGTATAGCTTCGGATGGCTCGATTCGCGGAATTGCCGACGCTTGTCTTAAATACTGTACATCAGTCATCAACAATATACGGCTCGATACGCACAAAGACAACCGCCCCATGCTGGGTTGGATCAGAAAAGCCGGTTTCAGCTACTGCGGAGTAATACACGTATCGGACGGTACTCCCCGAGAAGCTTTCCAACTCGTTGTAAATTCCTGATACAACCCGGCACGGAGCGGATACACTATTAGAAGAAATAGCCGTAAATCCAGCCGGATATTGTCGCCATAGCGATTACGAGAGCAACGTAGATCACTGTCTTCTTCGTTCCCATCACGCTGCGAATTACAAGCATATTGGGGAGCGAAAGTGAAGGACCTGCAAGCAACAAGGCAAGTGCCGGTCCTTTTCCCATACCGGAAGCAAGCAATCCCTGAATGATAGGGACTTCGGTAAGTGTAGCGAAGTACATGAATGCTCCGGTGAAGCTTGCGAAGAAGTTGGATAGCAGTGAATTTCCTCCTACAGCCCATTCCACCCAACTGTTGGGAATGATGCCCGGCAACTCTATGCCGTCGTGAGTCGAACCGAGCAGAAAACCGGCTGTCAATACACCGACCGCAAGCAGAGGAAGTATCAGCTTAGCGAAACTCCACGACGACAACGCCCATTCTCGATTCTCATCATCGTTCTTGTCGCAAAGAAGTATGACGGCAAGCACGGCAACGGAAACAACCATTGGCACAAGCGGTGCCAATTTAGCATCAGGAATAAAGACGTTGGCGAGAAACGCCGACACTGCCACAGCGATAGCGCCGAGAATAATCCACCGGGCTTTCAGGTGGAGTATCTTTACCAGAATCACGCAGAGTCCTATTGCAAGTGCTGAAGTTATCCACCATTTGGCACCATAAATCGCGGCCCATATTCCTCGGCCGGTTGCCGCGGGCGCACCCCAGTTGGCGAACACAAGGATTGCCACAAGTGTAAAGAAGAATACTGCCGTCTGCCACAATGGACGTTTCTCGGGAGGCGGAACGACGTTCATCTGCTCGATCTCTTTATCGCGTTCCTCTTTGCGGAATATGAACGACATCAGCAAACCAATGACAATGGCGAATGTAACTGCACCGATTATACGGGCAAGTCCCATCTCAAGGCCGAGGATTCGCGCCGTGAGGATTATCGAAAGGATACTGATGGCGGGACCGGAATATAGAAACGCTATTGCCGGGCCAAGACCTGCGCCTCGCTTGTAGATACTGGTGAACAATGGCAGAATGGTACAGGAACAGACGGCAAGTATTCCTCCTGATACCGACGCAACGGTATATGATACCCATTTCTTGGCATTGGCACCGAAATATTTCAATACCGCTCCCTGGCTCACGAACACAGCTATCACACCCGCTATGAAGAATGCCGGAAGCAGACAGAGAATGATGTGTTCGCGGGCATACCACTTGGCGAGGTCAAGGGTTGAGTGAATGGCCGTCATCAGCGCATTACTGTCGACCGGCATAAAGAACGCCGCCAAGAACAGGACAATTGTCCATACAAGAAACTTGATTTCTCTTTTCGTTTCCATATCAGTCTCCTCTCATTACAGTTCAGATTCCCAGAATCCTCTTCACCTCATCCTCTGACGGAACATGTCCCTTGATTTTGACGGTACCGTCAACGACCACGGCTGGAGTAGTCATGATATTGAAGCTCATCATCTCGGCTATGTCCTCGATTTTCGAGAGCCTGACATCGAGACCGTTTTCGCTGATCACCCGTTCCACTGTCTCGTATGTCTTTTTACATTTAGCACAGCCGGGACCAAGTACAAGCACTTCGCTGACCTTTGTACCGGGAGCCGTAGCACAACTTTTCTCATTATCCTCCTCGATAACCTTGCTATCGCAACAGCAGCTTTTCTTTTTAGGGCCGAAGAAAGTTGACCAGAAACCTTTCTTTGATTCTTTCTTATCCATGATTTTATTTATTTGTATACGATTAGAAGTACATCACTACGCAGTAGTAAATGCCTACCGCTATGAAAATGACGCCGACAATAATGTTGAGCCATTTCTGGATAGAGCGCAGTTTGCCGTATACCTCGCCTACTTTCTCAACACTGAAAGCAAAAACCCATGCTACCGCAAGCACCGGCATAGCGGTCGCGATTGCGAACAGAACAGGCAGCAGCCAGCCTGCGCTTGCCGTCACCGACATGGGTATCAGCATACCGAAATAGAAAATTCCACTTGTCGGGCAGAATGCCATAGCAAACAGTATACCGAGCAGCAACGCTCCCCATCCACCTTTACGGGCGAGACCTTCGCCGTTTCCCCCGAACCCGAACTGTGGCAGATTGAGTTTATGGCCGAACAGCATGAAAAGTCCGATTAGCAGGAGCAGCGGTCCTATCAGCAGTTCACCCCATTTCCCTATCGCTTTCTGAATGCCAAATACGCTGGCTCCCTCCTTGAGTATGGAGATCAGCACGATGCCAAGTACTGTATAGGCGATGATGCGGCCTACGGTATAAAGCACTCCATTGCGGAATATGCGTCCTCTATTCTCGATGTCCTTGCTGATATAGCCGATTGCAGCGATGTTAGTAGCAAGCGGACAGGGAGAAATGGCTGTCAGCAAACCGAGAAGGAAAGCCGTCAGAGCCGGAGTCGTGCTGTTGTCGAGCAATGTCTGTAACCAGTCCATTATTTCATGAATTGGCGGATTTTGTCGGCAACTCCTTTCTTGAACCCATCAGGATTTTTACGCGCATTGCCGAAACCGAAATCCGTCATGTTTTCACGTGTCTCCACACCATCTTTCCATTTGTTGATATAGAGCGAAGACCACGTCACTTCGTATTTGTCGGCTATTCTTTCCCCTTCAGGAGTTGATATGTCCACTGTTTTGTATACAACAGTGCCATTTTTCAATTCTTCAGAGAATAAGGAGTCAACAACTACTTTGGCATTCTTCTCGATTGCCATACAGGTTGGGCAACGTTTTTTACTATGGAAATAAATCACCTCCACCCTATCTGTCTCATGAGATTCAGGTTGTTCTTGTTTCTCTCCGCTACTACAGGACATTAGTCCGAGCATTGCTACGAAAATCATCAATAATTTTTTCATGTCTTTAATGATTGTCAGATTGTTATTTGCCGAATCACGAACACTATTGGTAAAAAATAGCGCAACCTATGAGCAGCAGCTATTCTTTTTTGTCGGGCAACAGTCTTCAAACATCTGAGAAAACATCTGTCTCGCCAATTTCCAGTTCTCCCTATTGATACAGTATTTCACTTTAGGCGGCTCGATGGTTCCTTGTATCAATCCGGCTTCCTTCAGCTCGCTCAGATGTTGAGAAACCGTTGCCTTCGCTATAGGCAACACCTCATGTATGTCGCCAAAGAAACACTCGTTTCTCTGGGCGAGAAAATGAAGGATCGCAATACGCGTAGGATGCCCCATTGCTTTCGCAAATCTCGCAAGCCGCTCCTGTTCAGGTGTTAACTCTAACTTTGCCATAACTTCATTGTTTGTTGTTCGCAAAATTACAAACATTATTTGAGAAATCCAAATAATCTGTGATTTTTTTCTGAGACACAGATTTTTTAATGCTTGCAGGTCAGTCGCCGCGGTAATACTGCTGGAGATAGCACCTTGCTATGAAGTCACGGTTTTCGGCAACCGTATTTTTGTCATCGGTTCCGGGGAACACGGCGTCGGGCAACCAATCATGCTCGAAGATGAATTGCAACAGATCGCCCGGGCAGAGTCCGCGCATCGTGAGCAATTCGAATGCATGTTCACGCGCATAGCCGCTGTCATACAACGGATTATCCGGATCGGCTATGCAACGTGCTATTCCTCGCGCCATCAGCATACCCTTCTCGGGATTCACAAGCAATATATAGTCGGAAGCTCCCTTTGCCATCGAGAGATGTTCCTTTCCGGCCTCCCATCCCATCCCCTCGATAAAAAACCGATTCATCTCATCATAACTTGAGAAATAGGCGATTCTTTTTCCATCCGTGGCTTTGACAAACGCCGAATAATAAGGATGTGGTTCGGCATCCTCCTTATTGACCTTGGGCATCAGGTCGGGCAGTTTCCCTTCCATCAGCAGACATAGCCATTCTGTGTAATAAAGTGCGAGAGGACCCGTGGGATTCTCCATCATGGCACTTTCGAGCCGGCGCTGAAGATACTCTGAGCCATCCTCCTTAGTCATGGCAGGATCAGACACTATCTCCATAAGGTCAAGAGCGAATGCAGGCGTAAGAAGATAGCTGCTCAGGAAAAGCCAATGGCCGAGGCTGTATATACGGTCTTTGTCCTCGGGATCCTTAAGGTCGAGTCCCAAAGTCAGTCTCCAGTCTTCCGGGAGCGGAGCATCATCGTATACGCCCTCGAGAAGCGCAAAAGCTTCATCGGCCATCCTCATCAGACCTTTGTCAAGCGGATACAGATCACGGTGCTCCTCGGAGAGCATGGCGACTGAATACCATACAAGGAAACGCACATCCTCAATGTTCAGCTCATAGTCCACATACTCCGGTCCTACGTTATAGAAAGGAACGGTGCGTCCATGCATTTTTCTGTTGGCTTCGACAAAGCTCCGCCACAGGCCTCCGTCAGCCACGATGTCCTGAAGATAATCCGTGAGATTCAAGGCTGTGCGCTTGATTACCGATGGATTTAGAACTTCTGAAAGTTCGCATTGCGTCAGGCATACAGCCAGACGACGCGCGATATCGAGATAAAAGTCGGCTGTAGCCGGTTCGCCGGTAAACGCAGGCTGCCGCACCAGAAAATCCTGCATCTGAATCGAGGGTGCCTTCGGCATGTATTCGCCCCTTGTTCCGTTATTCTTATTGTCCACTCACTTCTAACGCGAGTTCGGGATAAGAAATACCCTGAAAAAGTTGAATCGGCAGCTTGAAAA
>CAJUBC010000012.1 GCA_910584545.1 uncultured Muribaculaceae bacterium | reverse complement strand
AATATCTATGACATTGGCAAACAACCAGTTGAATATTTACTGAATATCCCTAATTTAGACTCTGCTTATATAATATTAATCTTAAATTTTGAAATCATGAGACAACGAGTTTTACTTTTATCAATGACTGCCTGCGTCGCCTTCGGGAAGAATATAATTCTGAATGACTGACAGTTTTCACACAGCCAGCAAGATATGATGAAGTCCCATTCCTTAATATAGTCCAAAATGAAAAAAACAGCAATAATACTAATGCTTGCGGCTTTTTCGCTTGCTGCGAAAGGTGCCGTGACCATGGAGAACTACACAGTCAGCTTTTCGGAAAGCGACTATACGTTCTCTTACGATGAAAACGGAAACCTGGTCATCAGTGCGGCTGACGGCGATGCCACCTATTCCTCGCCTGACGAGCCGGGACTGCCGTTACGGTCGCTGTCACTGGCCATTCCCGGAACCAGAAAATACGAGTCGTCAAGCCTCAGCTTCTCCAAGAGACTGATCCGCAGCAATGTCACCATTGCACCCGGTCCTGTGCCTGTGACTACGGACGGGGCTATGGAGCCGGTTCCGGCAAGAACGGTTTCGTATGGGAACGTAACTTACCCTGCCTCCAACTGTCTCTATACACTGAGCTCTGAATGGAGCGATCTCTCGATGATTCTTTTGATACTTATACAGATTTCCAAATGGTAAGGACTATGATGTCACGGTATCCAATCTTACAGAAAGATTGTCACATGGAATCTCGTTTGTGAGTATGATGACGCATGGTAATGTAGATGCATGGGGAATGGAAGATCCCTTTTACAGTTATAAGAACCTTGATGCAAAAAGCCTAATCAACTCAGCATCAACCATTATCTCAACGATGGCCTGTTTTACTAACGCGTTCGATACAGAATCATACCCCTGTCTAAGCGAGACATTCATCAGAAATCCACAAAGTGGTGTGATTGCATATCTTGGATGTTCCAGAGAAGGTCTGGATTTATTAGATGCTGAAAAGCTGGGAGCATCTCTTAAATATGAAGGCAATTTTTACTATCACCTTTTTTCAGATGTATATTCCGAAACAAATTTTGGTGCTCTGGTTTCGGCCGCAAAATTAGCGATGATTAACAACTGTTATACAGATAGCCCCGAAAGATGGGTACAGTTCGGATTAAATCCTATAGGAGACCCGGAAATGCCAATATACACCACTGATCCCAAGAAATTCAACAAGCTGTCAGTAAATGTACAAAATGGTGAGTTAAGTATTGATACAGGAGTCGATGGATGCCGCATCTGCATCATGAGTGCTCATGATATCGGGCAATCATACCATAAAGTATGGGAGAACGTCAGAAATATCAGTGTGACTGATTTCCCCTCTGATGTCAGTATCTGCGTGACGAAGAAAAATTATATTCCATTCCATATTGTTCGAGGATGTATCCAGAACGAGACTCTTTCCGGAGAGACAGAATTTGTATGGCCGGATATCAAGATTGGTTCCGATATCACTCCACTGCTGGAAAGCGGACCCGTGATCTTTTCCAAGGGGTCTGTGACAAAAATCAAGGCACGGACTACGACTATTGAAGCTGGGACAAAAATCGAAAAGGGAGCTGAGATAACTATCACCAATTCAAAGAACTAAAACTATGAAACAGTGTTTTAAATTATTAATGGCCATCATTGTAGCAATGGTTATGCTGTGTGGGCCTATGGCCAAGAGCAAAGATGTGGAATTTCTTCCAATTCTTGAGGAGGGCAAATCCTGGGTGCTTGGTACTGTAAACCTGAAAAGTGATACTGCCGGGAACTTTTATTACGACACCGTATATTCTGAGACGAAAGTCATAGGCGATACGACTGTTCATGATCTTCCTTGCAAGAAGTTGTCTGTAACGGGAATGAATGGAGAGAATCCTCGGATAGAGGTTCAATATGAGAAGAATGGAATACTATATGTAGAAGGATGGGATGGCTTTCTCCCGATTATTGACATGAAGTATGAGAAAGGTGACAGCATAGAATGGTATGATCGAAATGGAGAATTATCAGGATCTTATGAGAAAGTCATGGATTCGGGATTAATAACATCCTCAGACGCACTGGAACGTAAATATATAACATTCGGCGGTTGGCCTCCGTCTGTATGGGTAGAAGGTATAGGATACAGCAGAGACTTTGCAATAATGATAAATTTTGACTATTATTTAGGTTATCAGGGAACATTTGTAGAGTCCTGTATGAAAGATGGCGAGGTTATTTTTACAAAAGCTGATTTCGACAGGCTTGGGGGCGAACATACCGGAATTGATAAAATCAGACATACTGAAGACATGACAGTGATTTATTCCGACGGTACAGTTTCGGCTGTATGCGGGGGCAAAGAAGTCTCGCTTGAGCTGTATTCATTGGAGGGCAGGCTGATTGGCAGGAGTCGGAGCGACGATAAAGCGGTATTGGAGACATCGGCTCTGCCGGGCGGAATCTATATCGCCAAGGCAACCAGCGGGGAGGCTTCCACTGTCCGCAAGATTGTGCTGTAAGACCCATTCCCACAAACGTAGTCAGGTCAGGGCATAGAAGGCTACGGCAGAGGCGGCAGCTACGTTCAGGGAATCTACGCCGTGATGCATCGGGATGCATACTGTGTAATCGGCATCGGATATGGTTTCATCGGCGAGACCATCTCCCTCCGTTCCCATGATTATCGCGAGGCGGGGCTCTGCGGTCAGCACCGGATCGTCGAGAGGTACAGACTCTTTCCGCAACGCCATCGCAACCGTCTTGAATCCGAGACCACGCAAGGATGCGATTCCATCATCCAGCCATGTCCATGGGATCAGGAATACCGAACCCATCGATACTCGGACAGCCCGTCGGTTGAGCGGATCGCACGATGTGGGGGTCAGCAACACGCCGTCGATGCCGAGGGCGGCAGCCGAGCGGAAGATCGAACCGATGTTGGTGGTATCGCACACACCGTCGATCACCACTAACCTACGCGCTCCGGAGCATACGTGCTCCACGGAGGGCAACTCCGGACGACGCATCGCGCACAGCACTCCGCGCGTGAGACGATAGCCCGTGATTCCGGCAAGGAGATCCCGGTCGCCGGTATAGACAGGAATACCGGACACTCGCTCCAGTATAGGAGCTGCGTCACCGCACAGATGCCGCTCCTCGCACAATAGCGAAAGAGGGTGATAACCTGCGGAGAGCGCCGTGAGGATAACCTTGGGACTCTCCGCTATAAATATTCTCTCCGATGTGTGCAGACAGTCACACAGCTGGGCTTCGGTAAGCCGGCTGTACATACCGATGCGGGAATCGTCGAGCGATTCAATCCGCGTCACTTCAATGTCGCGAGGATTCTCCATGTAAAGAAAGTTGCGGCCTCAGACCATCAGATGCCGAGGCATGTCATTCGTAGTGCAAAATTAAATAAATTTTTGTAATTTTGCACTACGGAGGCTTACACCGCCGCGGACAGACAAACGAACACACATAAACAATGAGTATGTCTAAGGAGAAGCCCGGCAAAATCGGAGTGTTCGACTCCGGTTACGGAGGGCTTACGATACTGAAAGAGATAAGGAAACGTCTTCCCGAATATGAATACCTGTATTTGGGCGACAACGCGCGGGCGCCATACGGCAACCGCAGTTTCGACATAGTATTCGACTTCACCCGCGAAGCGGTGGAGGAACTGTTCGCCCGCGGATGCCACCTCGTGATACTCGCATGCAACACGGCGTCGGCCAAGGCCTTGCGCTCCGTGCAGCAGCAGGTATTGCCGGAGAAATACCCGGACCGCCGGGTGTTGGGAGTGATCCGCCCGACAGTAGAGATATTGGGAACCATCACCGATACCCGCCATGTAGGACTCTTCGCGACACCGGGAACGGCCAACAGCCACTCGTACCGGATGGAATTGGAGAAGATGTGGCCAGACGTACGCATCACCGAGATGGCGTGTCCGATGTGGGTGCCGCTCGTGGAGGCCGGAGAGGCCGATGGACCCGGCGCGGACTACTTCGTGAGAAAATATATCGACCAACTGCTGGAAAACGACCCGGAGATAGACACGATAGTCCTCGGATGCACACACTACCCGCTCCTACTGCCCAAAATCAGACAATACGTAAGGGAAGACATCAGGATACTGCCGCAGGGAGGAATCGTGGCGGAAAGTCTCGCCGACTACCTGCAGAGACATCCGGAAATGGAAGAAAAGTGTTTAAAAGGTGGAGGGGTGGAATTCCTCACCACCGAGAACGAAGATAAATTCGACTCGCTCGCCTCACTCTTCATGGAAGAGGAAGTACACTCACACCGGATAATCCTTTAAGTCCGCCACTTAAAATCAACTCCCGGCAAAACGTCAAAAAATATAGAACCATGGATACAGCACTGAAAGAGAAAATAAAAGCAGCCACATACGAAGAGGCTATAAAGATGCTCGACGAGTACATCGCGGCCAATCCGCAGGATGACGACGCACTGACAGTACGCGGAATTCGCTACTGGGGCGCGGGAAAGCGGAGCAAAGCGATCAACGACTATCTGGAGGCCATACGGATCAATCCGGAAAGCCGCGCCAAAGAAGCGCTGCGCGCCGCGAACGAGATCCTCGACTACTACAACAAGGACCTCCTCAATCCCTGAGAAGAAAGGCCAAAACGCACGAAAACCATGACACTCAGACTCATGGTGAGTCAGTGTACATCCCAGGGGAAAGCCATCTGGACCGCGCGACCGGCGGAAGCCCTGACGGCAGGCGTGGGACGCGACATGGCCGGCTGCGGCGAGAACGCGTCGCGATAAAGCATGAGCGGGCGCTCCATGCTCCAGCCTCGCGACACGTTGCGCACATAAAGACGCGCCAAACCGCGGCAACCGCGCGTCTGACGGCGCAGCTCTCCGAGAAGTTCGGAGAAATCATTCACGCGGGAAATCATAAACTCAACCACCGTGCGGCCACCCATCACGAGGCGCACGTAGAGACGGTCGCCGTAACTGATGGGGCGACCCGTTCCCGACGGCGCGGCATGGGACCTCAATGCCGGGGAATAAGACATGCGTATGCCTGATGATGCTGTCATAATCTAAATGTTTTAGTGATTACACCGCAAAATTAGCCGCCACCCCTGCAAAATTCTTGCAGACCCAACATAATAAAAGTTAAATTTGCATTTTAGGATATTTTTTCTTAATTTTGCATCGAAGTAGCTGCTCCACCGCAAGGTGAAGTAGCCACACCGGCGGGAACGAGAGA
The DNA here is from genome assembly GCA_910584545.1 of uncultured Muribaculaceae bacterium. Taxonomy (GTDB): domain Bacteria; phylum Bacteroidota; class Bacteroidia; order Bacteroidales; family Muribaculaceae; genus Lepagella. The sequence continues at coordinate 41,902 of CAJUBC010000012.1, read as the reverse complement.
ATTCGCCGTCGAAAAGCGCAGAAATGGTGAAATGGTAGACACGAGGGACTTAAAATCCCTTGGCCCTTATCGGCCGTGTGGGTTCGAGTCCCACTTTCTGTACCGACATACCCCTCCTCTATATGAGCGGGATTAAAAAAGGATTGCGGACGCAGTCCTTTTTTTGCTTGCTTAATCGCATAAAAAATTGTAAATTCGCGTTCGGATACTCACCTGCCGGGACATACAGCCGGCATCACTACCGCAGGGCATGAATTCACAGAATCTCGAGCTTACACAGAAGATAGGCATCCGCCTCTCGCAGCAGCAGCTTCGTTTCGTAAGGATGCTGGAGCTCAACGCGCCCGAACTCGACGAGACCGTGGAGCGCGAGCTCGAGGACAACCCTGCGTTGGGAGTGAAGGAGGATGACACGGAAGATGAGCCTGTGCGCTACCAGCCTCTGCCGCTGCGTCAGGCTCCGGCAGACGACGTGCAGTTCACGCCGCCCGACAATACCGAGACGCTCTATGACCATCTTCTTGCCCAGCTCTCCGAACGGGAGCTCAGCCGGAAGGTCGACGAGGCGGCGCGCTTCATAGCGGGAAGTCTGGACTCCAACGGTTACCTGACCGTACCGCTGACGCAGCTTGTCGACGACATGGCCTTCGGGCCGGGACTGGAAGTCACCCCGGGGGAGGCGGACCGCGCGTTCGCCGAGGTGAGGAGTCTCGACCCTCCCGGCGTAGGGGCGGTCAACCTCAAGGACTGTCTCGAGCTGCAGCTCGAAGCCATGCCCAAGAGTCAGGAACGCGACGACGCGCTGCGGGTGGTGGGTGAGACCTACGAGGCATTCATCCGCAAGCACAAGCACCGCATAGTGTCGCAACTGCATCTCGATGAGGAGCGCGTGGACAAGGCCCTCGACCTGATAGTCACCCTCAACCCCAAGCCTGGAGCATCCTACGGCCATAACCCTTCGGACCGGGCCAACGTGATAGTCCCCGACTTCACGGTGACCAATGAAGACGGCGAACTGCGGATAGCGCTCAACAACCGCATTCCAGAACTGCGCATCGACGAATCGTTCGAGACCGCCATGGCCGCGCTGCAGCGTTCCGCCAAGGGACGCGGACGCAAGGGATCGGAATTCGTGGTGAGCCGCTACAACGACGCCCGCGACTTCATCCGCATCCTTACGCAGCGGCAGAACACCATGATGCAGGTGATGACCGCGATAGTAAGCATTCAGAAGGATTATTTCCTCACCGAGGATGTCTATAAACTAAAGCCGATGATGATCAAGACCGTGAGCGACCTCACAGGACTCGATATGTCGGTGATATCGCGCGCCACCAACAACAAATACGTGTCGACTCCCTGGGGAATCTTTCCGCTGCGATTCTTCTTCAGCGACTCCGTTGGAGAAGAGAAAGAGGGAGAAGACGCAACCACCAACCGCAAGATCGAGGCGCAGATATCATCGCTCATCGAAGCCGAGGACAAGCGCCATCCGCTAAGCGACAGGGTGATAACCGAGGAGATGGTGAAGCGCGGTTTCGAGCTGTCGCGCCGCACCGTGGCCAAATACCGCGACCGCCTCGGCATCCCGGTGGCGCGGCTGAGGAAAGAGCTGTAAGGCTCGATAGAAAATGAATTGAAAATGAAGAATTATATGAGATACTTTAAGACAATCCTGACAGTCATGGCGATGGCACTCGCGCTTCCGGCCATGGCCGTGACCGACAAAGAGATGGATGAGGCCCGCGCCATCGCGGCGAAGGCTTATCTGCGTTATGCCAACGACGGCTCCGGCTATCTTGACGATGTCAAGGCCAAAAGCATGTCGGAACTTACCGGCAAACTCAAGGATAAGGAGAAAGAGAACCTGAAGGCCTTCAACCGGGTGAAGGTGCCCGCGGACTATGCGTCGTGGGACAAGGCCAAGCTCGTGGAATACTGGGGAACCACATTCTTCACGTCGCCCGAGCTCAGTGAAAAGGGAAAGGCTGCCCGTCTGCGGGTGAGGAAGCAGATCAACGCGATGAGCGTATCCGCGCCGGCACCCGAGGCAGCCGATCCGGCACCGGTCGCCGCTCCTGAGGCCCAGCCCGTTGCGGCCGATACCGCCGCGCTCCCAAGCGCCGATGGTGTCGCCGCCGAGGAGGAGGACATACTCGCAGACCAGAAAGCAATCATGAAAGATGCCGACGAGAGCGCGGCCACTCCCCGCGAGGAGAGCCACACATGGGTCTATGTCCTGGTGCTCGCCATCCTCATCGGTGTGGTGATATGGCTTGTGGTGTTCGCGGCCAAGCTGATGAAGAAGCAGCCCGAGGGCACACCGGAATCCATGGCGGCCGACAACGAGGAACTCCGCGACAAGGCCCGCAAGGCCATCTCGCGCAAGAACGAGGAACTCGAGGCCATGCGCGTCCGCATGGAAGAGGCCGAGCGCAACGAAGCAGAGCTGTCGCGCAAGGCAGAGGCGCTCAAGGCCGAGAACCGCCAGCTACTGGAGCAGAGCGAGTCGCTGCGTCTGGAAAACGCACGGCTTAAGGGAGAGGCACGGGCAGCTCAGGCATCTCAGGCCGCACGTGCAGCGGCACAGCCCAGGACTCCGCAGCCCCAGCCCTCACCAGCACCGGCACCGCAGCCTCACCGCGAGACCGCTCCCATACTCAAGGTGCTCTACCTCGGCCGTGTCAACAGCCGCGGAATCTTCGTCCGCGCCGACCGCCGCGTCAGCCCCGGCAACACCGTCTACCGCCTCGACACCAACGACGGACTTGTCGGCACGTTCAGGGTGGTCGACGTGCCAGAAGTGGTAGACACCGCCCTCGCCAATCCCGAACAGTACCTGAGAGGAGGATGCGACGCCGAAGACTTCACCGAAGCCGCAGGTGCCGAGAACATCATCACCGAGAACGCCGGAACGGCCATCTTCGAGAACGGCTACTGGAAAGTGCTCAGGAAATCGGACATTCGTTTCGAATGATGCAAATACGCTTCAATCCATCTGAAAGAAAACATATTCGCAATGGAATACAATCATAAGGAAATAGAGAAACGCTGGCAGCAATACTGGCGTGACAACGACATATACAAAGTGACGGAAGACCCGTCGCGCAGGAAATTCTATGTGCTCGACATGTTCCCCTACCCCTCCGGGGCCGGGCTCCACGTAGGACATCCCCTCGGCTATATCGCCAGCGACATCTATGCCCGCTACAAACGCCAGCAGGGATTCAACGTGCTGCACCCTATGGGCTACGATGCCTACGGCCTTCCCGCCGAGCAGTACGCCATCCAGACCGGACAGCATCCGGAGAAAACCACCAATGAGAATGTGGCCCGCTACCGCAGCCAGCTCGACAAGATAGGATTCTCGTTCGACTGGAGCCGCGAGGTGCGCACATGCGACCCCGAGTACTACAAATGGACGCAATGGGCATTCATGAAGATGTTCGAGTCCTACTACGACAAGGGCCTCGACAAGGCTATGCCCATATCCGGGCTCGAGCGGCACTTCGCCGAGCATGGTTCGGAGGGAGTGAAGGCCGCCTGCGGCAAGGAGCTCCCCTTCACCGCTGAGGAATGGAACTCCCTCTCGGAGAAGGAACGCAGCGAAAGGCTGATGAACTACCGTATCGCCTACCTCGGCGAGTCGATGGTGAACTGGTGTCCCGGACTGGGCACGGTGCTCGCCAACGATGAAGTGAGTGAGGGAGTCAGCGTGCGCGGAGGTTATCCTGTTGAGCAAAAGGTAATGAAACAGTGGTGTCTGAGGGTTTCGGCCTACGCGCAGCGTCTGCTCGACGGACTCGACAGGCTCGAATGGAGCGATTCGCTCAAGGAGACCCAGCGCAACTGGATAGGCAGGTCGGAGGGGGCCGAGATGCGTTTCCCCGTAGCCGGCCGCGACTTCAGCCTCGAGATCTTCACCACACGCGCCGACACCATCTTCGGAGTCACCTTCATGGTGCTCGCTCCAGAGTCGAAATATGTCTCCATGCTGACCACGCCCGAACAGAAAGAGGCTGTGGACGCATATCTCGAGGAGGTGCGCCACAAGACCGAGCGCGAGCGTCAGATCGAGAAAAAAGTATCGGGAGTCTGGACAGGCAGCTACGCAGTCAACCCGCTGACGGGCCAGGAGATTCCGGTATGGGTGAGCGACTATGTGCTCGCCGGCTACGGAACGGGAGCCATCATGGCCGTTCCGGCTCATGACTCGCGCGACTACGCCTTCGCACGCCATTTCAATCTCCCCATCATACCCCTCATCGAGGGGGCCGACGTATCGGAAGAAAGTTTCGACGCCAAGGAAGGAAAGATGATAAACAGCCGCGGGCCGGTGCTCGATCTCAACGGGCTCGAGGTGAAGGAAGCCATCACGCGCACCAAGGAATTCATCGAGAAGGAGGGCCTCGGCAAGGTGAAAGTGAACTACCGCCTCCGCGACGCCATCTTCTCGCGCCAGCGCTACTGGGGAGAACCTTTCCCCGTCTACTACGAAGATGGCGTCGCCAAGCTGCTTCCCGAGACAGAGCTGCCGCTGCGTCTGCCTCCGGTGGCCAGCTACAAGCCTACTGACGACGGGCAGCCGCCGCTGGGCAACGCCGAGAACTGGAACACTCCCGAAGGATTCCCGCTCGAGGTATGTACCATGCCGGGATTCGCCGGTTCGTCGGCATATTACCTGCGTTATATGGATCCTCACAATTCCGAGGCATTCGTAAGCAAGGAAGCGAATGGATACTGGCGCGACGTAGACCTCTATGTAGGAGGTGCCGAGCACGCCACCGGCCATCTGATCTACTCCCGTTTCTGGAACAAGTTCCTACACGACCTCGGCATCGTGGCCGAGGATGAGCCGTTCCGCAAGCTCGTGAACCAGGGAATGATCCAGGGCCGATCCAACTTCGTGTACCGCATAAAGAACACCAACACGTTCGTGAGCCACGGACTGCGCAAGGATTACGACACAACGCCGATCCGCGTGGACATCAGCCTCGTGAACAACGATGTGCTCGACACGGAGGGGTTCCGAGGCTGGCGTCCCGAATATGCCGACGCGGAGTTCATTCTTGAGGATGGAAAATATGTCTGCGGCTACGCGGTGGAGAAGATGTCGAAATCGATGTACAACGTGGTGAACCCGGACGATATCGTGGAACGCTACGGAGCCGACACACTGCGACTCTACGAGATGTTCCTCGGTCCGGTGGAGCAGTCCAAGCCCTGGGACACCAACGGCATAGACGGAGTGAACCGTTTCCTCAAGAAACTATGGGGTCTCTTCGAGAAGGCAGACCTCGACAACGACGCGCCGATGAGCCGCGATGAGAGCAAGACGGTGAACAAGCTGATAAAGAAAGTGACCCTCGACATCGAGCAGTTCTCGTTCAACACCTCGATATCGGCATTCATGATCGCCGCGAACGAACTCACCGCGCAGAAATCGACCAACCGTCGCGCGATGGAGACCGTCACCCGGTTGATAGCGCCGTTCGCGCCCCACATCGCCGAGGAATTCTGGCACCGTCTCGGCCATGAGGGAAGCGTGGTCGACGCGAAGTGGCCGGAGGTGGACGAATCCGCCCTCGTAGAAGACACGGTGAAATACCCGGTAAGCTTCAACGGCAAGACAAGATTCACGATAGAGGTACCCGCATCCGCCGACAGGACTGAGGTGGAGAAGGTCGCCCTGACAGACCCGGCTGCGGCCAAATGGCTCGACGGCAAGGAACCGCGCAAGGTTATCGTGGTTCCCGGCAGAATCGTGAACATAGTGATCTGAAACAGTTCCGCCACAACATAGCGGAACTCATATATGAACCCCCAGCCTATGGTGGGGGTTCTTGATTATGTATTGTTATTGACTATGGCAAAAGGTATTGAAGAACTTGGAACCGCTCCGATCGGGAAGCTGCTGCTGAAATACAGTCTCCCGGCCGTGGTCGGCACTGTCGTTAGCGCAGTCTACAATATCGTTGACTCAATCGTGATCGGCCATGCCATCGACGACCCGAACGTCGTGGCCGGAATCGCGGTGACATTCCCCGTGATGAACATCACCACGGCTTTGGGTATGCTTATCGGAGCCGGCGCGGCAACCCGCGTGTCGATAGTGATGGGACAGAACGACAAGAGGGTGGCGGAGATCATCCTCGGCAACTGTATCCAGCTCACGGTGATAATCGGCCTGCTCTACGCCGGGGTCTTCGCCATATTCATGGATCCGATCCTACGCATGTTCGGCGCTTCGGAGAACTCCCTCCCCTACGCCCGCGAGTTCATGCTCTGGGTGCTTCCCGGCTCCGTGCTGATGAACATGACGTTCTCCTACAACAATGTGATGCGGGCATCGGGATATCCGGGCAAAGCGATGCTCACCAACATGATAGGGGCGGTACTCAACTGTATCCTCGCCCCTCTCTTCCTGTTTCTGTTCAAATGGGGCATCCGCGGAGCGGCCATCGCCACCGACATCTCCATGCTGGTGACAGCGATATGGGTGATGAGCCATTTCTTCAACAAGAAGAACACGCTCCACTTCACCAAGGGAACATACCGGTTCAACTGGCCTATAATCAGAGGCGTGCTTTACATCGGAATGGCCCCGTTCCTGATAAACATCTGCGGCTCGGCCATCAACGCAATCGTCAACAACTCGCTGCTCAGCTACGGAGGAGACGATGCGATCGCATCGGTGGTTGTCTTCAACCGCTATGTCACTGTCTTCATCTTTGTGGTGATAGGCATCTGCCAGGGAATGCAGCCGATCGTGGGTTATAACTACGGGTCAGGTCGATATCCGCGTCTGTTCCGCACCTTCTGGCTCGCGGCCGGAGCCGGCGTGGTGATAACTTCGCTCGGCAGCATCATAGGCGCACTCAATCCTCGTGCCATCGCCTCCATGTTCATGCAGGATGAGTCGCAGATAGAATGCGCTGTGAACTGCATACGCATCACCACGGTATCTTTCTGGATGGTGGGCTTCCAGGTGGTGTCGACCAACTTCTTCCAAGCCCTCGGCATGGCCGGCAAGGCCATGTTCCTATCTCTCTCCCGCCAGATAATCTTCATGATACCGTTGCTCTACATGCTGCCACACTTCTTCGGACTGGACGGTGTATGGAGCTCCTACCCAATCAGCGACGTGCTGGCCACGATAGTGACCGGAGTAATGCTCGCCGTGCAGATACGCAAGATAAAACGGGAGTCCATACTTAAATCCGAAGAGACTCCTGCCGAAATCACCGATGACATCTAAAAAAGGGCCGGCGCAGGCTTAATCAAACCTGCGCCGGCCCTTAAAGTTTATACCGCTCCTGGTTCAGAGTTAATACCGATCCCAGTTCAGTGGAGGGGATTTATCCCCTCTCAGGAATGAGTCTCCACCTTTTGCGAAGGGGGCAGAGTCGCGTTGCGCTCATCCACGGCCTTGACAACATTATCTGCAAGCTGTCCGAAAGCGATGGCCTCGGGACCTGCCTCCGCAGCGTCACCGCTAAGTTCGCAGGCGACGGGGTTGCCGTCGTCCGAGCGCTCGCGAATGCCCATCACGAGCGGAATCTGGGCGAGGAGTTTCACCCCCTCCTTCTCGGCAAGACGCACGCCACCCTCGCGACCGAAGATATAATACTTCTCATCGGGATGCTCCTCAGGCGTGAACCACGCCATGTTCTCCACAATACCCAATATCGGCACATTGACCTTGGAATCGGTGAACATAGCCACTCCTTTACGTGCATCTGCGAGAGCCACCTCCTGAGGAGTGGTCACCACTACTATTCCTGTCATGGCGAGAGTCTGGACCAGAGTCAGATGTATGTCGCTCGTGCCCGGAGGCATATCGATAAGGAAATAGTCGAGCTCGCCCCACCATGCGTCGGCTATTAGCTGTTTCAGCGCGTTGCTCGCCATACCGCCGCGCCAGAGCACCGGCTTCTCCTTGTCGACAAGGAATCCTATTGAGAGCATTTTCACTCCATATTTCTCTACAGGGTCGATCCAGTCGCGTCCGTCATGGCTCACCATGTAGAGCGGCTCATCCTCCACGCCGAACATCTTGGGCATAGAGGGACCGAATATGTCGGCATCAAGAAGTCCTACACGGTAACCCTTTGCGGCAAGCGCAACAGCGAGATTGATGGCCACGGTCGATTTGCCCACGCCACCCTTGCCGGAGCTGATGCCGATGATGTTCTTCACGCCCGGCAGAAGATCTGGTTTCTTCTCGGGAGCCGCCTGACGGAACTTCACCGCTATGCGGTCCTTCACATCTACATCACCCGATATGTAAGTGGTCAATGCGGTCTCCGCAGCACGTACCACTGAGCGGATGAAAGGATCGGTAGGACGGTCGAAAATCAGCGAGAAGGAGACTTTGTCACCGTCGATACGGATATCATCCTCCACCATGCCGAGGGATACGATATCCTTCCCGTTCCCTGGATAACGCACATGCTTCAGTGCGTCTATTATCAGATTGGGATATAGTGTCATATTTTTCAGATATTTGATTTTTTAATTTCGTTCATGAGAGCAGCGACGGATCAGCCATATTGGCGCGCCGTGCCTGCGAACGGTAGTCATCCTTCGGGATGTTGTCAGTCTCAGGTTCGCGCAGTTCGCCCTCGGCGGGGAGACGGAAACTCAACAGCTTGATTTTCTTTCCTCTCGACAGCCACTGCTGCTCGTAATATGTCTTGATCGCAGTCGAGGCATCGGCACGTCCGCTGCCGTAAAGGTCATCGGTCATGGCCAACACCTCGAAACCGTTTAGCTCGACAAGACGACGGGTGTACTCATATAGGAACGGAGAATCCGTCTTTAGGTTCACTACCCCATCTGGCTTCAGTATCTTGCGGTAAAGGTTGAGGAAGCGGGTCGAGGTAAGACGTTTGCGACATTTCTGCATCTGCGGGTCGGGGAAGGTGATCCATATCTCGTCCACCTCGCCGGGGTCGAAAAAGAGGTCGATGTTCTCGATCTCGCATCGTAGGAAACCGGCGTTCTCCATCTTTCTGCGCTCTACTTCGGAGGCTCCGCTCCACATCCGTGCGCCCTTGATGTCGACCCCTATATAGTTGCGGGCCTGATTGGCCAGGGCGAGACCCACTGTGTACTCTCCGCGGCCACAGCCGAGTTCAAGCACAAGCGGTCCGGGAACGCGGAAAAATTCCTTGTTCCATATTCCATGGAACGGAAACCCCTCAAGGAGGACTTTCTCACGTGGATACTGCAGCACACAGGAGAATGTCTCCATGTCGGCGAATTTCTTCAGCTTGTTCTTTCCCATTATTTATGTCTTTGCCATGTATAGTTCTTGACACTGTTGCGGCGGTGACGCATCCTGAAGAAGAAGTTCACCGCCGGACGCGCCATCATGAAAGGATATACAGCCCACCATAGACGGACCGATCCGAGTCGGGCGGCCGCGCGGCGGTACACGGCTATGTCGGCGCCAACCAATGCCAGCCATGGAAGCGCTCCGATGATGGCGGCGGCGATGTCTCCGCTGAGGATGCCTGCAGTCACCGCGGCCGCCGACAGCAAGGTTACGAGCCATTGCGCGCAGGAAACGGAACCTGCCTTGAGGAAGGGGGCCCTCGGAAGCCAACGCGCCGTGAAGTCATAGCGGTCCTTGTCGAGCGACCATACCCTCGATGATGAATCTCCCCATTCGGTCCGCAATATGGTATCGGGATCTATCACCACACGGGTGTTGTCTTCGTTGGCAATCTCGTCGACGAAGAGGTCATCATCGCCATAATGCAGGTTGATTGTCCTTGCATATCCTTTGTTCCGGAAGAAAGTGTCTCGGCGGAAAGCGAGATTGTAGCCGTCGCCTCGATACGGATTGCCTTCAAGCGCGGTTCCTATCCAGCGCGATGCCACGAGCGTGTCGTCGAATTCTCGGTACCAGCGCCAGATGCTCTTCATCTCGCTGTAATCTATGTGTGAGTATCCGAGCACGACCTCCACCTCCCTGTCGGAGAATGGAGCTGCCAGCCCTGCGAGCCAGCGGCCGGATGGAATCTCGATGTTCGCCACTGTGGTGACCACTACCTCCCCCTCCGCCGCCTTCACGCCGATGGTGTTGGCGAGCTTGCGGCGACTGAGGTTATGCGATTCCGGCGGTATGAACGTGACGTGGATTCCGGGGAACTCTGTGCTGAACCTGTCGGCAAGTTCCTCGGTATGCTCGAAAGAGGCGTCACACACCACCACAACTGAAAAACTCGGGTAATCCTGCTCATAGATGCGACTCAGCGTCTCGTAGAGCCGGTCATCGTCCACCTTCGAGTAAAGCACCACGGTGACGGATGGGAGCGTGTCGCTTCCGGTCTCTTCATCCAAGGGAGGAATAAGTCCCTTTCCACTTCCCGCACGTAAAAGCGCGCGATATCCGACAAGGACCGCAATCAGAAGTATCAAGACCGCGAGACCGACCGCGGTATATGCCAATAAAGGAGACAATCCATTAAATGTCATGCTGTCCATCTGCAAACAATTTTATGTGCAAAGTTAATTAATTTAAACGGATTTTCGAATATTTTTGCCTATCTTTGCGGTCCACGACGTTATATGGATAATAAACGTTCCAGGAATTATGGACTTCACACCGCTGGCATCGAAAATACTCAGGTTAAAATCGCTTCGGACCGACCGATGGGCCGACACCGGCGAGGACATTCAGACAGCGCAGTTGCGCAGCCTGCTGTCGCGTTCGGCCGATACTGAAATCGGCCGCCGCCACGGCTATGGCGAATTGAAGAAACTAAAAGACCCACGTAAGGAATTCGCAGCGAGGGTCCCGATGGTCAGCTACGAGGAAATCCGCGCCGATGTGATGCGGATGGTGGCCGGAGAGCGCGATGTGCTCTGGCGCGGTGTCTGCAGGAGTTTCGCCCAATCGTCAGGGACATCGGGAGGGAGATCCAAGTATATCCCCGTCACCGACGAGAACCTCCGGCGCTGCCACTATCACGGGGCATCCTACAGCGTGTCGCACTATCTCCGTCAGAACCCGCAATCGAGGCTATTCTCCGGAAAGAGCATGATTCTCGGCGGTTCGTTCGACAACGAGGTGCGTCCGGCCGACCCGAGGGTGAGGATAGGCGACCTGAGCGCCACGCTCATCGACCGCATCAATCCGGTCGTCAACCTCTTCCGCATCCCCGACAAGAAGACCGCGCTGATGGTTGACTGGGAGAAAAAGCTTCCGGCCCTCGTAGAGGCATCGGCCTACGCCGACATCACGAGCATCTCCGGCGTGCCGAGCTGGTTCCTCACCGTCATCATGCGCGTGATGGATCGTCGGGGAGCCGACCGTATCTCCGAAGTATGGCCCAATCTCGAGGTATTCTTCCACGGCGGCATCTCATTCGACCCCTACCACGACATCTACGCGAGAATCACGGACCAGGAAAAGATGCATTTCATGGAGAGCTACAACGCCTCCGAAGGCTTCTTCGCGGCGCAGGACCGCATCGGAGTGCCGGGAATGCTGCTTATCCTCGACAATGACGTATACTATGAATTCATCGACATGTCGGACCCACTCTCGGAACCCGTAGACATCTCCGACCTCGAGGCGGGACATAATTACGAGATGATAATCACCTCAAGCAACGGACTGTGGCGCTACCGTATCGGAGACACGGTTCGGGTGGTCACAGTCAATCCCGTGCGCATAATGGTGTCCGGGCGTACCAAAAGTTTCATCAACGCCTTCGGCGAGGAATTGATGGAAGATAACGCCGAGCACGCCCTGGCGGAGACCTGCGCGCGTCATAATGCCGCGATCTCCAACTATACGGCGGCTCCCGTCTATGCCTCCGACCATAAGCGGGGACGCCACCAATGGATTGTGGAGTGGAGCCGGACACCATCGGACATGAGGGCGTTCGCCGCCGATCTCGACGATACGCTGCGCCGTCTCAACTCCGATTATGACGCCAAACGGAACAACACCATCTTCCTCGACCCCCTTGAAATAACGAATGTCCCCGCAGGGACATTCGATAAATGGCTCATGACCATGGGTAACGGTAAACTCGGCGGCCAGCGGAAGATACCCCGGCTCTGCAACGACCGCCACATCGCCGACAAGGTCCTCGCCTCGGCAGGGCTCTGAAATACGGTAGTCACGCCCTGTTTCATTATAATCGGGATCTCCTTACAGCACCTTGACTATCTTCATGGTGTCACCGGCAACAACCTTAACCAACATCACCTCTCCCTGAGGGATTCCGCTCAGGAATGTCCTTTCGGCGCGCGGCGTATTCCCGGCGACCAATGTTCCCGAGGCCGCATATATCTCCACCGCGTCGATGGGAAGGGTCGATATCACCTCTATGCCGTCGTTCACCCTGCGCACGGCAACCTCCACATTTTCCGCTGTCATGACCGGTGCTGAGGAGGTAACATCGCTGATATTGAATTTGCTCCATACCGGATGCGCGCGCCACACGGCGCTGTTGCCGCGGTCCACCTGGAGATTGATGGAATAACGCCCCTCATCATTCTCAAGACCTGAGAAAGCCTCGTCGGTCACTTCAGGCACGTTCCCTCCGAGCGCCGCGACGTTGAGTATGTTGAGGCTGTGCGCGGCACGAAAGGCATGTCCCTCTATCTTCCTCACTTTCGGACCGAGAGCGATAGAGTCGTTCACTTTGGTTCCCGCAAAAGCGGCGGTACCGATAACCTCGCTGTCGACCATGCTCGAGTACCTCACCATCGGTGTGGCGGCGAGAAGCAGAGCCGGCACGTTGCCGGACCATGAAGGAGAACCGCTGAGACGGGGATCGTTGAAGAAAGCTCCCTTTCCTATCTTCCTTATGCCGTTACCGGTCGAGGTTATCATCTCGAGTCGCGGCATCTCCGCAAACGCGAACTCGCCGATTTCCTCCACGCCCGTAAGGTCAACGCTCCTGAGGCCGCAGCCCTTGAAGGCGCGGTCCCCAACGGCAGCCATGCCCAACGGGGTGTACTCGAGCGACACGCAGCCTTCGAAGAAAGCCTTCGGCACATGTTTAATCTCGCAGTCGACCTTGCGCAGGGCGGTGCAGTTGCGGAACACTCCCGCACCCCAGTCCACATCGCCGCACACATCCACCGATGTCAGATTATGGCAGTCAGAGAATGCATCGTCACCAATGGCGCGCGTGAAGGCCGGTATCCGGATACTCTTCAGGTTTGATGCCGAGAATGCATGATCCCCTATGGCGCTGAGAGAAGCGGGAAGAACTATCTCCTCCACGGCGGAGTCGAACAGCATGTAGGGAGGAATCTCCCCGGCGGCATACTTCCGGGCTGTGAGTCCGTCGGAACCGTCGGAGTCGTAGGCGAGGATTGAAAGCTGCGACATGTCGAGAGAGGTCACCGTACGACGCAGGGACGCCATAGCCATAAGGTCGCGGGCATCGGCCTGACCCGTCAAAGTCACGTTGCTGTCGGTAGCTCCATTCACTCTCAACACTTCCTCGACAAACTTGCCGGGTGTGAGGTTCACCTCCATCGCGAGGCCGGAAACAGGGACGGCGCAAAGGGCCGCGACGGCTATATTTCTTACTATGATATTCATATTATTAAGTATAATCAACTTAGAGATAATCCCTTCCCCTTATAATCATTGCGAAATCAGTTTACCACAAGTATTTTCGACACTTTGGAGTAGGATTCGGCATCGGGGCCGTTGGTGGCGAGGACATAATACACGCCCCCCTGCACCCTCTTGTGGAACATGTTGGTGACATCCCACCGCACTTCGCCTCCGGAGGCGAGACCGAGCTCCTTCACCATATTCCCGTGCGCGTCGATTATCTTGACCGCGGCATTGTCGGGAAGCGCGTCGATGGTGACGTAACCGAGATATTCCGGAGTGACGGGATTGGGGTATGCCCTCACTTCCGACACCTCTTCTCCGGAGGCTCCGGAGGTAAGGAACAGTTCGGCAAGGCCCATACGGGTGGATATCATCATGGAATTGTTGTCGGGATTGTAGCAGAGCGCATAGATGTCGTTTGACGGCAACGGGCTGTCGTCGGCGCTGTACGACCGGCGTATCGTCCTTCCGTCGGAAGAGGTACATATGAGACCTCCGCCGATGGTTCCGAACCATTTGTTGCCCGCTCCGTCTATCGCGATGGCCGAGACGGTCTGCATGTCGAGCAGATAGTCGGCGAGGTCTGTTCCGTCGTTACGCGCCACCTTGATCTTGCGGACAGAGCCGGGACTTACGAAATTCTCGGCGGGATTGAAAGTAAACACACCTGAATGAGTACCTACCCAGACCGTGCCGGTCTGAGGATCCTCGAGCCAGGAATATATAACATTGACGTTCACTCCCGCGCCATCCTGATCGACAAAACGTTCCATGACTGTGGTCCTGTCGTCGCCTGTTCGGTCGAACGTGCCGGCATGGTTGAGGATACGGATCACACCGTCGTTGTGACCTGAATTAAGGAGCACCAGATTCCGCGAAGAGGAATGCTTCAGAGGAAGCACCTTTATGCTGCCGTTGCTCTTCACGCCGGGATATTCGAACTTCTTGAACGGGCGGAAGGTGGCGGCGTCCTTCGATTCGAAAATGTCCTCCTTTGTCCATAGCCACGCCTGCAGCGAGCCTTTTCCCTTCGAGTTGTTGAGGTCGCCGTCGGCGAAGCCAATCCAGAGATTACCGTCAGCGTCGAACGCCGGGTCGCCGAAAGAGGTCTGCTTGCTGTTGTTGGGAGCCACCGCATCCGGTACGATCTCTACGAAACCGGGCTTGCCGTTACCCTCTTCGGAGGGGCGCGACATGTGTAGAGAGTTCTCTATGTCCTTCAGGTCGAGGCGGAGGATACCGCTGATGAACGATCCGCAGAACACCTGGTTCTGGTTGTTGGGATTGATTGCGATCCCCTTAGGCATCACCGTGTAGAAAGTATTGCCATCCTCGCGGTATGTCGACGAAAGGGGTGTCCAATGCATGTTACGGTAGCCGCAGAGCAGATCGGGAATCCACTGCACAGACCAGAACCGGTCGAAGCCATGGTTACGTACGAGCATTCCGTACCAGGGATGATACGCCATGGAGGTACACATGAAGGCTGTCGAGGCGTTGGGGCGGAACTCATTGCTGAGCACGGTCCACGCGCCGCTGTCGCCCGCCGGGACTTTCTTGCGCTGGAATCCGGCGCGGCCGTGAGAGAACCAGAACTCCGTGAAGTCAAACGTTCCCACCTGCGACTTGAAGTCAGGCTCCTCAAGCATGATGGTCCGGTCGGTGCCGTAAGGGTCGGTGATATAGATTCTGTCGGTGAACGCGGCCATTACCTTACCGTTGACCTTGCCGAATGAACTTATCGGAAGATCAAGCACAGGCTGCGGGAAAAAGAGGTTGACATCCTGGGGCTCGTATCGCGCGACACGCTGGTCTGTCTCCGAACCGTATGAGACATACATGAGGTTGGTGCCTACGGTCACCATCTTACGGGGATTGGTGATGCCGTTCACCTTGTAGAAGTTGTCGAGACTGAGCGCGGTCTCGGGACCCTCGAAGAGCCCGTTGAGCGTTGCTACGAAAAGACGGGTCTTGTGCTTTGCCACGCTGAGCACCTTCTCGTTGAAATTACGGGAAGTCGATATCTCGCATTTCCTGTCGTCGATGGTCACATAGCCGAAATCGGTGGCAAGATATACTTTGTTCTCTTCAGGATAGAAAGATATGCCGTTGATATTCTTGCTGGCGACTGAGTTGGACAGCATCAGGCCGGGGAGGTTCACAAGCCTGCCATCCTCGAAGAGCATGTCGATGTTGCCGTCGGAATAGGCCACAAGGAGATAGCCCTTGTCATAGTTGTAGTCCACGACGGAAGCCACGTTGCCCGAAAGATGGTTCTGGCTGTTGAGAGGAAGAAGTTCATCCCCCTCCTTGTCGTAGCGGTAGACAACGATATAGGGTACATTGGCTCCCGGTACGAGGGGATCGTACTTCTGCGCGTATCCGAGGAAATAAGTGTATTTTTTCGTGTCGAAAATTCCGGCGCAGTCGCCGTCATAGCTCGGATGGATGCGCCACTGTTCGGCGGCGAAGGCTCCTGAGGGGACAAGTAAAGCGATTATGGCCACCGTGAGTTTCAGCAGGAAATCGCGCAGCTTGCGCATGGCACGGCCGCGGTGGGAGATTGCGTTCTTCTCGTCGGCGCTCATCTCGGCGAAACGCCGTCCGGTCTCGTCTGCGATGAAGACGGGATCGTAGCCGAAGCCTCCGTCACCTCCGGGGGTGCGGGCGATGGAGCCCTCCACGCGCCCCTCGAAAGTATGCGTTCCCTCGGCCGTGACGAGAGCCACGGAGGTGGAGAAATGGGCGTTTCGATGCTCCTCCCCTTCCATCTCGGCGAGAAGCTTCTTCATATTTGCCTCCGAATCATGCCCGGGGCCGGCATATCTCGCGCTGTACACGCCGGGAGCGCCGCCAAGGGCATCGACCATCAGGCCGGTGTCGTCGGCGAAGCAGTCCGCGCCGTAACGGTCATGGACCCAGCGGGCCTTCATCAGGGCGTTCCCCTCCAGGGTATCGGCCGTCTCGGGGATGTCGTCGTGACACCCTATCTCGTCGAGAGAGACAATGTCGACACTGTCGCCCAGAATCCGGCGCGCCTCCTCGAGTTTATGCCTGTTGTTGGTTGCGAATACAAGTCGTTTCATACTACATATTAACGTAAACCTCCCCTCTGTTATTTTATAATACAAAGTAAGCGCCGACGGAGCAATCCCGCCGGCGCGAACATTGTGAAAACAAACACTACCCGAGGGGAAAGCAAACAACCCTCTGGGAAATATATGAAGATGTCTTATTATTCCGATTTGAAGATGATGTCGTCTGGACGGGGATGCACGAACTCGAACTCGAGTGTGCGGGCCAGACCCTCGTCAAGGGTATATGGCGCCTTGAAGCCGCAGGAATGCGCCTTGGTGGCGTCGAACTCGGTGGTGGAACAGAATTTCTTCACACGCACAGAGGAAATCGGCAGTTTCTTACCGGTGATCTTCGCCAGAAGATCGAAGCAATAGCCGCCGGTCATTCCGAGCCAGTAAGGGAAATGAGTGGAGGGAATATGCTTATTGAGCACCTTGCTCACATGGCTGACAAGGGCGTTCATGTCCATGTCGGGCTTGTCGACGTAATTGAACACGTTGTATCCCTCCTTGACATTGTCGATCAGATACTTGACGAAGGTCACTATATTGCCGACGTATGCCATCGACTTATGGTTCCTGCCGTCGCCCACCATCAGGAACTTGCCGCCCGAGATCTGGTGGAGAAGGTTGTAGACGTTGCCCCGGTTGCGCTCGCCGAACACCACGGTGGGGCGCACGATGTCGATGTTCCAGTCGGGATGTGACTCGTACCACTTGCAGACCACCTGCTCGGCCTGCCACTTCGACTTGCCGTAATGATTGAACGGATCGGCGGGATGCGATTCGTCGGGGCATTTCTTGTTCATGCCGTAGATGGCTACCGAGGAGAAGAAAATGAGGCGCTTCACGCCGTTCTTCTCCATTGCCTTGAGGGTGACCTCCATGCCTCCTACGTTGGTGTCATAATAGAGCGACACAGGAGTGATGTCGTCGCGGTGCTGCGCGGCAAGAAGCACCACCACATCGGCACCTTTGATCTCGCGGTCCATCTGCTGCTGGTCGCGCACATCACCGATGACAGTGACTTCGTTGAAAAAATGACTCGGCTGCAGATCCACGTTCTTGCAGTCGTAACCTCCGCTTTCCGTAAGCAGGTTGATCAACCTGGTACCGATGAAGCCGCTGGCCCCGATCATCACTATCTTCATAAGCGCTTATTTAATATATTTAAGAAATCCCTTAATGGAATATGTCGTCATATAGTAACAACACTGCAGCAGGCCTATTTTATGGTGATTGCGGATCACGTCCCAATAACCTTTGAACATATCGAACTTGTTGGACGACCTGGAATCCTTCATCTCCCGGTAGAGGGCGAGCACCTCGCGGTAATTGTGGGCCACCACCCCCTTCTTGAGCACATCGAGCCAGAAGCAGTAGTCCTCCTGGGGAATCTGCTTGAATCGGGTGTCGCCGATGGCATCGCGCCGGATCACCGATGTGAGAAACGGTATGGTGTTGGACTGGAGCAGGCTGCGGTAGGTTGTGACATCGCTCGTGCGAATCACGCGTTCGTTGCGCTTGCCGTCCCACGACATCTTCTCATAGTACGAGTAGACAAGGTCGTAATGATTGTTCTTCAGAAACGCCACCTGCTTCTCAAGCTTGTCGGGAAGCCATACGTCGTCGGCATCAAGAAAGGCTATGAGTTTCCCATTGGAATGCTCTATCCCATAGTTTCGCGGCATCGAGGGAGAACCCGACGGTCGATCAAGCCGATAGTATTTAATTCTGTCGTCTTTTTGGCAATACTCCTTGATGATCCGTGCAGAACCATCGTCTGAGGCATCGTCCACAATGATCATCTCCCAATCGGTGAATGTCTGGGCGATGACTGACTCGATTGTCTGAGCTATCGTGGACTCTGCTCGGTAACAAGGAGTTATGATTGATACAGTCATTATAATTCAATTACGTGCGTCCTCTCTCTTCGCATGATTTCAAAGAGAGAATGAGTCATAAAATCCATGCCTTCCAATACATAAACGCACCGAACGGCATTCAAATTATCATCAGCCGTGAAAAATTATTAAAAATGTTAAAAATCTGTTACCATGGCTGTGTTGCGTGTGTTGCAAAGCCGTGCCCTATCTCCGGATTTCTCACAGGAACCGGGCTTGCGGGATGGATTATTTGTCAGGGAAGCTCCTGTCCCAGAAATCTTTCAGATCCTTGTAGACTGCAAGCTCTGAGAATTTCTCGAGAAACAGTCTGTAGGATGGATTATGGACGCGGTTGTCGACAGGCAGACTGTTGATTTCATCGATGAAATCGGCGGCCGTACGGCAGTACGCCCCGATATCTGACAGCATTTCCGGGGAAAGTCCCACGAACGCTTCTTTCGTGCCGAGCACACGACGCCCGAAGCGCAGGGCCTCGATGGTCTTGGTCTTCATGCCGGAGCCGGTGAATATGGGTGACACCACCGCCATGGCGTTGGCGTACCAGGGCGTAAGATGCTCCACTTTCCCCTCGAGATGTACGTTCGTAGGAAGCTCGCGGTCGCGCAGATAGTCGCAGATTGTGCCGACAATCCTGAAATCGATATCGGGGTTGACGCTGGGCATCACCTTCTCGAGAAACCAGTCGATACCTTCTTCGTTGGCGAAGAAACGCGAGCCGACGAAAAGCAGGTAAGGCTTCATCTCCCGATCTATCTTCAGCTCTATTTTCTCCTTGGGGACAGCCTTGAAGGATATGGGCTGGATGAAATCGGCCTTAACGCCGTAAATACGTTGCATTTCGGCGTTGTCGCGTTCGTTGAGCAGCAGGCGGGTGGTAGCGAAACGGGTGGATTTTTTCTCGTTGCTCTTGGCGAAATGGGCCATGAGCCTGTCGGCCGGATTGTGCGCGAGAGCGGCCTTGGCTCCATAATAGTTCGCCTCTATGTTGTGGTAGAAGCACACGACTTTCTTGCCCATGCGGGAAGCCTCCCTGACTATACCTCCGTAGAGCGAGCCGTCCACCCATACGATGTCTGCCTTGGCGGCCATCTCGCGGAAACGCTTCATCAGCTCCGGTGTCTCCCCGTAGCCTTTTCCGAGGATGAGGTTGCGCAGGAGCGAGCCGTGGGAGGACTTCGGGATGAAGAGCTTCTCGGCGTTACCCTCCGACAGCTGGATCACATATTCCCAATGCTGACGCGCCACTACGGCACCGCCATCGCATGTGTTCTCGAAATCCCTTGACACAAACAGTATTTTTCCCATTTTAGAGCTTGTTCCTTATTTAACGGTGCCGTACCGCATCATCACCAGCGTGTATAGGAGCGCGAAGACGAAGATGCCGAAAGTACAGATTATGAGGTAGCTGTTCTTATAGAATTTCTTTTCCATGATTACCGGCAGACAGCATAGCATCGGTATGCGCCAATAGCGGATGGACCTGAGGAAGAGGGTGTTCTGTTCTATGTCGAGGAACAGGAGCACGGTCGAGATATAGACGGCTCCGAACAGTATCTTGGACATCGCCCTGTAGAAAGGATGGACATTCTTGGCCTTCATCATCTTGACGATGATGAATATGGCCACCATGTAATAGAGGAGCGTACGGCCGTTCTGCAGGATAGACATGGCCGTGGTGCGTCCGAACGCCTCCATGGTGAGATAGGCATCGCCGGCGAATTGGGCGTTGCTGGCGAGGATATGCTTCAGTAGCATGTTCTCGAGCACTATCGCGATAGGGAGAAACGCCAGGCATATCAGCACGTTGCGCCGGTTGAGGCTGAACGCCAGAGCCACCAGTATCAGCGGGAACATCATGGAACTCTTGTGGAAGAAGAACGACACCGCGATCAGAACAAGTCCGAGAATCTTCTTTTCCTTGAGCAGCAGCAATATTAGACCGAGCATGGCCAGATAGATGGCTATCTGCTGGCGCCCTTCGAGAGCGTTCCAGAGGTCCCACACGCAGAAAAAGAAGATGATTCTGGGGTCGAATATCCGCGCCTTGGCGAATATGTAGTAGAGCGGTATGTACGTGAGCAGGGCTATTACGAGCCGGAACAATTCATAATTGCCTGTCACTGCGTGGATTATCCATACATACACATCCTCGAAATGCGCTATGAACCGAATCTGGCTGAATACGCTGTTTACTATGTTCTTGTAGCCTACATAATCTCCGGTGAACTGGGCGAATACGCTGAGAAGCACCATGCAGGCGATAAACAGCCAGCGCAAGGGCACCGACTTTTCATTATGTATCGGACCCTTTCTCGCGCATGCCGACGCGAAAGTCGACAGCGTAAGAAATATATACGCTATCCAGCTGATGAAAGCGATGGAGCGGTAATCTATTTCAGAGAATATTGATGATATTACCCTAAATAGCATGTTAGCAATAAATCTGACCCTTGTCGCGTCATTCCGGAATCCGGAATGACCGACGGTCATTTATAGGTTAGTTGGCACGGGTCGCGCTGCGACCAATACTTTAACGTATTTTTGCACGCTAAAATTATCCGGGAAAGGCAAAATCGGGCAAAAGTCTCCTCTCAGCCCCTGAGGAAACGGCGCAATGCGCTGACAGTCATGGCGGCGTTGTAGACTACAAACAGAGCAGCCCAGACATAGAACAGCCAGATGGAAAAGCCGATGCGGAGAAGCCAGTCGACCGCGATTATCCATGTGAAGCAGACCACCAGGTTCGGGAAGAGCGTGCACTCATGTATGAAGTATGATACCCATCCGCGTATCTGGGACGTTGACGCCGGTCTCGACTCTGCTTTGCTCTGATAGTGGTCCATCGTCACGAGGCTGCGGTAGATAAGCTCCATTGAGATAACAAGGATGAATATGGCGGATATGAGCAACGGCGATGCGAGGTCCATTCCGATGAATGTCCACCAGAGGGCGAGGTTCATAAGCGGATGGTCGATCAGATGGGCCATGTAGTCCATCTCGGTGCCGTAGCGTGAGAAGCGGCGGGTGTATCGCGCCACCTGGCCGTCGCTCAGGTCCATGGTGTACCAGAGATACCAGAAACCGCAGCCGAGCAGCTTGAGCCAGCCATTCGGGAGAGCGAAGAGTATGCTGCCGATGATTCCGAAAAGAATCATGAGCAGGGTCACTTGATTGGGGGTGAATCCGTGGCGGATGAAGAAGACTGAGCACCAGCGGGAAAGCGGCCGTGTGACATTGCCGGCGATCATACCCTCGCGGAACTGCTGTACAGGCTGCTGGGCCCGTATCTCCCGGATCAGGGCTTTGGTCTCCAATTTTTTATCTTGATCTGACATTATCTTATTTTTTCAGTTTGAGCAATATTTCTTTGGTTTCCCTCACGGCTCTCAGACGGAAAAGGATGGCTCCGCCGAGGTAGAGAATGATGTAGACGGGGATGGCCGCGCCCCATGGCATGCCGAGCATGGTCTGGAGCAGGAGCACCGGAGCACCCGAGGCGAGGGAGAGAGCGAGGATCGGCAGAAACTGCCTTATCACGCTGTGGATCGGGTTTCCCACATATTTCCACGCGAGCGCGGCGTTGATGAGGAATATGTTGATGTAGCTCACCGAGAGGCTCCATACGATTCCCGTCATGCCGAAATTCATTCCTATGAACAAAAATATCGCGAGACATCCCCATTTGGCGATGCTCGCGAAGAAGAGCTGGCGCGACTTGCCGCAGGCCGCCACGGCATAGAACGCGATATTGTTGAGACAATAGAAGTATCCGCCAACGCACAGAATCCGGTAGAACGGAGCCGACGGAAGCCATTTCACTCCATAAAGGAGCTCGATGACCGGCGCGGCCTCAAGGATGAGGATGGTGAACACCGGGAACAGCATGAACGCTATCACGCGGACATCCATGTTCATTATCTCAGTTATCCGTCGGCGGTCGTCCTGGAACCGCGAGAAGACGGGATACATCACCGTGGCGATCACCTGCGGAATGGCATAGCTGGTGATATTGTCGAGTTTCTGGGCCTGACTGAAATATCCGAGCTGCTCGGCCGAGAATTTCTTACCTATCACGAGGCCCTGCAGGTTCTTGCACACGGTCTCGAGCACGTTGGCGAGGAAGAGGTAACCGCCGAAGGAGAAGAGTTCGCGGAAAGAGCGTCTGGAGAATACTAAGGATGGCAGCCAGCGGGAGGCGAGATAGAGGATGAGCACGCGGCTCGCCGCGCTCGAGAGCCAGCTGCCCACAAGGCTCCAGACCCCTGCTCCCTTGAGAGCCATCCAGATACCGACTACGGCCCCCACCACCTGCGCCGAGATGTTGCCCGCAGCTATCGCCTTGAAGCTTAGCCGTTTCTGAAGACGGTTGATTTGAATCGACGACATGGCCATCAGCACTATGGAGACGGCCACCACCCGGAGGACGGCTGAAAGCTCCGGCATGGCATAGAAGCGCGCTATCAGAGGGGCGCACAGGAAGAGGATGAGGTAGAGCAACGCGCCGAGCCCCACGCTCCAGATGAAGATGGTGGAATAATCGGTCTGCGTCGGTGATTTCTTCTGGATAAGCGCAGAACCGAAGCCTCCGTCGACTATCACCTGCGAGACTGCGATGAAAATCATCAGCATCCCGATGGCGCCGTAGTCGGAGGGCATGAGAATGCGGGCAAGCACGAGATTGCTGACGAACTGCATCGCCATCCCGCCGAACTTGTCGATGCCTGACCACAGGGTGCCTCTGGCCACCTGCTTGCCTATCGAGTCCTTGGATTCCGCCACTTTAATTCTCTAACTTTCCCCGCCCCCACTCATATACTTTGTCTATATAGGGAGTGTTCACTCCATGAGACCTTGCCAAGTCATATATGATACGCAGGCTATGTCCGAAATCCTCAGTAAAATATCGGCTTGCATAGTCTGGGACCCAACCGCCATCTACTTTTTTCATTGGAGACAATATGCCCTTGAAAGCCGTGATGGAAGATATTTTCGCAGCCAGGCTCTTCGCATCCTTACTTTCATAATACTCAAGCAGCGGAGAAAGAAACCCCGGAGTCACAGGAAGTACCGACAACAGTCTGAACAAATCCTCATCCATCCGGATGAGCAGGGCTGCCGCCTCTTCCGTCCATTCCTCATAAAACGGTATGTTATGGTCTTCTCTCATTTCATCTGACCAATCGCGGAACATCGTGTAGAGCCTGGATGTATGAAGCAAGGGATTACTGTTGGTGACGGTGGCCTCAAGATAGTTCTTAAGCAATTCCGTTTTTGTTTCGAAATTGTTTTCAATCCACGCCCGGAATTCCTCCTTTTTATCCGGAGATGTCCTTTCAACCGCGACTTTCAATAATGATTTATATCCTAAGAGATTTGCGGATTTGCCATATTCGTTCACTCTCGCTATAAAGGGCACCCTTTGCAATCCCCATAATATCACGTCGTCGGGCAAAACCTTCATGGCCTCGATAAAGAAACCGGAAGAACAGAAGATACCGCCGACGTATGCTCCAGGCTTTATGTATGGCTTGATTTTGACCAATTCAGATTCATTGACAGTGCCGGGAACCGTGAGTAATATTATATCTGCTTCCGGGATAACATCCTGTGGATTATCAGAGATTCCGGCAATTCCGGCTCGTATTTCTCCCTTAGGCGAATAAACAATATAATCCTTATCCCAGTCGTCAGGATGCCTCGTAAGAATCGTTACTGCATGCTTTTTCTGAGAGAGGCATGCTCCTATAATATGTGTCTGTGAACCTCCGCCACACAAGCAAACATTCATATGCTTTTATTTAGAGTATTGAGTCGTCGCATTCAGTCACTGCGGATTTGCAACCCGCAATAAATCATCTCTTTCCAGTCATTTCGGACTCGCGTCCCCAGCACGAATCAGCACCTCGGCATCTCCCCTATCCTGAGGAGAGCCTCGGTAAGACGCCGGTTGTCGGCGCGGTCCCTTATGGCTATGCGCACATACTGACGGTCCTTGGGGAAGCCCTTCTTATGGGAACAGTCCTTGATGAGGATATTGTGGTCGGTGAGCAACCGGAGGGCGAGGTCGTAGGATGTGACACCGCATGAGAGCTCGCACAGGAAATAGTTGGCCGCCGAGGGAATCACCCTGAGGAACGGGATGCTTTCCAGCTCGCGGGCGAAGATGGCGCGTTCCTCGCGGAAGAGTTCGCATGCGCGCTCGTAATCCTTCTCGTACTTGCCGTAGATCTGCATGTAGAACTCGGCGAATGAGTTGATGTTCCATATCGCCACGTTCTTGCGCAGGTAGCCTATGAGCTCCCCGTCGGCAGATGCGAGGATGCCGAGTCGCAGACCTGGCACGCCATAGCTTTTGGAGATGGACTTCACCACGCAGAGATGGGGATTCCCGCGGAGGATGGAGTCGCGCAGGAGCGTGGATTGCGTGCCATCGTCGGCGAAGTCTACGAACGACTCGTCGATCACGAGTCGCGTGCCGCGTTCGCGCGCCCAGGCACATAGACGGAGCAGATCGGCTTTCGGTATGAAGTTACCGCTCGGATTGTCGGGGTTGACTATGAGAAGGGTCTCGACGGGATTGGCCGAGAAGAATTCAATCAGGTCCGAGGCGGTGTAGCTGAAATCGGGATTGGCGGGATGGAACTTGACGAGCGAGCCGTCGTCGCGCCGGTTGGGATATTCCTCGAATGTGGGATAACATACGCCTACATTGCCGGGAAGGTGCTCCATGAGGCTCTTGATGAGCTCGGCGGCGCCGTTGCCGACAACCACCAGTCCCTGGTTGAGGCCGAAGTACTTGGCGGCGAGCAGGGAGTTCACGCCCATGCCGGAGGGATAGTTGCGCAGCAGCGGCTCGAAGTTGGCCTTCATCTCCTCAACCATGCGACGGCGCGGGAAGTAGGGGTTCACGAGATAGCAGAAATCGAGCACACCCGAGTAACGCCAGTATCCGCCGAAGCTCTTCTGCATCTTCTCGAGGCGAAGCGCGGGGGGCGCGAAAATGGTCTCGGCGATACGGAGGTCCTGCACGTCGTCGATCTCGTACCAATGCATCCCGGTCACGGGGAGCGCCTTGAGCTCGCAGGAATCTATGAGGGTGATCACGCGGAGCACCTGCTCGTAGTACTCATTCTCGCCGAGCACCTTGATGTAGGCCTCGAGGAACGGGAGATACTGGTCGGTGATGAACCCTCGGGTGAACTTATAGATGTTCACCGTCTTGTAGTAGCTGCCGGTGTCATCGTAGTTGAAGGCCTTCTTCGGGATGAAGTTGACGATATTGTTTTCGTCGTCGATCTTGACCATGGTGCCGTCCATCCAGGTATCGTACTTGGCCACGAGGGCAACGTTGCGGTAGACGCTGTTGATTGCCGCGTCGAGCACGGCGTCCTCGAAGATGAGGTCCGACTCGAGAAGGAGGGTGTCGTCCTCCGCCATGAGCTCCCGGGCGAGCCAAAGGGAGTATATGTTGTTGGTATGGTCGTAGATAGGGTTCTCGACGAAGACGATGTTCTTGTCGGGGTGATGCTCGCGGATGTGGCGGCAGAGGTTCTCGCGGGCATAGCCAACGACGATCACGATGCGCCGGAGCTGTAGACGCTCGAGCTGACCGAGCATACGGTCGATAAGCCTGATGCCGTTTACGGGCAGCATGCATTTGGTGTTTTCGGCGGTGAATTCGCCGAGGCGACGGCCGAGGCCGGCCGCAAGAATCAGAGCCTGCATAAGTATGCGGATTAGTGAACGAGCATGCCCTCTATTCCCGCAAGATTCCGTATTGCGTTAAGAATCAAGCGAGTAAAAAGATGTCATATAATAAAAAAGACACATAACATGCCCATATATCCTACAAAGTTAATAAATCCGCGCGGAAAAACCCAACAAATTCTCCGGAAACAGCACCGGAGGGCAAAACAAAACCGTGAAGAAGATTGCACTTCTCCACGGTCTGGTACCCGGAGCCGGGGTCGAACCGGCACGGATTGCTCCACTGGTGTTTGAGACCAGCGCGTCTACCGATTCCGCCATCCGGGCTTACAGCAGACAAAATTAACATCTTTTCTCCGCATTTCCAAATTTCAGCCGAAATTTCAGGAAAAACAAAGGATCAGTCCCTTATTCCCTCCAGTCTTCTTTTTCAGTCTCTGCGGGGCTCTCCTCCAGTCCCTGCGGGTTTGTAACCCGCAGAACCATAGAAATCTAACCCGCCGTGGGTTACAAACTCACAACGACGGCTCTTACTTTTTGCAGATGTCGCAGGGATTGACGCGCTGTTCCTTCGGATCAATGATAAAGCGAGTCATGACACCTCTCAATCGGTCCAGATTTTTCTTCACCTCATCAGGCAATATATCGCTAATCATTCTCGCGCCTTCGAAATATGGAATATCATAGTTCGGGATAATAATATGTGCGTGATATGGATTCTTATCGGAAGCCGCCGGCACCACATTGTATCCTGACGATTCAACCATACTAACGCTACATGCCATAAAGCCTTTCAACTTCATGGTAGCGCTTTTATTCATGGATGCCCATATCCTCTGGTGTTCCTCCCAGGGGAATCCTGATTCATGGCTACCACGACAAATCCTGACTACTGACAGTTTATTTGTGAAGAGATGTGTCCTTCCGGGTTCCTCATCGGCTTTCATCTTGGGATATACCACTTTGTCCTTCACTACTCCCTGCTTATTAATGGTTGGAGTTTCAACAAGATTACGACCTAACCATTCGAAAGGACCCAGAGGTTTGTTGCATATCACAGCCATAACCGCAGGTTTTTCACAGCTGCGCCACAAATCGCAACAGATTGTCCTGATTCTGTCTGTTGAAAGAATCAGGCCTATATGAAATCAGTTTCTCACCGGGTCTGTCAAAATAAAATGCCATGCGGTCTTCGGAGATCTCAGCATTAAGAAGCTGACCGCTCGGACCGTCAGACCATTCTATACAAAGAGTCCCGAATTCCGTAGGCAGAATATCATCGGGCAGACGAAGGTCATCGGACTTCAGACGGTTCAATATGTCCGATACGTTTTTTATCGCATCAGGCTGAACCGCCTTTGCTCCCTCGCCATCCCAATCATCGCAATACTCCCTAAACTGCAAAAGCAACTGCTCTAATTCCTGATATTTAGAATTGGTCAGAACTATCTTCCACCCTTGGGAATCAATATTAGTAACCTTTGCTACCAACTCCTTAGCAATTGAGGGATAATCATCATATCTGAAAGAAGCATTCATCGGAACAGACGACACGCTTATCGCAAGCATGGCAACTCCACCCACGACAATCCTGCATTGCCTGGTGGTTTTCTTTACCTTGTATTTCGCGTCATCAAAACTAAACATCTTTCCTTAGCTAAACAAATTCCCTTGCATCGCCTTTATCACATCATCAGTGACAGCCCACCTGAACACATCATATAGAATCTGATTCTGATGATTGGCTCTTTCATATAATTCCGAAGCCTTGAAAGGATATCGCGATACCGACTTTGTATCCAAAAAGATACACGAATCCTGCGCATCTCCCTCTTTCATCAGACCCCACTTCACAAGCACATCAACATCCTGAACGCTTGCCACATCCGATGCCATTTCATTTGATTTCATCGGGATTGCCGTCAGCATATCAGCTTTAAACACCGCATTTACAGCTCTATTTATGTTATCATCGCTGTCAGACAGCATCGGCCACAGGTTGACTTTGTCAATAGACATTTCAACTACATCGGAACCTATGGATTCCAAGAAATCGGAGAAAGCTTTCAAAAAATCCCCATACATTTCTTCAAATCTCACATAAACGCTGCCATCTATTGTGAAATCAACAAAATCCTTGGCGAATTTCAAACTAACTAAACCGTTATCAGATTTTATTCTTAAAGAGGATAACTTCTTCTCCTTATAACGATTCTCATCCAACGCCAGCATCCCGGTATAGCCGTCAAAAAATTTCTTAAAGATCTCGAAAGTCTCGTGTGCGGAATTATATGTTATCTGCAAAGAGACTGACTCTAAGAATGTCATTAGATATGCTTCATCAGGCCTTTCGATATGCGGGAACGGGCTTGTTATCATTTGTTACAATTCATTATGCAAATCGGGATACAATCTCGATTCATCGGTAACGGTGGAGTTGTCCGCCTCAAAATTACTACAAAAATCCGACATCTGCAAATTCGATTGCACGTTAAGCAAAACAACAGCCTCCATTCCCTCCAGCCTCAGCGTGGTTGTAACCCGCAGAATCATAGAAACCTAACCCTGTTGTGGGTTACAAACCCACAACGACTGCAACGACTGCAACGACTGCAGATTAACAACCCGCCCATAAAGTTCAAATATCGTGCGCAGCCGAAATTCAAAATTCAACATTCAAAATTACTTATCGATTGCTTATCGATTACTTATCGCCGCAAAGGCGGCGATATAGGCCGACGTACTGGCCGGCTATGCGGCTCCAGGTGTAATGGGATTTCGCGAGCTCGCGCATCTCGGCGCCGTTGAGATCATCGCGGTCAAGAAGCGAACGCAGCTCCTTCTCCTCCTTGAAATAGTCAGCGCGGTTGAAGGTGGTCTCTCGGTTGTAGACACAGTCGAACGCGATGATCGGAATTCCGAAAAACATTGCCTCGACAAGCGACGGATTGGTGCCTCCGGCGCTATGGCCATGCACATAGATACCGGCGTTGGAGCGCAGCGCGTACAATATGTCGAGGTCGTAGACCGCATCCACCAGCCGAATGTTCGGGAAATCCTGATATCGTTCCTTCAGCTGTCGCGACCAATCGCTGTGGTTCCAATTGCCGATGAATATCAGCGGATGGTCTGTATGGGAGAACGCCTCGAGTATATGGTGCGAGTTATTCTCCGGTTCGATACGGCAGACAGTGATGGCATAGTTGCCGCGTTCCAGTCCGTAACGCCGCAGCGTGGAGCGGCAGAACTCCTCGGAGAGTTTCTTACGCACATGATCGCCGCCGTACGCGATGAGTTCCGACGGACGGCCGTAGGTCTCGCTTACATAGTCCTGGATTCCCTTGTTGTCGGCCACCACCGCGTCGGCATACCGGACCGCCATCGCCTCCGAGTGCCGGAGAATCCACTTGGCGAAACGGCTCCACTTATCGCGACGGTGCTCAAGGCCATCTATGTTGACAATGATCTTGCTGCGGGTGATCCGGACGAACACCGGCATAAACAGGCATCCCGATACACCCAATACCAGAACCACATCATAGCCATGGGCAGCCTTGCATAAGGAGAGCATGTCGTAAGGCATCGACTGGGCTCCGTTGGCATGAAGCGGCACATACCGGAGCTTGGCTCCTTTATACTCGGACAAGGAAGGATCCATGTCCTTTTTGCTACAGAATACAGTGTATTCCACATCCTCAGGGCAATTAGCTCCTAAGAGGTTTTCGACCAAAGACTCGAAACCTCCATAGCTCGCCGGGACT
Source organism: uncultured Muribaculaceae bacterium (assembly GCA_910584545.1). Taxonomy (GTDB): domain Bacteria; phylum Bacteroidota; class Bacteroidia; order Bacteroidales; family Muribaculaceae; genus Lepagella. Next base: position 11,850 of record CAJUBC010000012.1, on the reverse strand, counting down.
CCCTGAGTTCCGATGACAGCTACTTTCATTAAAAAAAGGAAATATGCGGCTGCCTGGATCCGGCACACAACAAACCGGACCGACCTGTCGACCGGATTCACCGAATCCGGGGCAGTCGCTGACACAACATTTCAGTACGGGCCCGGGCCCTCCGGCCCTGCGCCCTATAATATCCTCAGAATCTACCTATTCCGAGGTCAAAAATCAAATCCTCAAGCAAAGGCTTTTTCTGTCAGAAATTTTTCATGACAAAGTCGTACCATCGACCGAATGATGGTATATGTCCCGTGGTTAAATTACGGGCAATCAATCTGTCAAGATAATGACTCTCTGTGACGTGATTCGGCGATGATTTGGAATAGACCACTCCCCTTTCGCGCAACATCCTTCTAAGATAATCATAATGGAACTGTGCTTTTGTCTCAAACCTGCTTCCCGGGGGACACGCCATAAGCTCCGGATCGTCTTCCGAAACATTGTAATGTCTTATATATTCACAAAGCTTTTCATCCTGCGGATTAGGCTTGAAATCTTTTCGATTGCCAAGAAACCATGTGTCCATGCATATCTTTTTCAAACACCTCTATCGGAACATCACATTCTATTTCCCCTATATCTTTCACTGAATTGACAATATGGTTGTATATGGCGGGAATACCACAGGCGCTGAACAAATAATATGAATTTCCGGTCATCAATTTCGGAGAATCCACCCTTTTGAAATCAGGCTTCAGCAACGACAGCCACGCCGGATACACCTTTGGTTCCGTGCGCCGTCCCTCTACTACCATGTATACGTTCATCGCGCTTCCGATACTCCTTGGGTGAATGCATCCTTCTGCATCAGTTGCATGAATGCATCATGCTTGGAATGGATGTCGATTCCCAAATCGCCGGCATCCGAAGTCTTCACCTCGCTACCGTTGCGTGTGACAATTTTCCACGCCGTCGACGGGATGCTGTTTATAATGTAGGGATGGTGGCTGGTTATGATGAACTGTATGTCGGCTTCCGGATAGAGGATACTGTCGGCCATCACGTCTATGCAATTCACGCCGAGACTGTTCTCAAACTCATCCACAAGGATCACATCGCCGTCATCGGCAAGATGGAGCGATATGATTTCCGAAAGACACCGGCGCATTCCTGCCGATATATCGTTTTGCGGGATCCAGCAATCCACTCCCCTCTCTTTGATTCTCAGGATTGGAAATGTCTTCCCATTGAAGAATGCACCCAATGCGAAATCAATGTCTTCGACATTATTAAACAACTGTATGAAATCCTCTCGAATTTTATTGAAAGAATCAGGAACATGCTGTTTTAGAAGATACAGCTTAGCAATCGGAGACAGATTACGAATCTTGCTGATTTTGGCTTTACTGTCAAATTTATCAGATTCCTCAACCAGATATGGCAGAATTCTTACACCCATGTAGTCGTTTCCCAACTCATACACGTGCTCAAACGCCTCATATACCGGTCTGATCGGCTCTTCTTCGTTAAGAAGTTTCAACGCGCTTGCAGAAGCATCCAGCTTCACGGTTTTCTCTCCTTTGTACAATAGGGAATCCGTTGTTCTTTCAATCAAAACTTCTCCGTCACAGATCAATCTCTCCTTTACGAAAGTCACCTTTGGAGAATCAGCGTCAAGAATCAGGTCATCAGAAGTCTCGACCGCATCGAACTTTCCATCCCATCTGTACTCCTTGCCGTTATGATTGAATTCCACTGTCCATTCGGCACCGTTGATTGATTTGCCGCCAGCGATTTTCTTTAAGGACAGAATCGCACGGAGAATCTGGGTTTTCCCCACGCCGGACGCGCCCACGAGCAGATTGAGATCCTTCAGCATGAGATTATCGAGATTCCAACCCGTTCTTTTATTGCAATAAGACAGTCTATTGATTTTCATGATTCAGAAAGCGGAATTAGCACCGTTCAAAATTACAACAAAAATCCGACATCTACAAATTCGGTTCCCGGAAGCTGAAAAAACAAGAAAACATCTTACCGCGGTCTGAGCCGGCTGATTTCTTCGGCGGAAAGTCCGGTTACAGTCCGTATCATTTCATCGGAGGCGCCTGCATCAAGAAGCTTTCTTGCCATTTCTCTGATGCTTTCCGCCTTACCTTGCTCGATACCTTGCTCGATACCCTGTTCAATCCCTTGCTCTATACCTTGCTCTATACCTTGCTGAATTCCTTGCTCGAGTCCTTGCTCGAGACCCCGCTCGAGTCCCAGTTTCATTCCGGCTGCGAGTCCCTCCTCCCGCCCCTCTTGGTAGCCTTCGTCATGGGCGGTGTCGAGCACATCGTTCTGCACCATGATGGTGTCCAAGTGTGCGTCGTAGGCGCGGCGCTCTTTCGGCGACATAGAGAGATACTGTAGTTTCTTCTTCACCTCCTGCAAACCGGGGGTACGCGTGTCCTCCTTGACCCTGCCCGTCTTGAGGTATGTCATCCATTCGTCGAGAGGAGTCTCCGGGACCTTGTCGTAGACATTCACGCGCACGAGATAGTACTCCGGGAACACCTCCCTCGGCAGATGGGGCACGATCACACCCACTTCCTTGGTATTGACCAACAGGTCGTTGCCGGTATGGATTCCCTTGAACCGCGTCTCGCCGTGGTAGACGTAGTCGTCGCCCTGGCCGTAGTCGCAGTAGAGGATGCTGATGGAGTAGACCTTCTTAACCTGGTCGTACTTGTCGCCGATGCTGATGTGCTCGGTGATGGCCTTGCAGGTGCCGTAGAGGATGCGCTGCAGGTAATAGAGCTGGCGTGTGAGCTGCACCTCGACGATGATCAGGTGGCCCTTGCTGTTCTTGGCCTTGATGTCCACGCGGTTGAACCTGTCGGTGTCCGACTCCTGGTTCGACTCGCTCTCGAGCAGCTCAACGATGTGGACCTCCTCGTTGAGGAGCACGGAGATGAGGCCCTCGAGGATGCCGAAATTGGCCTTGTCGCGGAGGATATGCTTTATGGCCCAGTCAAACCGGATATAAGTGTTGTCTTGCTCCATACCTTTGAAGAATTTTTACAAATATAGCACATTTCATCAATTATAACAAATTCCGGGTTCCTTCCAGTCATATTCTCTCGGTCGCCACTCAGTCCTTGCTGATATGTAACCCGCAGGCCCGATTTCCCCCGAAACTGTTGTGGACCGTTACAAACCCACAACGACTGAAATATCCCGGATCACCGGTTCTCGAAATTCGAAATTCAAGATAATTTTCAGACGAAATCCTCAACAATGTTGAAATCATTATAGAATTCGTCTCTGGCATTGAGCAACGAATCGATATCCGCACATAGGAAAGAACAGTTGAAGTCATAGATAGGCTGAAGAGCAGACATTGTCATCTCCTCGCGGAGTCCCATCATATTCTTGTAATGGTTCACCAAATGACGGTCAGAAGTAGCATCTGCCGCAAAAAGATAAAGGTATTCACACCCGGTGAAACTTCTTATCTTTTCAACAATACCGACAATCACATGCCAGAATATCGTGGATCCTATTCTGTTTCTTGCAGAGAAACCATACGTCTGCCATTTCTTCCGATAAGCTTCATTGACGCAAAAGTGGGTCAATTCCACAGAAGGGTAAGATTTGGCAACCTGCTTGTTGGGCGGCATTGAGTCGAATCTTCCCAATAACGATTCTATATCGGCTTTCGCTTCCTCCAACTTCTTTTTGATTTCTTCAATGTACTCCCGGACCTGAGGGTCATCACTTCTTTGTTCAAGTTCCATAAGCTTTATCTTATGGTTCTTGAATTTCTCAAACTTCTTCAGTTCCTCGAATTCCGAATAAAGAAGTCCACATTTGATTGAGAAATAACAAAGGATTTCACCGTCACCATCCCGGACTACATAACAGGCACACCTATTCTTTTCATCATCATCAAATGCATTCCCGACAAGATAATCAACTAAGTTCTCGTTCTTGGGGTTCTTAAATGAAGCGACGTCCCTGAGTAAAGAATCGTCTTCTTTCAACCGCGTGACGTGAAAAGAATTCAGAATGGCTATTTGATTCTGTGTGATTTTCATTTGGGACACATAAATCTCCTGTATTTGATGACTCTGGCATCATATTCTATATCGGATGTCTCGATTTCCACAGGTGATGAGCCAACTTCCTTGTCCTTGGCTTTCTGCCAACAAGTCTCGCCATGCGAAATGTTGCTTAACGTCCAGGAATCCATCAAGGAATATCTTCTCAATGTATCTTCAAGGACCGGAATATACTCCGAATCTGCTGATAAATCCGGTTGAGCCTTGCAATCCCAATGTGCTTTTCTGAGACAGCGCATCACCGGCCCGTATTTCCACGCTTCAAACTTATCCGGAAACATAGGCTTACCCAACAGGACAAAGCTTTCCCTCTGGGTGAAATAAAGCAATTTGTGGAGCTTCATTTCATCCATCGAACTATCTGATACTTGCTCATACCGCTGAATCAGATACTTTGCTGCTGCTCTGACATCAATCATTTGTGAGTGGGTTGATTTCTTCCTGCAAATATATCTCTATCCATTTTTTGCAAAAGTAGCGATTTATTCTCAATCCTGCAAATTATAAACCAATTGCATCCGCTGAAAGTTTTGTTTTAACTGCCGTTGCCACCGCCTAAATTCAAAGTCTGACATCGGGCACAATCAAAATCCAACATTACTTCTGGTGGTGCAGGTATTCGGCGATGGCTGTCACGAAGCTGCATACCGCCTCGCGATGGGTGTATCTGTCATAGTCCGGAGTTGTGAAATAGCGGTTTCTGTCGAAATTGCGGATGAAATCAGCAAGACCGGCGGCATAGTTCTCGACCGTGATTTCACCGGACACCACCTCTCCGAACGATGGGAATTCCTCCAATGTCTTGCGGAAATAAGGCACATCCGTAGTCAATACCGGTTTCTTGAAATAAAACGCCATTTCAAGGATGCCGCTCTGCGATGTCTTTCTATACGGCTGACATATCACATCGGCATTCTTGTAGATGTGAATCAGTTCATCATCATTGACATGACGGAATATCAGGTGCGCCTCCCTGTCATCCTTGATCTGATGCTGGCGACATACGCCGTCGAAATCCTTGCCGGCGATGATCAGATTGGCCTTTGCCACCACATCTGCGGGCAACCTGTTGTACGCCTCCATCAGGATGTCGACACCCTTGTTGACATTCAAGTTGCCGAAAAAGAGAAGATTCACCTTGTCGCGGTTGAAGATAACACGGATGTCGTCACCGATATTCGATTCATTCTCATTCTTAGCGAACTCATATCTGAAATGCGGAACCTTCAGAACCTTTCCTTGATAGCCATACTCATTCATGAAAATGTCCGTCCGCTCCGAATGAGAGATTATACAGCCGATTTCAGAAGAATAAAGCGACTTAAGGGTATTTTTAAGCCGAAGATTGCCATCCACATCCTGAGCAATCGCCTCATGGACGTCAATGATATGACATGGATGCTTGGCCACTGCTTTAAGCATAGGAATCTCAATGGCATTGCCATAGGTGAGGAACACCATTACGTCATCCTTGTTGCCACGAGCCAATTTCCTGATGCGAGACATATTTCTCAGCAGAGAGACCACCTTCTTGAAAGTAGAGCCATTATACTGATTCAGCAGAGCCGGCTTATCTCCCGATTCAGAGAAATTCGAAATAATACAAGGCTCAACCCCATCAATCTCCCGGATGCGATTCGCAAACGCCTCGAGATAATAATGCATCCCGCAATGCACCCCGATATAGTCAATCAGATAGACTTTCCGCATAATTCACAAATGGTTTTATATAATCCGAGGGTAACTTCTAAACTCCAATAAGATACCTGATATATTTCTTTCCTGACTTCGAGCCTAAACGCGCAATAAACACCGGGACATATACACCCGCAAGCACACATACAAGCCACCATATTGGATAGCTGCCTGGGAACCGGAACATATTGGAAAGAACCTTAACGAATATTTGTGCGAATATTCCTATCAAGAATATCTGATACGTGTAGTTTCGAAAAGGATGGAACAGATTGTCGCTCAACGAACGGTCTGCCTTAAGGGCGAGACCCCAGAAAGCAATCGATGCGAAAAGAGGAGTTGCGGGTTCGATATTAAACATATATGATACAACATAACCTATCATACATACACCTATCACACTCCGTTTTGCGATATATGGCTCAAGGCTTTCCTTGCTTATCACAATTCCAACAAAAAAGAATATGAAGAAATGCTCAGCACGGTTTATCGCAAGGAAATCTGTCATTTTACCAACCGGAATGAAAAAACAACCCAAGAGCCACGACCAATGTGCACAGCATCGAAATCCGGCTTTTCAACAAGTAGCGGTACAACGGATAAAGCAGGAAATAGAGGAAGATCACTGCCACAAACCACATCTCCTGCAAGGCGCCGTTGAACGGCTCAAGATAATTCATAACAAGGCCTGACGGTGAAACATCCACGTCTCGATTAACCTCCCCCGGCATGCAGAATTTAATCAGAATTGCAACCGTTATAAAGAATATATACGGAATACCGAGACGAATCCACTTTTCCTTTACCATGTCGAGATATTTCCAGCCCTTGACAATGCGAGTTCTGTAGAACAGATAGCCTGAAATCATGATGAACAGCGGCATGTGAAAAGAATAAGCGAACGAGAATAACGCACGCGCAATCTGATGAGCTGAAATATCAAGCCAGCCTGCGTCGACAGGAGGTGCTGTCAAAGGGGCGTGCCCGATAACCACCCACAGCATAGTCCAGCCCTGTAGAATAAGCAGCCACGTCAATTTCTTTGAAGCCATAAAAAGATTAATTAAGAGTTTACATCATCGGGGTTTGAAAGCCTCGACATCGGGTATTTCAATATCATCCTTATATCTTTTGCAGATAAACCTTGCCGGGACACCAGCCCATACTTCGTAAGGAGGTATATCCTTGGTCACGACAGCACCGGCACCTATTACGGCACCATCGCCAACGGTTACAGGTTTGGAAAACACTACATTCGAACCGATATAACAGTTTCTTCCTATCCTTAACTCCCCCCTATCGAATGCATGTTCATTTAGAATTCTGGAATTATAGAAATGAGTCAACAGAATTACGCCATTCGCAATCGCTGTCCCCTTACCAATATGTACGTCTTCTGGATGAAGAGAATCCATTTGTACTGTACCCAGACGTACCGTTCCTTTTTCTATGCTCACTCCGAGCCATCTGTACAAATCAGCTCTCTTGAACCTTGAAAATGGAATCTGATTACAGAACCAAAATAGAAAAGTCCTAAAATAGCGTTTAAGCGATCTATCATATCCAGCTCTGCCTGAAGACGGAGCATTATAGCATTCATTCCGCTTAGTTACTGCATTTTGATCAGTTGTGCGTACCCCCCCATTTTTGTATATCGCTGTCATAATTATACTTGGTGAATTCAATAACAGATAGATGATCCTAAAAAATGGATAGCTCCATTTGCTGTAGAATTTTTTCTGATATATCTTTTGCGATTTGTAGAAGTTTGCAAGCCGGGTCGGTGACCAAGTCCTTGATTCGGATTTATCACTGCCTCCTTCAAGATGAATTATCTCCGGGCCAGGGATAATGATTCGATCAAAGCCCGACTTTTTCATGCGGCATTGCCAATCTGATTCCTCGAAATACATGAAATATTTCGGGTCAAAGCCCCCGACTTTCTCAAACACACTGCGCGGCACCCATAAATCTGCACCGGTAATGTAATCCACACAAATCGGAGAATTCGTCTTCTCCGGATGGAATTTTGATTTATCCTTAAGAAATCGAAGATATTTAGCCAATGTCTCTTTAAGAACTTGTCCTTGTGTCGGGAATCGCCCATAGCTGTGACATGGTTTCATATCCTTTCCATAAAGAATGCAACCGAGCGCGCCAAAACCGGGATTAGCCTCCGAATATCGGTAAAATTCAAGCAATGCATTATTGACCAACAGAGTATCCGAGTTCAGGAAAAAGAAATATTTCCCTTGCGCATATTCCATGCCGAGATTGTTGGCGCGTCCGAATCCAAGATTCTCATCGCTCTGAATCCATTTGACCCACGGAAACCGTGATGTAACCACCTCACGGCTGTCATCCCTGGAATCATTGTCGACCACAATCACCTCATAATCTACACCCTCCGTCTTCCCGCGGATAGATTCAAGGCAATCGCACAGCAACTGCCTCGTATTGTAATTGACTATTATTACCGAGACATCCATAGCAACCATCATTCCAGTTCGTCGTCATCCAGAAATTCCTTTTCCTCTTCTTCGCTGAACAGGCCTCTTATAGCCGACAGATCTTTCAGGTCAAGCGTTGGCAGGTCTTTGTTCAACTTTCGGTCATTCACGAATTTCATCAGCTGCCGCGACGCATAGTTCAACCTGCGGTCTTCAGGAAATTTCTCCAGACCGGTTCTAAGCGCGTCAATTATGACGTTCAGCTCCTCTTTTTCAGGCCGGATGCCCCGGGTCTCCCAGTATTTAACCGACTCCTTCACCAGCGAATGCACTGAATAGGCCCTCACCTGATACTCCTCTTTCTCATCTATCAGCTGCAGCATCATGTCCCGTCCGGTAGAGTATGCCTCCGCCGCGTCAGATTTGCTGAGTCTGTCATCGTCGTACGACTGCTTGAGATAGTTCCTCGCCATAGCGTTCTTCACGTTATAGGAGCCGGGAGCGAAATTCGCCGCCTGCTGCAGATGGTTGAGCGCAAGGTCGTATTTCCGCATCTGCTGCTCGATTATCCCCAACTGGATGAAATAGCAGAAGTCCTGACGGTAACTGTCGAGTAGTTTGCCGAACAGTTCCTTGATTTTTTGGTTTCTTATCCCGAGTTTTTGAAGGAATCCGACGTTCATTATCCGCGACTGTATCTGGTTCCAGTAGCTGTCGCGCTCGCCGATAAAGGGGGCTATGATGCGGAGGCATTCCCTGACGGCCCGCATTTTTTCCGTTTCGCTCGCACTGCTGATTATCGTGTCCGTAAGGATGTCGGTGCGAAGCGCGATGCCGTGTCTGCCTGTTTTGGTGAAGTTGCCGATTATGTTACAGACCTTTCTATCCGAACCGTTGCAGAGGAAAAACAGCAGTGTATCGGGCACATACGGCAGTTCCTTGCAGCTGAAAAGAGCCAACAGAAGCATGGTCTCCTTCACGAGCGGCAGAAGTACATGCCCTTTGTTGTTGGGATTGTTCAGAGACTGGTACAGATTCCTGTATTCTTTATTGAAGCGGTCGCGCATCGAGATTCCCTTGAACGCCCGCCACAATGCATCCGAAAGATCCCGGTTCCTGACGAAGTGCTTTATCTGCACCTCCCTGTCAAGACCGTTGAGGGTCCCGAGCAGACCTTTCTCCTCAAGGGTGCTGACAGCTGACTTCGCGCGGTAGAGTACATCCTCATTCGTAGTGTTGCCGACAAGATACCCCACATATCCTGGGAACTGCTGCAGGTCGTAAATCCTTTTCTCGTGGAAATAAGGTCTTGCAGCAAGCACTGCGACAAGACGCTTGTCGGCGGGAAAATTCTCGACAAGATATGCGATCGCGTCGTAATACCCGCTTGCGTCGTCCACCAACAGCGCCACGACCTCGTCCCGCAGATCTGCGACAACGTCGATGAAATTCCTTGTGTCGAAACGGTCCCCTACAAATTCAAAAACCGCATAACCTTTGGCGGAGAGTTCCGCTCCGATTCTTTTCAACATCACCGACTTCCCTCCGATAGCCTTTGATACAAGCGTGGCTATGACGTTGTCCTTGGTTTTGGAAAGCTTTTCCTCGATTGCGGAGAGCACCAGTTTCTCGCCTAAAGTGCGGAAATCGAAGCCATATATGATGTCCTGCCAGCTCGGCTGCGCGCCGAGATACAACCGTGTGTCGTAGCTGTTTTGCTTACCGGTGTTCTTCAGGATGTCGGAAACATTCCTGAAATTACGTTTGAAATGCGTGTTGCCGATGATGCGCGGCGACACAACCGGAATCCCGACTGCAGTCTTAATCCACCCGGCGAAGTCTCTGGCCGACATCTGTATCAGATTGGCATGTCTGCTTTCGATACTGTTTCTGGTAAGTAAATTCGGAGCCGGGTCCACATAGAAGAAGTTGCCGCGAGGCTCATCAGGACGTTGGCCGGCAATGGACAGATAGAAGTCGATGTCCACCTCGTCGCCGGTCGCTCCGATGAACACAATGTTCTGCGTCCGCATGTCGTCTATAAGTTTTGCATAGCGGCAGTCGAGGTTCCCGGCCATCCTCACGACATACTCCGTGTCGGAGAACACGAAGCCCTCTGAGTGGTTTCTGACGCATCCGTGCAGTTTGACGTATTCGATGCCCTTCGGGTTTACATGAGACTGTGAGTATCTGGAATTCATCACGTTCAGTCTTCCCTTAGGCACAGCCTCCTCCAGAAGGTCGTCGATATTGAGAGTATAAATCCGGTGCCAGGGAAATCCGGCTATTGTCTTTTGGAAATCCTCGGGTTCACATTCGGTGAAAATCTTGCGCAGAAACTCTGAGGCACCATGCCCAAGCTTGTTCTGGCAGAATTGATAGACTTTAGACAGGGAATAACTTAGCAGATCCTTACCCTCTTCGGAATACTTGTCAATACAGAGCAGGTCGGTGACGAGCATCTCCTTGAGAGCGTTCCCGAGAGGCAACGCCATGCCGCGCACGTTCTTGGCTTCGAACGAAAAACCGGCACCGGTGAAGAGCACCGGCTTCTCCTCCTTCGCTATCAGCCGCGCCAGCACGTCAAGGCTCTGTCTTGTCCGCTCGTCCATAAAAGTTAACTCTTTATCTTATTGTTGATATTTAATGGCTAAACCTTAATCAGGATATGTCATTAAATCAATTTGTTGCAAATTTAAGTGGTCAATTTCTCGACCATCAACGGATATATCCTACATTTTTCTTATGGTGCCAGTTGTCAAACTCCTTACAAGAGAGCTTATTGATCTGGCAGAAGCTCTCCAGACTCGTGCTGTGTGGCTCCCCCTCGCTCTTGTACTTGAACCAATAGTGTTCTATCTCGTCGCTGTTTAGGAAACTCATAGCTGTCGTTGGTTTGTTCAGCCGCGAAGTTACCTGTTTTTAGCTGTAGTCCAATGATTGAACACCAACCAATAGTAGGCAACGCATGATAAATAAAACTTGTCATCTTGGGGTTTATATTACTATATTTCCCAAAATGTTTAAACAGTGGTGATTTATATCCGGTGTATAACTTTTGTCTAACCTTGAACAGAGGTTTATTTATATAATTTTTAAGTACATGACAAAAATTTGAAAACATCGAATTTGGGCGTACAGGAGGGTCGCATAAGTATGGTTGCAATCTCTTCCAAGCCATACTTGACAAGAGACTTCGCCTTTCTTCCATGCTTCAGTATCCTTATCGGTTTAATATTTATATCTTTATTTTCGCCAACGAGATACGCCCATACAAGAGCCATGCATACCATCGCCACAAGTCTTGCGATGCGCTCCATGTCGCGCATGTGGGTCTCCTCGATGTTGAATCCGGAGGACTTCATGGCCTTGAAGGCAGTCTCGATCTCCCAGCGTTTCTTATAGGTCAGGACAGCACCTTCTGGACGGTTGAAGCATATGAGAATCTGCAATTCCGCGATTCCGTCGGAGTTTTTTTATCCGGCTACCGGCAAGATATACATACAGCCCTTTGTGAAGGAAGAGTTTGTAGTAGAACTTCTCCTGCCCGACCCTGAGGTCATTGAAAAGCCACCATGCACGTATCCGCTCACCGGTGGAAGGCTTGACAATCCAGAAGTTCT
>CAJUBC010000011.1 GCA_910584545.1 uncultured Muribaculaceae bacterium | reverse complement strand
TTGTGATTACGAAATTCGTCCCCGCCTCTATTGAAGTGCCGGGATTCAACTCTATGTTTTTAGCCTTAAGCACCATCGTCCCGTTTTTAAAGACGACATCACCCGAAGTCCTTTCCTGTGTCACATTGTTTCCGACTTTTATAACCTCGGCGGTACATGACATCATTCCCGTCACTGTCTCGTTCTGGATATATTCCACATGGCCTTTTCCATAATCCAGATAGGGAAGATATTCATCGTCAGTCACACTTACAATAACATCTTCCGGGGTTTCTGTCATATACGTGGCATAATTGCCGATATATGATAAAACTTTGTTTTTCATTTTATCATAAAATGAAATTCTTGCAATCTTCCCTTCAGGCAGAGTGACATTCATCGGATTAGAGCGGGATATTCGGATTCCGGTAAATGTTTTCGGGAGCTGCAGATGTATCGGCATTGTCGGATCTCCGAAACAATGAAACCGTTCTCTGATGCAGTCCAACTTTAATTCATTAAACTCCATATATCTGGTTCCTGCCTTAGCCAATCCATGGTCCATTATTTCTCCTAATTTATATAATGGTTTCCTTTTATTAGCACTGACATGTATAGGTCCAGGGGGATCTACTAAAGAGCCAAAGAGATCCGGAAACTCAGGAACCATCGGAGAATCGGGGTACATGGCATTGAACATCTCGATGGCGAATTCATCATTATATCCTGAATAACTCTCATCAGTCGCAGCGATGATACCGGCACATCCTCCATTGCTATGCCTGAGGAAGGCCTCGGCAAAGGATTCAGTACTTCCAAGCGTACCGGTATAACAGGTTATACTGAACACTACCGGCAAATTACCGCCATTACTCAGGGATTTTATATTGGACAGCATATAGTTGGGATTCTCCCATTGATTCTCTCCTCCGTGACCTCTGAACAGAACGTACGAGACACCCTTGTTAATGGCATTTGTTATATCTGCTGAATTCCCGTTCCATTTAAAGCCCGGCTTCTTGAGATAATCAGGTATGCTCTCTCCAAAGGAGAAACGTGTGTTGTTCCAAAACAATGGAGTGACATTTTCGTATGCGGAATATACCCTCTCGATATCGAATCCTAATCCAGACATGAAATTCAAAATTTCCTCAGAAGTCTGTGCATATCTTGTATCTGCATAGCCGTCTTTGATTTTTAGATCTTTATCCCCGTCCTGAAAATGGGCGCAGTGTAATCCGGTTTTATAAAAGCCGGTGTCATTCTGCGGGATACTTTCATAATATATGATTTTACGTATGACACTTTTCGCCTCTGCCGGATTCGATACCGATATCCTTCCTCTAAGCAGATCCGGAATCAGATGCTTGCCGTCTGTGACGCAGCCATAATAGAAATCGGTCTTATGCGGCCAGTATATATTTGACCCTTTGGCGGGAACGTTTGCTTGGTCTCCTAACAGCACCACTGCATATAGCGCCGGATGTAACTGATAATACTCCTTTATCGCATTCTCGATATCCTCAGGTGTCCACTTGTCACGACATAAAACACCTGTATCGTATCCGGTCGCTTTTTTCCACTCCGCGAAAGTTCGGGCTGCCTCCATAAAAGGATTGGTGGTGACTATGACCATTCCTTTCGTGTCTTCCACGGGATCTTCTCCGAGTGTCACATCCTGCGCGTTCAGGGTGTTGTTGGCAAGTGTGTGGTCAGTTATACTAACATGGTTATAGTTGATGCCTGAAACCAGATCGGGATTATTTGAATTTACGAAATCAATGCGGTATTGGAGTGTGGTGCATATCCTGGCGATTCCATTTGATACCGAATACAGTACAGGACATACGTTCACAGCAAGAAGATTATTCCCCCTGTAGACATAATCAGCTTCTTTATTGGCCACGACATTCGGGAAATAGCCGCTATAATGACTTACGGGAGGTACGTTGTCCAAGGTGTAGCCGTCATAATTGTTTTCCCACAGAACCGGCCTTGCCGGCGCAAGTTTAATCGGAATTTCCCTGAAACTTGTGTTTGTCACGGTTATCTTCGCTGTTTTATTGGCGGGCACGCTGATGATGTCGCTTCTTATCGGGACCTCCGGTTTCCCCGCTTCGCTAATCGAGCCGAATCCGGGAATCCTGATCCTCTTGCTCGCAGGATATAGCGGGTCATCAGCGAGTTCTGCGAAAGAGATTTCATAGGTCACTGTCACTCCGTTCTGATCGGATTGGACCGACCTGCCCGGCATATCTGCCGAAGAGCCTTCGACAATCGACCCCGTTTTAAGATTCAGAATCCCAAGAGCCGATGACGGCATTGAAATCAACGCCATTATCCAGATTATCAATATTCTTTTCATGGTGAATCGGTTTTAATCGTTGACAAATTGCTTGCCTGACATATAATGCGGGGATTACGGACCATCGGATCGTAATCTTCCGCGCATGGAGATGTCCGGCTCAGTCAGTAAGTATCATGCGTCTGGAATCGATTTCCGCGCCGTCCACAATCAGGGAGTAAACGTACATTCCCGGTGAGAGCGTGTTCCCCTCGATGGTAATGCCGGTCTCTCCTCTGTCGGCGATATCACAGCGGAGCTTCTGCGAGCCGCTGAGGTCATAGACACATATATATGCCGAAGCCGCGTTCTCCGGTACCGTGCAGCTTATCACGGTCGATGTCCTGAACGGATTGGGACGGTTCTGCGACAGGCTTGCCACCGTACCGGATCCGAGTCCGTCAACCGATGCCGCCGGGGCCTTCCGGGCGTTCTGCGTGAGGGAAGCGATCACCTCGTTCTGACGCTTTACCTCTCCCTGGAGTTCCTTGACGGCGTCGACGAGCACCGGGATGAATCCCTGATAGTCGAGGCTCAGCATTCCGTTCTCGTCCTCGTACACGAGGTTGGGGAAGATTTCCCTTACTTCCTGGGCGATGAATCCGTAGCGAAGGTTCGCGTCTGACCTCGCGCTCCGTTTCTCGAGGGAGCCGTTCCCTGCTTCGTTCAGGGTGTAGCTCACGGGATTGAGGCTGCCGAGAAGCTCGCCGGCCTTGCCCAGAGCCTCCACATTGCTTTTGAGACGCTGGTCTGACTGGGTCAGGAACAGCGGGGCTTTCGCCGGCACGCTCATCGACAGCGCGGACAGTCCTCCCGGAACACAAGGGTACCCGTAGGAGAGAACCGCGCTGTCGCCGCAGACCACCATGAAGCCGGCATATCCCTCGAGGATCAGCGACCCTCTCTTGTATGGATGGTAACCGCTGCCCATGTTCAAAAACGGACTCTCTCGGATGCTCACGTCTCCCCGTCTGCCGAAGATGATGGATCCTCCGGACTGGTACATTCCCGGCCCGATAATCTTAAGGGTGGAGGTCGTGTCGTTGACAACCGGTACCTGACCTGAACCGCTGCCCGGAAGGATGCCTCCGTAATCCTTGCCTACCTGAACCTGACCGGTGCCGATCAGTTTCAGTTGAGCTGTCGCGGGGAGGATGGCGATTGCCGCCATCAGAATGGCAAATAGTCTTTTCATGGTTTTAGATTTAAATTAATGCTACAAATGTATATTAAAATTTATTAAAAAGCAAGAAAAAGGATAATAAAAAAGCGAGAAAAGCAAGAAAAAAGTAAGAATAATTAGGAATAATGTAGCAAATGTAGTGAATTTATGAGTAGGTGGAGTTCAGACTCACTTTAGGGTACGTTAAAAACATAAAAAAAGACCCCGCGAGGCGGAGTCTTTTCTGTTATGGTTGGTAAAATTGCTTATTTCACGAGGACTTTGCTTACCTTGCTGCCCTGCTTAACGATGTAGAGACCGTTCTCGGCGTTGGCCACGCGTACACCCTGAAGGTTGAAGTATACTGGTGCCTCGTCGGATACAACCACGTCGGCGATGCCGCTTTCAGGAATCTCGACCGCCGTGCTGGAGAACTCAGCGAGGGCTGTTCCATCCTCCTGGATAGTGAACTTCACGCCACCTTTCCAGTCTGCCTCGAACTTCGCGTCCTTACCGTTGGATACCCAGATGGCTGCATCGTCCTGAATGACAACGGCGCCTTCCTCGACACCATAGTTGACCTTAGCCCATGCTGCGTCGCCGATCTTGAAGATCTGGCCGGCGAGGATCACCTGCTCTCCTGTGCAGTTGAAGTAATATGTGCCGTCAACGTATGTCATCTTCCACTCTTCGGGTGAGCCCCATCCGTTCATCTCGCCGCGGAGGAATACCTCGGTAGCGCCGCCGGGGTTCGGGTTGGGAGTCTCGGTG
The DNA here is from genome assembly GCA_910584545.1 of uncultured Muribaculaceae bacterium. GTDB lineage: Bacteria > Bacteroidota > Bacteroidia > Bacteroidales > Muribaculaceae > Lepagella. The sequence goes on along the minus strand of CAJUBC010000011.1, from coordinate 44,645 downwards.
GTGAGGGTGATGGTCTTCAGGTCGCCGGCAACCTCGATCTTGTAATCGCCGGGCCACGGACATACGATGTTGTCGGAGTAACCTGCCTCGAGAGCGACAGCTACGCCGGGCTCATCTCCATACTTGCAGCCGTAGGCTCCGCCGTTGAAGGCATCCCAGCTTCCCTTTGCTGTGGAGATCTTGAACATGGTGATGCCCTTGAACTCGCCTGTGTACTTGCCGTCGGCGAATGTGAGCTCTGCGGGATCCTCGGGATTCCAGTTGCTTACTCCCCAGGGAGATACGGCTCCCTCGCTCTCGTCGATTGCGCCTCCGGTGATATAAAGGGGTGCTCCGTCCTGTGCGAATGCACTTGCTGCCATGAACGCCGCAGCTGCGATTGCGTAGAATTTCTTCATCTTTTGATTGGATTTTGGTTAATATTATAGGGTTGATTAATCATTCTCGACATATGTGCTTATCTGAATCCGGGTTGCATTCTTTCCTTCAACGTGTTTCCCAGGGTGATGAATCTGTAGGACCGAATTCAGTGCAAATTTAGCAAAGATATTTTTATTATTCAAGTTTTTTATAGAAAAAATCCCCGTCTGCCTCGTGCGGACGGGGATTTTTATGAAATTGTCGGATTTACGGCCGTTGTGTCACTTAAGTGTCACGGTGTATGGACGGGTGCTGAAGTTCACCTCCACGTCGTACGTGCCGGGGGTGCAGGGGCAGTTGCCACCCTTCATCACCACATTGTACTGGCGCATGCCGGTCAGGTCGGGCACTTCCTCTCCACCGAAGTCGAGATCCCACGCTCCGTTGCAGTTGATCTTGAACTCCTTGCCGATCTTCACGCCCTTAGCGCTCCAGATCTTGAGGTCTTTCGACGGGGTGAGCTCGGTTGCGGTCTCGAGTTTCCATTCGTTGCCGTCACCTATCACGCTCATCTTCTGGATGGCCGAGATCTTGTAGGTGAGCATCACGAGGTTCACGTCCACCCAGTAGAGGTTCGTGCCCTTCACCGGGGTGCGGAGCTGTTCGCCGAGGTCGGCGTCGGCCGTGAGGTATCCGCTGCGGCTCAGGCCATCCTCGGAGTCGGAGACGGGGAGGTTCTTGTTCTGGCGGAACAGGAGTCCCTTGATGCTCGGTTCGCCCGCGCAGTACCATGAGCCTGCGAGTGCGGCCGTTCCGGAGAAGGTGATGTAATTGTCGGTGTAGAGGAGCATGGCCTGGTCAGGCTTCGACAGTGTGGTTCCCGAAAGCGGGTACAGCACGTCGAGGGCGTAGCTGATGCTGTAGGAATCCTCCTGCACGTTGACGGTGATCAGCATCGGGGCTCCGACCCTGAGCACGCCGGGCTGGGTCTGTCCCGGAGCTTCCGCGAGCTTGCCGGCAAGGCCGGTCTCGTCGGCGATGCAGCCGAGGGCTCCGTCGAAGTTGCCGGCGAGCGCCGACGACGCGGGGATTACCTTGAACTCATAGCCGGCGGCGGCCTGCTGCTCCGTTATCTCCACGCGGACGGCGAGGACGGGGTTGTCATAGATATTCGCTCCGGCAACGGTGTTGGTGAACTTGATGGCCTTCTTCGGATCCCAGTTGCAGAAGTTGCCTACGAGATAGTAGTCCTGTTCGAGGACCTTGTCCGGGTCGAACGGCTTAACCGAGTACTGGTAGCGTCCGTAGTATTCATCCATTCCTCCGAGACGGAAGAGGGTGGTGCCGCGCTCCGCGTAGGCCACGAAGCGTGCGGCCACGTTCAGCTTCGTCGGGTTCTTGGTGATTGCCTCCTGGATGGCCGAGTCGAAGTCTGTAGGATTGACATATACCATGTTGTCGGCAACCGTCGTGGTCACGGTGGCGTATTTTTCGAACCGGTCGTCGGCGGCCACCTGCATGTCGACGCGAAGATCATAGCCTTCGGGGAAGTTCACCAGCTCGTCGATCTTGGCTACAGCCACGTTCTCGTTCTTGTTGCTGACCTCGATGAGGTTGATGTCCGCGCCTCCCTGCGAGAGCTTGAGGCCGGAATTCTCGAACACTCTCTCCACGCCCGGATCGGGGTTGGACTGCGCCGGCGGGTTCGGCAACTCGAAGTTGTCGCACGACGCCAGTGCCAGAGTGAGCGCTAATGCAGAAAATATTTTGATTTTTTTCATGATTCTGATTTTCTTTTTAGTGGCGGGGAGCTTTCACGGCTCCTCGCCGATTCACTTGTTTTCAGGCGTCATTTTGCGGAGAACTGCGGTTCGCGGCCCGAGAAGGTCACGTTGTTCTCTCCCTCTTTCACGTAGAGTTTCATGTTCTCGGTGTCGACAACGAAGGTGCAGGGGAGCACTTTGCCTGTGGCGATACCCCAGTTGGCCTGCCATTCATTCTTGACGGTTCCGCTGTAGAACTTGCCTCCCTCGAGCTTGTCGGTGATCTTGTTGGTGAAGAAGTCTCCGTGCTTGTCTTCCTCTCCGCCCTCGGCTCCGAGGAATATCTTGTAGTCCCATCCGCCGAGTTCGATGGCGAAGCGGAACGACGAGCAGTCATCGGGATTGTTCGGGTCGGGATTGTCCTTCTTGGGAACCATGGAGAAGATTCCGACGAAGAGTTTCTCGCCGATGTGCTCCTCGGGCTCGAAGAGCTTGAAGTGCTCGTAGAGCTCGGCGTTGGCTTCCGACGGAGCGGCGAAGCCGTTCTTGAACTCGCCGTCAACTGTCTGCACGTCTCCGAGAATCCAGATCCATGCGGCCTTCTTCTCGGCGTAGATCAGCGGGATCAGGTTGTACGACACTACGTTGCTCGACACGATGCGGCTTCCCTCGATCGAGGGAATCTCGCATACGGCGCGGAAGTATGCCTTGAGTGGCTTGCCGTCATATCCGGTCTGGTATTCCTCTATGGAGTTGTAACCCTTAAGCTTGTTGAGGGCCACGGCCAGTTCGTAGGTCTTGATGGCCATGGCTGCCATAGAGGGGTTGGTGGTGGGGAGGCTCAGCGTCTTGGCTGCGTCATCGGCCGGACACTCGGGATCGAGCGACACCAATGCCGAATACTTGCATATCGCCGAGTAGCCGTAGTCGGGCTGCGAGCAGAAGAGGTTGAACGTCGATGTGCTCCCCATGTCGGAGGAGAGCTGCAGCACCTGGTTCTGGAGCGCGGGCACGTTCACCCTGAACTCCGTGGGGTCATGGTATTTCGGCTCGTCCTCCTGCTTGCAGCTTGTCACGCCGAGGAGCAGCGCGGCCATTGCCGTTATGATTGATATCTTTTTCATTTCTTGTTGGAATTTTAGGATTCTACGGTGATTAATAGCCTGTGGTCTGCTCGAAGTTCGACGAAGACATCACACGCGAAGGAATCGGGTAGCGTTTTGTGTATTCGGGGAGGTTCGTTCCGCGCTCCACGCCGCCTTTCCATTCCCAGGTGTAACCTGTACACCACTGGTTCCAGCGGATGAGGTCGGTGCGTCGGCAGTTCTCCTGATAGAGCTCGCGGCAGCGCTCGTCGCGCAGCATCTGCATGGTGAGCTGTGTCCAGGGTGTGTAGTTCTGGCCGTAAGCGCGCTGGCGGATATAGTTCACGTAGCGGAGAGCCTCGTCTGTCGAGCCGCCTCCTCCGTTGAGGATGGCCTCGGCCGCGGTGAGGTAGATCTCGGCCAGACGGATCACGGCGTAGTCGCCGCCCACCTGCTCGCGGGGTTCGGGTGAGTTCACGTAGTCGATGGTGCCGTCTTCATTGTATGCCCAGTTGGTGTATTTCGGGCAGAGGTAGCCGTTCTTGCCCCAGTCGTCGCCCACGAGCGACGGGTTGTCGGCAGTGAAGCCGTGGGCTGCGGTCTGCCAGTTGGCCACGCGGAGGTCCTTGCTCTGAGTCATCTTCACGTCGTCCCATTCGAACTTGCGAACGAAGGTCTTGCGGCCGACCATACATTTCCAGCCGGCGCCGGCATTGTACCACTGCTGGGAGATCCAGCCCACTGCCTTCGGGTCGAACGAGTAGTTCACGCCGTTGATGCGCTCCGAAACCTTCTTCTGCCATTCCTTGGTGTCCGGGGAGTCGTAGACTTTCTTGGCTGCGTCATATTCCTCCTGTGTGGCGCAGTATTTCTCGTTCAGGTCGAGGTATTTCTCGTTGTCGAGCGAGCCATCGGGCTTGGTGTACTTGTTCATGGTCGGTTTGGCCACGGTCACCTCCACGCCGTTGGTTCCGAGCCATCCGGCGAGGAGGAACGTCGCGCCGCTCCAGCTGAGCAGGTTCACCTGATCCTGGGCGAGCGTCCAGATGATCTCGTTCACGTCGCTTCCGGGGTTGCCGACAACGTACTTGCGGTTGTTGGCGCCGAAAAGCGCGTTGTAGCTGTAGGCGAGACCGTTGCCGTACCGGCCACCCTTGCCGAGACGCTTGATGATCTCGTCACAGTGCCGGTAGCACTTGTCCCATGCGGCGTTGCCGTCGTTGAACACCTCGGCGTTGAGGTAGATCTTTGCGAGGATCGCCTGGGCGGCGTCGATGCCTACGAAGCCGTAGACGGTCTCCTTGGGATTCTTCTTGTAGTCGGCCACAACTTCCTCGAGGGTAGAGGTCACGTTGGCGTATACTTCCTTACGCGGGAGCTGCGTGGGGAGCGCGCCCACCGGAGTGGTCTCGTCGGAGTAGGGGATCTTGTCGTAGAACGACAGCATGTAGTAGTAGCATCCCGAGCGGAGGATCTTGGCCTGGCGCACGTAGTCCACGGCGCGGGCCCTTGCCGCGTCGTCAAGCACGAACGTGCCGTCGTCGACGCTCTGGATGAACTGGTTGCAGAGGGTGATGTTGATCATCAGACGGGAGTAGAAGCCGAACACGGCGTCTACCGTCGGGACAACGATTCCCTGGTTGATTGTACCGTAGGAGCTGGGGTCCCAGAGCCATGCGGCCTCGTCGGTAGGGATTTCCTCGGCGATGAAGAGCGCGCGCTGGAACGACGCCATACCGCCGTCGAATCCCGATACCGGTGAGTTTCCTCCGGCTCCGAATGTGGAGAAGTTGAGGAATATATCGGCGAAGACGCGGTCCATGTCGCCGCCTACGTTGGTGATCTCGTTGGGGTTGGTCGGCTCCAGGTCGAGGTCGCTGACGCAGGAGGGGAGACCCGTGACGGCCGCCGCCAGTCCCAACGTCATGAATATTTTATTGAATGTTCTCATGTTTATCTTCAGTTAAGTCGGGATTAGAATGTGAGTACGAGGCCGAGGGTGGTGGTGATGGGGCGCGGATAGGGGGAGCCCTGGACACCGCTGAATTCCTCGGGGTCGAGACCTGTGAACTTCGTGATCACGAACGGATTCTGTACCGCCGCGAAGATGCGGAGGCCGAAGTCGGCGCCGCAGTGGCAGTCGGGAATGGTGTAGCCTAACGTGATGTTGTCGCAGCGGAGGAAGCTTGCGTTCTCGACGAAGTAGCTCGAGAGCGGAAGACGCTCGGCCGATGATGAGTTGTAGAACAGGAACGTGTCCGCCATCAGGTTCGAGAGCATGTACTGTGCGCCGGTGGTGTCGTATACGCGGGTGTTGGCCTGCTTGAGCTGGTTGTACACATAGTTGCCGAGGTTGGCGCGCAGCGAGATTCCGAGATCCCAGTTCTTCCATGTGAATGTGTTGTTCCATGCCATGGTCACTTTCGGGTCGCGGCTGTGGTACATGATGAGGTCGTCCTCGTTGATCACACCGTCGGCGTTCTGGTCGACATACTGGTCCTCGATCGGGTCGCCGTTCTCGGCGTATACCTGCTCGTATACCATGAATGTGTATGCGGGCTGGCCCACGATGTGCCATGCCAGACCTGCGCCGCCCTTTCCGGAGGGAAGGCCGATGGCCTGTGTGCGCGATGTCTCGCCGTCACCCTGAAGCTCCGTGATCTTGTTCTTGTTCCATGCCACGTTGAAGCTGGTGCTCCATGTGAAGTTGTCGGTGACCACGGGCTTTGCGCCGATCGTCACCTCGACACCCATGTTGTCCATCGAACCGATGTTGCGCCACATCATGTTGGCCGTGTTCGACGCGCCGGTGGGGACGAACGCGAGAAGGTCGGTGGTGATGCGCTTGTACCAGTCGGCCGCGATCGTGACGCGGTTGTTGAGGAATCCCAGGTCGAGACCGACGTTCCATGTGGTGGTCGTCTCCCACTTCAGGTCGGGGTTGTAGGCCTGCGGGTAGAGAGGGTTGATCCACTGGCCGTTGCCGGTCGGGTCGAGATACTGGTACCCCTGCTGGTAGGAGTTGGTGTAGATGGGGACGTACGGGAAGTAGAGGTCCATCTCCTGCTGGCCGGTCTTACCCCAGCCGAGACGGAGCTTGAAGTCGTTAAGCACGTCGGCCGAGCTCTGCATGAAGGGCATGTTGTTGATCTTCCATGCCAGGGCCACCGAGGGGAAGAGACCCCAGCGGTTGTTCTTGGAGAAACGTGATGTACCGTCGTCGCGGAGGGTGAATGTGAGGAGGTAGGTGTCGTCGAACGCGTAGTTCAGACGGCCGAAGAAGCTGACGAGCTGGAGGGCGTTGCCCCATCTTGACTCGGGAGCGTCATTGTAGGAATGTCCGATGTGGGCCTCAGAGTCGGGATTGGTGTTGAGCACGAAGTTGCCTCCCGAGTAGATGTTGGTCCAGTCGTTGTTGTAGCCGAGAGTGTTGATCACGGTCTGGCTGTCGCCGAAATAGTCGAATTTCTGCCAGGAGTAACCCACCATCACGTCGAGGTTCGACTTGATGGCCTCGAAGTTCTTCTTGTAGTTGATGTAGAAATCGAGAAGGGTGTTGCGCTGCACCTCGTACCAGTTGTACTTCGTGCCGGCGCCGTCCTTGTAGTCGCCGCGCCATGCCATGATCGAGTTCTGGGCGATGGTGTTGTGCGACCAGTTTTTCGATACCTGATAACCGAGGTTGAGGTTGAAGTGGAGCTCGGGCACCCACCAGAGGGCGTAGTCGATCTGGATGTTGCCGTTGCTGGAGAGTGTCTTGCCGATGTTCTCCTGCTCGTTGAGGAGCTGGAGCGGGTTCTGCCAGTCGGTGGAGGTCTCCGGCTCGCCGGTTGTCTTGAGGTTGTTGTAGTAACCGTTGAACATTGTCTGGTAGAGCGGGGCCTTGGTGGCGTCGCCTGTGGTGGGATACCACTTGCGCACGGGGTTGACCGGAGCCGCGGCCACTGCCATCCACATCACGTCGGCGCTGCTGCGTGTGCGTACATACGATCCGCTGGCGTTGGCGTTGATCGAGAGGGTCTCGTTGAAGAATTTCGGGCTGAGGTTGAATCCGGCCGTGGTGCGCTGCATCGAGCTGGTCTTGATGATACCCTGGTTGTCGGTGTAGGAAGCGTTGACGCGGTAGGGGACGTTGCCGAGCGAGCCGCCCACGCTGAGTGAATAGTCCTGAGAGATGCTCGTGCGGAGCACTTCGCGCTGCCAGTCGGTGTCGAATGCCTCGAACTCCCCGCCGGGGTTGGCGTTCTCGGCCACGAGGAGCGACTTGGCACGGTCTGTTCCGTAGGTGTTGATCAGCTCGGTGTATTCCTCGCTGCCCATCATGTTGAGGGTCTTGCGCGCGGTGTTCACATGCCAGTTGGCTGCGAAGCTTACCTGCGGCTTGCCGCTCTTTCCTTTCTTGGTGGTGATGATGATGACGCCGTTCGACGCGCGCGAACCGTAGATGGCCGTGGCCGACGCATCCTTGAGGATGGTCATCGACTCGATGTTCTGCGGGTTCACCATCGTCAGGGCGTTGGTGCCTCCGGCGTTGCTCTGGTTGGTCATGGGCACGCCGTCGATCACGATCAGCGGGTTGTTGGATGCGGAAAGCGATGAGCCGCCGCGGATGCGTATGTTGGCGTTGCCTGTCGGATCACCGCCGTTGGTCGTTACCGTCACACCCGGGCTGGCGCCTACAAGAAGGTCCTGTGCGGATGTCGATATGCCGGCCTCCACATCGTCGGGAGTCACTATGGCCACCGAACCGGTCGCGTCCGATTTCTTCACCGAACCGTATCCGATCACCACTGTCTCGGCGAGCATGGTGGCGTTCTCCTTCATCACGATGTTGAGATGTGTCTGGCCGTTGACCGGAACTTCCATCGGATCGTAGCCTACGTAGCTCACCACGAGGGTGGCGTTCGAGGGCACCGTGATCGTGAAGTTGCCGTCAATGTCTGCAGAGGTTCCGTTGGTGGTGCCTTTTTCCATCACGGTGGCACCGATTAGGTCTTCTCCATGCTCGTCGGCCACGTGTCCGGTGACAGTGATCTTCTGAGCCAGAGAAGGAAGTGCGAATGTCAATAGCATCGCCATTGTCACCCACAGCTTCCGTTTCAGCTGAAAACATAAGTTCTTCATGCAGGAATGTGATTAAGTTTTACATTGGGTTAAATTGTTTCTTATTGCGTGATATCCAGATGCTTGCGTTTGTCCCAACGCAAGAATGCCGGGAGGAGGGAGCGCGTTGCGATTTCAAGTAGTCACAAAAATAACAAAATTCAGGGAGTTAACTTTTGTTAACAATCTTCTTTAACAGTGTTAATTAACCAATGTTAAAATATAAGAAAACATGCATAAATATTTGTTGTGCCATATAGTACACGTGGCGGAGGTCGCCGTCAGCGCCTCCATGAGTCGCGAACCTTGCGGCGGACTGAAACCACATTGAAGAAGATCACCAGCAATGTGATGAGCGCGCCGGCGCAGGGAGCGGCGATGAAACCGCCGGAGGCGGCTCCGAGTCCCCTGAGCGCCGGCAGGTAGCTGCCTCGCAGCAGGGCCACGCATCCGACCGCCAGCAGCAGCGCTCCCGTGGGAGCGCATACAGCGAGTCGCGTATAGGGACGAGCCACGCTTCCGGCGTCATATCCGAGCATGAGCAGCCGGTGGAGCGTAGGGGCGTTCTTCTCCATTATAAGTGAAAGGGAGAGAAGCAGGATGAAGAACGACAGCAGCGTTATCACCGCGCCTATGGCCACGATCACTCCGGTGACCACCTTGAGCAGGAATGACGCGGAGGCTCCGCTTTTGTCGCCCGCCACCTCGAGGTCATGCGCATCGAGGTATTCGGAAATCGCCACATCGCCCGGACTGTTCACGTCGACCACCAATCGCGAGGGGTTGCGCGTCGCGCCGCTGCCGAGTTCCGCGTTCTCCATCCGCATGAATTCATCCGGAACAAGGATGGTGTTCAGCCGGTTGGAGTATCCGGCCACGTGGCCGGTGAGTCGTTCCGTCCTGGTCCCGTCCTCGCTTGTCAGCGTAAGCTCGAGCGGGATACCGCTCATAAGCCCTTCCGACATCTGGGGAAGTCCCGCCGACGAGGCGAATCCGAAATTGTAGAGTGTCAGGTAGTCCTTTGATATTATCACCGGAATCTCCTTGCTTCCCTTTTCCCAGCGCCATAGTGATTTGTCCACGTCGACATATTCGTCCGGGATGGATTCGAAGAAGAGGGAGGTCGACATCGAACGGGATGCGTCGTTCCCGGCCGCCATGCGTGCGTAGATCCGGAAATCGGCCGTGGTGAACCGTCCCACGGAACGGACCCAGGGCTGCCGTTCTATGTCGGCTATTTCTTCGGGCGTGAAGTCGGAGCTCTCGCCGAAGGTGTTGGCGGAGGTCACTTTCTTGTTGATCACGAGCCAGTCGCTCTTCACGAAGCTGTCGTCGGCGCTCCAGATGGAATTCGCGTCGGAGTAGAACTGCAGGGCTCCGAGCACGATGGCGAGCCCTAAGAAATTCGACACGAGGAATCCTGCGACACGCGCCGGGGAGGTGTTTTTGCGCAGCAGACGTGTCAGGAGCCGTACGCATCCTTTGGGGTCATTGTCTGTAGGTTTCCTTTTCATAGATGCGTCGTTTTGTCGTAATGGAGCAGCAGATGGTTGCCTACCGATGTGGATATGATGCCCGCGCCGAGTGTCTTTGCCTCCTCTGCTATTATTTCGGCGGCGATACGGTTGTTCTGTTCGTCAAGATGGCTCACCGGCTCGTCGAGCAATATGAAGTCGAAGGGCTGGCAGAGGCTTCTTATCAGGGCGACGCGCTGCTGCTGACCCACCGACATTCGTCCCGCCGGATAGTCCTTGCGCGAGGCGATGCCGAGGCGTTCGAGCCATCCCTCTATCTTGCTGTCGGAGGCGTAGCCGGTCAGACCGTTTTTCAGCCTGATGTTTTCCAGGGCTGTAAGTTCCGGAAACAGCATCAGGTCCTGCGGGAGGTAGGCGATGTTCCCGCGCCGCAGCTTTTGCCAGCGGGCCATGTCGAAGTTGGTGGAGCTCACGCCGTTGAAAAGCAGTTTTCCCTCGAAATCGGTACGTGCTCCATAGATATATGCGCACATCGAGGACTTTCCTCCGCCGGATGTGGCTTCCACCAGGTAGCTTTCTCCTCGCCGGAAGGTGGCGGTGGAGCGCCATATCTCGGAATCAGGGATGCTTTCCGACACGAATACGCGCGGAAGCATCCCTTCGAGTGTGATGTTGTCGAGTCTCATTTAAACAGTGAAAGTATTATGCGGTCCTTGTCCGATTTGGCGAATGCCTTCACCACGAGCCTCAGGCTTCCGTCGTAGGGAGCCAATGCAACGCTGATGTCCTTTATGTCGCTCGCGGTGCTGTCCTTACGGAGTGCCGCGCCGTCGATGATGACTCCCGCCGCCGCGTCCTTGAATCGCTCTGCGGCCGTGGCCACGTCGATTGCGCCGGTCACTGTCCCTTTGGTGAGTTTAAGCTGTTTCCCCTCTTTCACCACGGAGAGGCCCGTGCGGTTCAGCATGTCGCTGAGGTCGGTGGTGTTCTCCCCCGTGGTTGAGATCACGCCCCTGAGGGATGGGTCGGGAGTATTGGTGGCGGCGAAAGCCGTGGTGCCGTCCACGCAGGAGAAGAGTTTCGCATAGATCCCGAGCATCGACGCGCCTTGACCGGAGGTGGCCTTGATCAGTCCGCTCACGAATTTGTTAGGTATCGCCATGGCCATCAGCACCTCGGCGTTCCCGCCGATTTCCCTGACGGTGGCCACATCCACCTTGCTCACGGGATAAAGGAGTTTGGCGTGGCGACCCTTTGAGTCGAGGATTCCCACCTCCGCCTTCATCTCGTTTCTGTCGAAGGAAATGTCGAAGCGGATGTTCTCGGCATCCTTGAAGATGGTCTGCAGTCCCACCTGGGCAAGGGCGCGTGTCTGGAAATCAAGGTCTCCGAGTCCCATCAGGGCCTGGATATTCCCCCAGCCCTCGATGGCGTCCTCCACCTCTCGCAGATTTTCTCCGTAGGGATTGGACAGGAAACTCTGTTTCTCGTTGAGAGACGCGAATCCGTTTACTGTGGCCGCGTCGATAGAGTTGCTGTAGATATGCATCCAGTAGCGGTTACCCTTTACGGCGATGTTGCCGGCCACTTCACAGCCGTTGTCGTCGGTGAATCTCTGCCCCGTTTCCTTTTCCACAAGAGCCTTGAATTTGCCCGGATCGGCGAGTATACCGGCGTTATAAGTGCCGGAAGTCTCGGCGAAGAACGCGCTCGCCGACGGCTCCACACCGCTTTCCCCGTCAAGCATAAGGGTCAGCAGACGGCGTTCCTTCTCCCTCGGCATCCTTGAGATGGCGGCGCGCAGCTGTTCGGTATCCGACACTTTTCCGTCGTCCACCTTGCAGCCGGCCTCCTCGAGGATTTCGCCGATATTGGCCACGGCCACGAACGAGGCGCTCGACGGAATGGTCTTGAGCAGTTCCTCGGCGTCGGCATTCTCTTGCTTGCGGCAGCCTGCCATCCCGGCCAGGATCACCAGCGCGGCCATAGCCGCGATCATTCTTACCTTCTTCATTGTATCGGTTATTTAAAAATTATCACAACAGACATTAATCCTTCTCAATTCCTTTTCAAGTCCTTTCAATCAGCCCTGCCAGTTCAATCAGTCCTGCCAGTCCTTGCGGGTTTGCGACCCGCAAGCCCCGGCAAAGAGGGTTTGTACCCCCCTTCCCTAAAATCAACCCTGCAAAAATACCATTATTTAACCATATAAACAATTCCGCGCCCCCGAAGGCTTCCCCGAATGTGATAAAGTATAGCTTATAGACAAAGGCCAAATTATTTTTTCTCTATCTTGCAGGAGGAGATGGAGGCTGTCTTTTTTGAGAAACCGAGGCCTATGAGATAGATTGCGCGTGGGTCCGTGGCGAATTGGTCGGCATAGCCTTTTCTTTCGATCTGACGCATGGCCATACCGGCGCTGCCGTTTACCTTAAGCTCTATCACGTAGATATACTCGGCAGTGCGTATCAGTATGTCGATGAAGCCTCTCGAAGTGTTGTATTCTACATTGACATCCAGACCGAGCAACGAGGCGATGCAGTAAAATATGGTGTGATAATAGTTCTCGTATTTCGATACGTTCTTCCTGAGTTCTGACGGTATCCCTGACAGGTAGGCCTTCAATCTCGCTACAAGATCTTCCGGATTTCCGCTAAGGACGGCCTTACGCATGTGGCTTATCTCAGCTCCGATGTAGGGAGATGAAGGCACGTAGATATTCAGGACATTGTTGAGTATCCCCCCTTCAATCTCACGGTTGGGATAGCCTAAGGTGTAGAGTCTTGTCTCCGGATCGTATGCCTTTATGGTCAGATAGCCGGTCTGATAAAACAGCGCGACGGGATCCGCCTGATAGACCGACAGGTTTTCCAGAGCCTCCTTGGTGACTTGAGTGTTGTTGAGCCGGTTCAGGTCGTAATCAGCACTCTTCAGCGATTTAGACAGGAGGGTGGGCATTCCTGAGGCGCACCAATATGACGAAACTTCTGAATTGTCCAGGGCGTTCATCAGACTGAACGGATTGTAGATGTCTAAAAGAGTGCGAGAGAAATGGTATCCGTCATAATTGAATTTCAGCTGGCTGAAGGCGTCCTCCACATTGCAACCCTCTGTCTCGGCGAGTTTTTTTACTCCGGGAAGAAGATCTGAGTGCAACTCATCTTCGGTAATGCCGCATATCCCGGCGTATGCGTCAAGAAAAGTGATGTCCTTAAGATTGTTGAGTCCGCTGAATACAGACACTTTCCCGAACTTGGTCACACCGGTAAGCATACAGAACTGGATATGTGATTCGGCCTTTTTCAGAACAGAATAAAAGCCGTGAAGCTGGTCGCGGTAATGATTCTGAAGCCGCGGGTTGCCGATCGAATCAGAAAGCGGACTGTCATACTCGTCGACAAGCACCACGACTTTCTTGCCGCTGACGGCTGCGACTGTCTGAATCACTATCTCGAATCTTTCATCCACATCCTTGCGGGGTTCGGTTATGCCGTATGCTTTCTCCCAGCGCTCCAGATGCATGTCAAGCTCGCTAAGGAGGCTGTTTTCATCGGCGTATCGTTTGCCTGACAGATTCAGCCGCAGAACCGGATACGCAGCCCATTCTTCCGGTTGAAGACGGTCAAGCGCAAGTCCTTCGAAAAGATGGCGTTTGCCGAGGAAATATGCCTCCAAAGTAGACAGCAGAAGGCTTTTCCCGAATCTTCTGGGGCGGGAGAGAAAATAGAATATCCCGGTGCTGACCAGATTATGTACATACTCTGTCTTATCTACATAGACATATCCGTCCGTACGGATTCTCTCGAAATCCGCTGTACTGAGGGGATATTTCCGGTTTCCTATGGTATTCATAATCTTTCTTTTTTGCAGTCTTTCCGGTCCTTGCGGGTTGGTAACCCCCGGTCTTTGCGGGTTTGTAACCCGCAAGCCTGGCAAAGAGGGTTTATAACCCTCTTTTTTGCCATCTGTTGCAAATATAACAAAAAATCGGGAAATTCTCACGAATGTCCCGATCGGAGGTGTATATTTGCATTCAAAAATATGGGGTGGGTGGAGATGGATTCGAACCACCGTAGGCGTAAGCCAGCAGATTTACAGTCTGCCCCATTTGGCCACTCTGGTATCCACCCGTGTTTGCGGATGCAAAGTTAATGAATTTCTCCGAATCCGCAAAATTTAAGTTACTTTATTTTTTACTTGACCGTCACCTTGGCGGCGTTGCCGTTATGGCGGCGGATATAGATGCCGGGGGCGAGGCTGTCGCGGTTCACGCGCTGTCCCGCGAGGTTGAACCATTCCGCATCAGCGTCATTGTCGGCGGCGATACCGTCGATTCCAACCTCGTTCTTCACGTTTATGAACACTTCGGCTCCTTCACGCAGTCCGCTGGCCGTGTAGTAATAAGGGAACGACATGCTCTTCTCGGCATTGATGAGCTCGCTTCCGGGGGCCGGACGGTATTTCACCGAATAGATAGCGGCCTGCTCGTCGGAGTGGGTGATCATCAGGAAGTCGCGGTTGTCCTTGATGGTTACGTTATTCGTGCCGTTATGGAGTCCAGTCACTGGCTTGCCGGTGTTCCAGTCGCCGTTCTGCACTTTCAGCTGGTCGGCGTCTACATCGATTGTGATCGTGATGGGTACATCGACAGCGGGACGGGCGTCTACCTTTACCCTGTCGTCGTTTCTGGCTATGAATGAAAGCACGTCGGAGGGTTTCATCTTGCCGATGACATAATCATCCGGCAGGCTGATGCTGTTGATTTTCCAGTCATCTGCCTTTACATTCAGAAGCTCCACCTTTTTGCCCATCTTGACCTCGATCTTGTTGTCGACCGGAGTTGTCTCCATGCCGTCCACCACGATGGAGGTCCAGAAGTTCTCGGCGCCTTCGCTGTACTCAAATGTGTAGACGCAGGTCTTGTCCTCGGGATAATTCACCAGGATGTCGATCACCATTCCGTCGGTGAGGTCGAAGTAGTGCTGATAGTAGGGAGGCTGTTCTTCGCCGTTGACTTTCACGGAGTACAGGGGGTCATAGTTGTTGTAGCCCTCGCGGCCTATCAGGAGCTGTTCCTTCACGTATCTGTTGAACTTGATGGTGTTTGTTCCGGGCTTGAGCGTCACGCTCTTGTATGTACTCATCAGGTAGCATTCGATGCCTTTCACGTCGTCGATGTTGACGGTGACGGTGGGGTCTTCCCCTTCGTTTTGCTCTGTCGTGATGTAGTAGGGAGGATTGTAGCCCTGGATGGTCGAGATCGATCCGTAGCCTTTCCTGTCGTCGATGTACACGTCATAGCCGTACTTGTCCTTGAACGACACGAAATGGTGACCGTCGGCGGGATATACCTCGTACGAACCGTCAAGTTCGGCATAGTTCTCGCCGGGGTTCAGAGGGAATCTGTTGCCTCCGCCGGCCGTGACGTAATATGCGTGGCTGCCGTCGGAAAGGATGAACACGGGGTCGCCCTGCGGAGCGGGCCGCTCCTTGGTGGTGACGTTATATACCGATTTGTAGTCGAAAGCTGTGAGCTCGATGAAATTGCCCAGGAATGAATCTGTCCTTACCTCGAGTTCGTTGCCTTCGCCGTCCGTCACTTTGTCCAGGATATATTCCTCCTCGCCGCAGAGATAGTAGAACGGCACGGTGCCGGGTACCAGTTCAGACGTCATCCGGAGTTCCACGGTGTTGTCTCCCTCGGAAAGCTCCATGTAGGGGACATATTCCAGGGTACGTTCGTTCTTCTCGAGCACACGTGCCTTCGAACCGGGGGCTACCTTGATCGTGGTGGTCGGGAGCTGGGCCTGGCCCCCGGAGGTGGTGACGGTGTACTTCTCCTGCATGAACGCATTGGCTGTCAGAAGGTAATACTTCTTTCCTCTCTTCTGGTCATCGACGAATTTCATGTAGTCATCCTCCGGTGTCACCGTGATGTTGTCCACTCCCGGGGCCGGGAATATGGCTACGTATGAGAATTTCTGTAATTCGATGATATTGTCGCCGGGTGCGAGGGCGCTTCGCATAACGTACTCCCCGGCTGAATAGTCCATCAGGACGGCTGAGCTTCCCTCCGTGAGATACAGATTGGTCGTATATTGCGCTAAGGCAGCCGGCAAGGCCATGGATAGGATCGCCGTCACGACAAGAAACCTGATGTTGGTGTAGAATCTGCTCATAAAATGGTTCTTTGAAAAAATTATTGAATGTTATCTTTTTTTGCTGCGGATGAGGATGATGAATGAAGATCGGGAGCGCGTTTCCCGAGCAGGTCTGTTCTGCCGCCCGGAGAAACGGGATGATCGCCCGCGCGTCAGATGGAAAGTCTGCGCAAGGTGGATACGAGCTCCTGGTTTATCGGTTTGTCGTTCTTGATCGCTTTGGTGAACGGCACATAGACGATCTCGTCGTTCTTGACACCGATCATCACGTTGCGCTGGTCGTCGAGCAGCGCGTCGACGGCTGCGGCTCCCATCCGCGACGCGAGTATGCGGTCGTGGGCCGTCGGGGAGCCTCCGCGCTGGAGATGTCCGAGAATCGTGACGCGTACGTCATAGCCCGGATATTCCTCTTTCACCCGTTGCGCCAGACCCATCGCCCCGCCGGTGATCGGAGACTCGGCCACGAGCACTATGGATGAATTCTTCGACTTGCGGAATCCGTTCTGGATCAGTTCGGAGAGCTGGTCGACCTGCGTGGATATCTCCGGGATGATCGCTGCCTCGGCTCCCGAGGCGATGGCTCCGTTGAGTGCGAGGAATCCGGCGTCGCGCCCCATCACCTCGATGAAGAAGAGTCGCTCGTGGGATGTGGCCGTGTCGCGGATCTTGTCCACGCACTCCATGATGGTGTTCAGGGCTGTGTCATAGCCGATGGTCGTGTCCGTGCCGTACAGGTCGTTGTCGATGGTGCCCGGAAGACCCACTATCGGAAACTGGAACTCATTGCCGAAAAGGCGGGCTCCCGAAAGGGACCCGTCGCCGCCGATCACCACCAGTGCGTCGATACCGTGGCGGCGGAGAACATCGTAGGCGCACTGCCGGCCCTCGGCGGTCTTGAATTCCTTGCAGCGTGCCGTCTTCAGGATTGTGCCGCCGCGCTGGATGATGTTCGATACGTTCTGGGTGGAGAACTCCTCGATTTCATCGTAGATAAGGCCATGGTAGCCCCGATAGATGCCGTATACCTTGAAACCGGCATATATCGCCGAACGTGTCACCGCGCGAATGGCGGCGTTCATGCCCGGAGCGTCGCCGCCGGAAGTGAGGATTCCGACAGATTTGATGTTGTTCATGAGTCTTTATTGGAGTCTTTGTTAATAAACATACGCGCAAAGATAGCAAAATTTGTTAACTTTGCCGAGGATTTTACGAAAAATTAGCATTAAATGCAAAAAAACAGGAAAATAGTCACCACCGGTACTTTCGACGGTGTCCATAAGGGACACCGCGAGGTGCTGGATTTCATGAAGGAGCGGGGTGCGGCCCTCGGCCTCTCTCCCGCAGTGGTCACTTTCGACCGCCATCCGCTGGAGGTGATATCTCCGGAGCGAGCTCCGAAGCTGCTGATGACGCCCGACGACCGCGACGCCGCGCTGTCGTCGCTTGGCGTGGAGGTGGTCCGTCTCGCTTTCGACGAGTCGTTGCGGCGGCTCACCGCCGCGCAATGGCTCCGCCGGATGCACCGCGCCGGTGTCGAGGAGGTGGTGGTGGGCTACGACAACACCTTCGGATGCGATGGCCGCTCTCTCCGGATGGAGGACTATTTCCGTCTTGGCCGCGCTGAAGGCATTGCCGTGGAGGAGGCGCCCCTGCTTCCCGGCGTGAGCAGCACCCTTGTGCGCGACGCGCTGGCCCAAGGCCGCGTGGAGGACGCCGCCCGTATGCTCGGTCGTCCTTACGTGCTGACCGGAACCGTGGTGCATGGGCGCCATCTCGGCCATAAACTCGGATTCCCCACGGCCAATGTGGACTGCGGCAGCCGTCTGGCCATCCCCGCGCCCGGTGTATATGCCGCCGATGTAGTCCTGCCCTACGGCGCGCTCCGCAAGGCCGTCGTCAACATCGGCTCCCGTCCTACCGTGGACAACGGCAGCGACATCTCCGTAGAGGCGCATATCCCCGGCTTTAGCGGGGACCTGTATGGCAAAACCGTTTCCCTTCGCTTCCTCCGCCGCCTCCGTGACGAGCATAGATTCGGCTCGCTTGATGAGCTTCAGGCTGCGATTCGCGCGGACATAGAGGCCTTGCAGAGAAATTAAGCGGATTTTCAGAAGAAGTCTGATAAATTTTTATTATCTTTGTTGATTAATCGGGCATTTGCCCGGTCTATACCTGAAAAATATGTCTGAAATAGAAGTAATCAATTTCGAAAGCACCCCCAGTCTGGTGAACCGCTATATGATGGAACTCCGCGACGTGACGGTGCAGAAAGACCCGATGCGGTTCCGTACCAACCTCGACCGCATCGGTCAGATTATGGCATACGAGATTTCCAAACGGCTTGACTATAAGGAGACGGAGGTGCAGACGCCGTTAGGCAGGTGCGTCTGCCGCGAGCCGGCTGACAATGTGGTGCTGGCCACCATCCTGCGTGCCGGTCTGCCGTTTCACCACGGGTTCCTGTCATACTTCGACCATGCCGAGAACGCTTTCGTAAGCGCCTATCGCCGTTACAGGGAGAAGGGCGACACTTTCGACGTGCTCGTGGAGTATCTCGCCTCTCCCTCGCTCGAAGGGAAGACACTGGTGCTCGTGGATCCGATGCTCGCCACCGGAAGCTCGATGGAGCTGGCCTACAAGGCGCTCCTCTCCAAGGGCACGCCGGCGCGGATACATGTTGCCTCGGTCGTGGCGTCCGTTCCGGGAGTGGAATATGTCAAGAAGCATTTCCCGGCCGACCGCACCACCCTCTGGTGTGGAGCGATCGATGCCGATGTAAACGCCCACAGCTACATAGTGCCCGGTCTGGGCGATGCGGGCGACCTCGCTTACGGCATAAAGGAGTGATATGCGCTGAGCGATGAGGCTGGAGCAGATTGAAATACTCGACTTCAAGAACATCCGCGAGGCGAAGCTTGAATTTTCCCCGGGTGTGAACTGCCTGCTCGGGCTAAACGGCATGGGCAAGAGCAATATGCTCGAAGCCATCCATTTCCTGAGCATGGCCCGTCCGATGCAGTCAATGCCCGAGTCCGCGCTGATACGTCACGGCGGCGATTCACTCATGGTCAAAGGCAGCTACCTGATGGACTCGGGTGCGCGGGAGACCGTAAGCTGCGGCATAGTGCGGGGCAAGGGAAAGACCCTGCGGCGCAACGACAAGGAGTATGACCGCATCTCGGAGCATATAGGCCGGTTTCCCGTCGTGTCGGTGATTCCCGGCGACAGCGAGATAGTGAGCGGCGGAGGCGAGCAGCGACGCCGTCTTCTCGACATGGTTATCTCGCAGGCCGACGCCTCATATCTATCCCGTCTGATCCGGTACAACAAGAGTCTCGAGAGCCGCAACAAGATGTTGCGGGCCGGTGTCAACGACAGGGTGCTATACGAGGCCGTCGAGTCCGTTATGGCGGAGACAGCGGCATCGATCCACCGTGCCCGGCAGCAATGGACCGAGGCGATGACGCCTCTCTTCGAATCCTATTACGGCCGGATTTCAGGCGGCTCGGAGACCGCGTCGCTCGCCTACAGAAGCGTGCTCAACGACCGACCGATGCAGGAAGTGCTCGATGCCGAACGAAGTCGCGACCTCGCGCTCGGATTCACGTCGGCGGGCATACACCGCGATGATCTCCTGACGCGCCTCGACGAATGGAGTATGCGGCGCCTCGGCAGCCAGGGACAGGTGAAAACCTTCACCATCGCCCTGAGACTCGCCATCTTCTCCTACCTCAGGCAGACCGGAGGAATCACTCCGGTCCTTCTTCTTGACGACATATTCGACAAACTCGATTCCACCCGTGTGGCCCGCATCATGAACGAGGTGGGCAGAGGGGAGGACTTCGGACAGATTTTCATCACCGACACAAACCGCGAGCACCTTGACGAGACCGTGGCGGGAATCGACCCCTCCCGCAGACGCCTGTTCGAAGTGCGCGACGGTGAGTTCAGGACAATCTCCCTGCCATGAAGCGTCAGAACGAGGAATTGCTCGGCGATGTGCTTCGCCGCACCATAGAGGAGAGCGGTATGACCGCCCGTCTTTACGAGACCCGTGCAGCCTCGCTATGGCCAGTAATCGTCGGTCCGGCGATCGCGGCGCGGTCCGCCCGTCCCTCCGTAAGGGATGGCGTGATGACGGTCAGCGTCGCTTCAGCCCCGCTCAGGCAGGAACTGGCCATGAACAGGTCGCACCTGATCGACATCATGAACCGCACGCTCGGAAGGAACGTGATTTCAGACATCCGCTTTATTGGTTAGCTTAAGGCGGACATTATTGGTGGGAATGGGGGTTAAAGAGCTGTATGACCAAAAACAACTGACAAGTGAAATGGATCCAAATTCGATACCGGACATAAATCTATTCAAACATTCGGTGCCGGCACAGCTACGCTTCAACGACATCGACATACTCGGACATCTGAACAACACCGTCTATTTCTCATTTTACGATACCGGGAAGGCTTATTTCTTCGACTCAATAATGGAGGGGGGAATTGAGTGGCGCACGGTGGAGACAGTCATCGCCAACGTGGACTGCGCATATCTGCATCCCATATTTTTCGGCGAGGAGATAGAGGTGCTGACCCGATGCAAGGAAATCCACGAGAAGAGTTTCGTGCTCCAGCAGCTGATGGTGGAGAAGGTGTCGGGGGCAATCAAGTCCGCGTGCGAGACGGTGATGGTAAGCTTCGATCCGCACCGGCAGGTGTCGGAGCCGATTCCCGAACGCTGGCGCAAGGCTCTGGAGGAATCCATGCGGTAAACAGAAAAAGATAAATTACTACCATGAAAGAAGACATAAAGACATTGATGGCCGATATAGTGGAGCGCGAGGCGGCCGCCTTGAAGAGCATACCCGTTTCGGACGCTTACGCCCGGGCCATCGACCTGATAGTGGAGCATGTGGCGCGTCGCGGCGGGAAACTCATCACATCCGGCATGGGGAAAGCCGGCCAGATCGCCATGAATATCGCCACGACATTCTCCAGCACCGGCACTCCGGCCGTGTTCCTTCATCCCTCCGAGGCTCAGCATGGCGACCTCGGAGTGATGCAGCCGGATGACCTGCTGCTCCTGCTCTCCAACTCAGGCAAGACGAGGGAGATAATGGAACTCGTGGAACTTGCCAGAGCAATGAACCCCGATGTCCCCGTCATTGTTATTACTGGTGACGGAGACAGCCTCCTGGCCCGGGAGGGCGACGTGACCCTGCTTACAGGCGGGGCACCCGAGGTGTGCCCGCTCGGATTGACCCCCACCACCTCCACCACGATGATGACCGTGATGGGAGATGTGCTCGTGGTCGGCACCATGCGCGAGATCGGCTTTACCCGTGAGGAGTATGCCAAACGGCACCACGGAGGCTACCTCGGCGTGAAGTCGCGCCGCTGAAGTCGCGCCGACGCCCGGTCCTTCGATGCCGCCCCCGAGATTCTCGAGATTCTCGAGTTTCTCCGGCCCCCTTAGTAATTAACAATAAAACAGATATGACTCTAAACGAACTTCCGATCGATCCCAAGGGAATCGACAAAAAAAGCGAGGATGCCGTAATCATCCGTGAAGTGCTCGAGATGCGCAAAGAGACCGAAGCTCTTTTCGCCGAGGAGAAATATACCGAGGCCCTCCGTCGAACGGTCGACGCACTGCGCAGGATCAGAGAGGCCTCCGATTTTACCCATAAGGAGTTCCGGGCTTTGCTCGTGGTGCTTCTCTTCGACCTGTCGGAGATACATTTCATGCTGAAGGACTACAAGCAGAGCGAGAAGGAACTGGATGTCCTCTTCAAGGTCCTCGGTAACCTGATCAAGGAAGACAGCGAGCGGTTCGGAAAATACCACCTGCTCGCCATGGATCTTTCCACAAGGATTCTCCGCTCCCGCCGCAAGACGCTCGAGCTCCTCGCAAAGCAGCAGATCAACACCGGCATGCTCTATGACAAGGTGAACTCCGGAGTCGCCGCCGCAACTGACAAGCTCGTGGAGTCGCTCAGGAAAGCCGCCGAGATGATGGCTTCCACCGGCGACTACCACACTGCCGTCAAGTTCTACGCCGAGGCCATCAAGATCGCCAAGAAACGTGCCGGCAAGGTGACGCGCCGCGAGGTGAAGATGACTGTCGAGATGGCCGCAGTGATGATGCGCAGCAAGTCGGAGTCGGCGCGCGCCCGCCGTCTGCTCAACGCCATCCTTCCCCATGCCATCGCTCTCGAGGCTCTCGAACTTGAGCAGGAGATTCTCGCGATGATCGACAGTATCGACAGCAATGTGGCCCATGACTCGGCATGGAAGAATTTCCTTGACAAGGTGCAGCGCTCCGCGCGTTCCGCCATGCGTAAGATCAAGAAGGATGAGTCCGCGGAAGAGAAGGAAATCGAGGCTGATGCGGAGAAGGGTGCCGATGAAATGGAAAAAGCCGAAATATAATAAAAGCCGAAATATACTGATATGTCGACAGTATTGAATACTAACGGCGCGGAACTCGAAATCCCCCGGATCGTTGACCCGGGGGATTTCAAGTGCGCTGTCTTCACTGCGGAATGGAATCCGCAGGTTACAGGAGCTCTGCGCGACGGAGCCCTCGATGTGCTTCGCCGTGCCGGCGCACGCGAGCAGAACATCTATTCGCGTGATGTCCCGGGCACCGTTGAGCTGGTGAATGCCGCGGCCATGGCTCTCGAGAGCATGCCCGACATCCGGGCCGTGATCGTGATCGGTTGCGTCATCCGTGGCGATACGCCGCACTTCGATTATGTCTGCCAGATTGCCGCGAAGGGAACAGCCATGCTCAACGCCCGCGGAAAGGCACCGGTGATATTCGGAGTGCTTACCGTCGAGAATCTGCAGCAGGCCCTCGACCGTGCCGGCGGGAAGCTGGGCAATAAAGGCGCGGAGGCGGCTGTGGCGGCCATACGTATGGCCAATCTCCACGCCACCTCCTACTCTATGCCATGAGTGCCGAGTGCCGCCGCCTTGCGGCGGCGGTCTCCCGTCCGTAGGCGAATTTAGTTGCCGCAGCAGCCGCTGTCGCAGCCACCGTTATCGCAGCCGCCACCGCCGCAGCCGCCATGGCAGCCGCCGCAGCCACCCGCGGGATGAATCTCGTCGGGTGTGGCTTCGCGCACTTTTATGATCTCTCCGTCGTAGCGGACTGTCATCCCAGCGAAGGGATGGTTGAAGTCCATGCGGATTTTCTTGTCGCCTATCTCAAGGACCGTGCCTATCACGCGGTAGCCCTCGGCGGTCATCATCGGGAGTACAGCCCCCGGCTTCACCTCTTCTGCAAGCTCACCGTCGCGCATGAAGATATCCTTTTCGAGTTCTATCACGTCATCCTCGCGGCGCGGTCCGAATGCCGCCTCGGGAGGCAGGATGGTCTCGAAGCGGTCTCCTGCCTTGAGACCCTCCATGGCCTGGACCAGACCGGGAACGACCTCGGTGGAAGCTCCGCATACCATCATGTCGGGGTGTTCGCGCGTGGCTTCGAACAGAAGGGCGCCTCCGTTCTCATCGTACAGGCGGTAGGCATATTCCACGTACATGCCGGGCTCCACTACGGAAGCCTTCTCGTTTTCACTTTTGCTCATATTTTGTAATTGAATTTATTCAGTAATTGCGGCCCACATTATCCTGTCATTGCGCCGGCAGGTCGTCGGCGTTCTCTTCGTCATCGGGGAGTGTGCCGGTCATCACCTCTTCCTCCTCGGTCTCGAGGGCCTCGGGATGCTTCAGCTCATACTGCTTCTGAGGAATCTCCACATTGAAATAGAATCCCTTGGCCGATTTGTCGCGCTTGCGCGTGTCGTTTTCATCGGGGCGTACCGTCAGATAGTCGGTACCCGGCTCGATGAACTGGGCGTCGGTCGCCTCGTAGCCGAGAAGCTGGACCATGTCGTACTCATGCATCGGGTAGACCACGTACCAGGCGTTCTCCACATCCTCCCCGGTGCCGGTGCTCTTGATCGCTCCGAGCAGATGCTCGAGCCTGTACTCCCATATCTTGGCCCGCATGTCCTTGCGGCGTTCCTTGAGGACATGGACCAGAAACGACATCTGGCGCAGGTCAAGGGGGTTGTCCTCCAGGGTGAGCTGCGCGTACTTGATGATGGTGTCGATTTCCTCGCGGGTATGCGTCGGCTTGGCGCGGAGGTCGTCGGTGATTCCGGAATAGGGCGACACGCGGTAGGGATCATAATCCTCCTGGAACATGTATCCGAGATAGAAGTTACGGAACTCCTCGGAGGTCATGGTGGTGTCGTTTATCTCATACTTCGCCTTCAGGCGCGGGAAGTAGTATGGATTGTCCGGGTCGAGGGTGGCCTTGCGGATGGCCTCGAGGTCCGGTTTCTCCACTTTGATCTTGCGCTTGTTCGCGGCATTGCCGGCAGGCTGCTGCGCGGAGCCGGCCAGCGGGAGGAGAATCAGCAGGAAGGCTGACAGGGATATGATGATTCTCTTCAGGTGTTTCATAAGGCGCTGACGTTGTAGACTGCGATGGCGAGCACTATGGCCACGCCGATCTGCATCACGGTGATGGCCGCGGGGAATCCTTTGGCCAGAAGGTATTGGAAGAAATGGCCGGATCCGATGCCTACAGCACGTCCGTCGGGTGTCCGCGTGTATAGAAGGAATCCGAAAAAGATTCCCGCCACGCACCCGAGGATCATCGAGGTGTAGAGGACGCCGAGGCTCGTGGTGAAAGAGAAGGCGAGCAGCCCCACGGCCATGCCGGCCACGGCTCCGACGGCGATGTAGCCCATGCCGCGGGTCTGGCGGCGGATGGGTTCAGGCTGGAGGTAGGATACGAGTGTCACCACTACAGTCATGCAGAGCCATGCGGTCAGGATGGTGGCGTTCACCGGCAGGATATGGTAGCCGTCACGCGAGGCGAGACGGATGGCTCCGAGCCCCAGCCATGAAAGCACCGGAGCTATTCCCTGACGCTCCGTCAGCAGCCAGATGGAGGCGACCCACAGGAGGCAACTCAATATTATCAGAAAAACGGCCATATATCCTTACAACGTCTGAAACGCTTTTTTTATTTCTCCACGGCAGTTTCCTCCGGTTCCTTTTTCGGCGTGTCGTCTGTCCGGTTCAGTTCCGGATAGCTCACGCGGGAGTGATAGATCGTGGCCAGCCGCTTCCTGAACGTGTCTTTTATCACCTCCACATCGTGGAAGCTGATCGGAGATTCGGAATAGAGACCGTCGCTTTCCTGAGTGTCGATGATCTTGTCTACGAGAGAGTTGATTGATGCCGACGAATAATCCTTGAGACTCCTTGACGCGGCTTCCACGGCATCGGCCATCATGAGGATGGCGGTCTCTTTCGACTGCGGGTTCGGGCCCGGATACATGAAATTGGTCTTGTCCACCGGTTTGTCGGGGTTGGCGTTGACCGCGGTGTTGTAGAAGTAACGGGTCAGGCTGCGGCCATGATGCTCGGTGATGAAGCTGCGGATTAGGGTCGGGATCTTTGCATGCTGCGCGATGCTTACTCCGGCCGGCACATGCGATATGATCTTTCGTGCGCTTGTCTCGGGATCGAGTCCCTGGTGGGGATTTATGCCGTGCTGGTTCTCGGTGAAGAAGATGGGGCTCTCGAGTTTTCCCACGTCATGATAGAGGGCTCCGGTACGCACAAGCTGGGTGTTGGCGCCTATGGCGCGGGCTGCTTCGGCGGCGAGGGTCGACACCTGCATGGAGTGCTGGAATGTGCCGGGGGCTTCCTGCGCGAGGCGCCGCAGCAACGGATTGTTGATGTCTGAGAGCTCCACGAGGGTCACGGTGGAGGTGAATCCGTAGATTTTCTCCACGATGAGGACGAAGATGTAGGCGAATGAAAGAACCACCGCGTTGATCGCGAACGCCCCGATGGTGCGCCATTCGAAGTGGACGAGGTTTCCGTCGGAAAGAAGCCTGATGGCTGTGTAGGTCACGCAGTAGGCCAGAAATGTATAGAGAGCGGTGCGGAGCAGCTGCGAGCGCTGGCTCAGAGTATGGATGCTGAATGCCGCGGTAAGCCCCGCCGCCAGCTGGAGGAATATGAACTGGAAGGGATAGACAGTCACGAGAGCGCTGATCATCACGGTCACAAGCAGAGAGAAGATAGCTGTCCGCGAGTCGAAGAAAACGAGAATCACTACCGGTACCATAGCGTACGGGACGAAATAGGGACCGTTGGCGAAGTATTCGAACATAAGCACCGAGAAGATCACGAACAGCGTGATGAATGTCATCAGGAACAACATCTTCTTGTCGGATTCGTAGAATACTGGACGGTATATGGACAGGAACACGAACAGCCCGGTGAAGCAGATGAGCAGGTAGAGAGCCTGTCCGGCCATGAAGTAGGTGGATTCCCGCTCGGTGTTTCCGTTGGTCTCGAGCATGTCGAGATAGGTGTTGAGGTTGGTGAATATCTGCGGGGTGACGATTTCGCCCCGGTCCACGATCCTCTGTCCCTTCTTGATCACGCCGAGGGCGCCGTTGACGGTGAGGAGCTCCTGCTCGAGGAACTTGGCGTTGACCGCCGTGTCGGGTACCACGTTGGGCGTGAGGACGGCATTGAGCGCAACCGCTCCCTTGGTGTCGGCAAGACGGTTGGAGATTCCGTTCTTGCGTGATTTATGGCGGCTGTTGAAGACGGAGTCGATGTATTCGAAGGCTTTGGCGGGCGATAGCATTCCGGAGCCGTCGATGGTGACCACTGTGCTCGCGCCGTTTTCCGATGATTCCACCCGCAGCTTGCCGCCGGTGCGTTTCCTGACGCGCTCATATAGGTCGGACGACACCACCCCGCGCCAATATACCTCGGTCAGCAGCGAGGAGAGCTCGCTTGATTCGGCGGGAGTGAGTTCTCCGGCCACAGCGTTGCGGAAGCGGGTTATTCCGCTGGTCTGTACCGAGTTGTCGCGTTTCACGAAAGGCACGAACGATGCGTCGATGCTGTCGCGCATCACGCGCGCCGACGCTGAGTCGCGGAGCACCGGCATGTCGAATTCCGCCGTGAGCAGCGGGTAGCGCCATGGCTGGTTCTGCTCGTAGGAGTACGACTGATGGTCGTCGTGAGGCAGAAGCCACAGAATGATGATTGTGGAGCCGAGGATCAGCCCCAGACGTATCAGAAGTTTCTTTTTCAGATATTTCATGAGATTCTTTGTGCCGATTTGATTCCCTTGATGTCTTTAAGCGCCTGGCAGATGCGGTCTGCCATGGCGGTGCTGTCCACCTGCACTGTTATCTCGCAGTGGAACACTTCCTGACGGGCGTTGATGCTCAGTCCGCGTATGTTGAGGCCGAGCTTGTTGGAGAGGATGTCGGTGATTTCCTCAAGCACGCCGTGACGGTCGATTCCCTCGGCGGCGATGACCACCGTGAAGCGCTCGGCGATCTCCCCCCAGCGCGTGGCCACCAGCCGCGGCCCGTAGCTGCTCTTGAGTCGCATGGCGTTGCTGCAGCTCACCTTGTGGAGCACCACCTGCTCGTCGCTGTTGACGAATCCCAGCACGTCGTCTCCCGGTATCGGGTTGCAGCAGGGCTGTACCAGATAGTTCGGTTTCTCCAGGTCCGGATGCAGCACGTAGACCTCCTTGCGGTTGATGGGAACCGGAGCATCCGGGATCTGGTCGCCGTCGCCGTTCTTGCCGTCATCCTTTTTGGATGAGAAAGGGTTGCGGAGAAGTTTCTTTATTATCGATGACCTCCCCTTGTAGATATCCTTCATCTCCTCGGGGGAGAGGGCGATCTCGTCACAGGCTATATGATAGTAGAGGTCGTCGTCGGAGGCTATGCCGTAGTGGTCGCGGATGGTCTTGACCAGTTTCTGCGTGTTCTTCAGGTTCTCCTTGGCGACAAACTCGTTGAAAAGGCTTCGTCCGTGGTTCACCAACAGGCGCCGGTCCTTGCGGAGGACGGTGCGGATGTAGTTCTGGGCCTTGGCCGTGTGGCAGTACTCCATCCATTCCGGCTGTGGAGTCTGGGTCTCGGAAGTGATGATCTCCACCTGGTCGCCGCTCTCAAGCTTGTGGGCGAGGGGCACTAATTTATGCGCTATCTTGCCCGCTATGCAGTGGCGGCCGAGTTCCGTATGGATCTCGAAGGCGAGGTCGAGCACGGTGGCGCCGGTAGGCAGCGTGATGAGGTCTCCCTTGGGAGTGAACACATATATCTCTGAAGAGAACAGATTCAGCTTGATGGTGTCGAGGAAGTCGATGGCGTTCGGCTCCGGGTTGGCCAGGATGTCCTTGATAGTGTTCATCCATTTGTCGAGCTCGGTGTCGTCGTCATGCTCGCCGGTCTTGTACTTCCAGTGGGCTGCGTAACCGAGTTCCGCTATCTCGTCCATCTTACGGCTGCGGATCTGGACCTCGATCCATTTTCCGTCCGGTCCCATGGCTGTCAGATGCAGGGCGCGGTAGCCGTTGGCTTTCGGCGTGCTGGTCCAGTCGCGCAGACGGTCCGGATGTACCTTGTGGCCGTCGGAGAAGAATGTGTAGATCTCCCAGCACCTCACGCGCTCCTTTTCATCGTCATCGTTCTCGAAGATGACCCGGACCGCGTAGATGTCGTATATTTCCTCGAAAGGTATTTTCTTGGTCTCCATCTTGTTGTAGATGGAATAGGCGCTCTTCACGCGTGCCTTTATCTCGTACTTGTAGCCGGCCGCGTCGAGGCGCGCGCGCACCGGGGCCACGAATTCCTCCACGATCCTGCGGCGGTATTCCTCGCTTTCGGAGATTTTCGCCATGATTTCGGCATACTTCTGCGGGTGTTCGTATTTGAAGGCGAGGTCCTCGAGTTCCAGCTTTATCTTGAAGAGTCCGAGACGGTGGGCGAGAGGTGCGTAGACATACAGGGTCTCGCCCGCTATCTTAAACTGCTTCTCGGGGCGCATGGAACCCAAGGTGCGCATGTTGTGCAGCCGGTCGGCCATCTTGATGAGCACGACCCTGATGTCGGTGCTCATTGACAGTAGGAGCTTGCGGAAATTCTCAGCCTGCAGCGAGGCCTTGTCACCGAATATACCGCCGGAGATTTTGGTCAGGCCTTCGACTATCGATGCGATCTTCGGGCCGAAATTGGCCTCGATGTCTTCTCGCGTGTATTCCGTGTCCTCCACCACATCGTGTAGGAGCGCCGCGCATATCGACGTAGATCCGAGGCCCAGCTCTGAAATCACGATCTGCGCCACGGCGATGGGATGCAGGATGTAAGGTTCGCCGCTGCGGCGGCGCACACCCTTATGGGCCTCCTTGGCGAAACGGTAGGCCCGTTCTATGATCTCGACTTTCTTGCGGTGGTTGCTCGCAAGATAGGCTGACAGCACGTTCTGGAACGCCTTCTCCACCATTGCATCCTCCTCGGTGGAGTCAGGCTGCGTGCCGGCCGTGACTTTCTTGGGTTGATTCATGCGTTGAACTTTATCGGAATCTACAAAATTAAAAAATTGTCTCAAAGTATCAAAATATTAGCGGTGAAAAATAAAAAAGCCGGACCATCTCACGATGTTCCGGACCCTTTCCCGCTTCAGGCCAACCGCGTGCGCGTCTTGCGCGGCGCGCCGCGTTCCGTCGGTCTTGGCGGACGATAGAAATTACTAATGTATATAACCCAAAATTTAGACAATGAAGTTTCCAAGGTATATTTAAGGCCTCGTTGAAACAAATTAAGTCATGAAAAAAGTATCTTGTTGGCTTATGTCGTAGTCTAAGTTGTGTTGTCTTATTGGCTTATATCGTTTCTGCGATGTATGCGGCAATGTCCTGTCCGATGCGGCAGCAAAGTCAAAACGGCAATATTTATGCAAATATTAGTCTACAAAAGTTAAATAATATTACATTCAGTTCCCGATTGATTCTCGTCTCATCCCCGGCTATATATAAAATCAGTCCCTGTGGGTTACAAACCCACAGGGACTGTACAGGGACTATAACTTCATTTCCTGAGCGAGCCTGCGATGAGTTCTGCGGCGTAGTCGGCGGCCACCGAGGTACCGAGACGGCGCTGCATGTTGCGGTATCCCTGGATCTGCCAGTCGCGGCGCGGGGAGGGCTGCAGCAGCGGCGACAGTTCGCGCGAAATGGCGTCGGCGGTGCAGCGGTGTACCAATAGCTCGGGCACTACCGCGTTGCCGACGATAAGGTTCGGTAACGATACATATTTAACCTTCAGCAGCTTCTCCATTATCTTATACGATATCTTCATGCCGTTGGCGCGGTACACCACCACCTGCGGCGTGCCGATTATCGCTGCCTCGAGCGTGGCTGTACCGGATGTGACCACGGCCGCCTGCGAATATTTCAGCAGGGTAGGTGTGCATCCGAAGGCAACCCTGAGTCCCGGGTCCTGCGCTACCTCTCGGTAGAATTTCTCCGGCACGGAAGGCGCCGCACCCACCACATACTGGAATTCCGGATAGCGCTTGGCGGCATCGATCATCAGCGGCAGGTTGTTGCGGATCTCACCCCGCCGCGAGCCTGGAAGCAGCGCGATGATCGGCCTGTCGCCGTCAAGACCCTGACGCTCGAGGAAATGTTTCTTAGGGGGGATATGCCCCAATGTATGGGCTATCTCCTGGACTGACGGATTTCCCACATACGTCACGTTATAGCCATGCTTCTTATAGAACTGGACCTCGAAGGGGAGGATCGAATACATCCGGTCGACATATTTCTTGATTTTCCGAACGCGGTATTCCTTCCAGGCCCAGACCTTGGGCGATATGAAGTAATGTACCGGTATGCCGAGCTTATGGGCGTATGGAGCCAAGGTGAGGTTGAAGCCGGGATAGTCCACGAGCACGAGTGCGTCGGGACGGTACTCCCGCAGCAACGCGCGGGCTTTGCGCAGGTTGGATGCAAGCTTGGGCAGTTTGCGGAACACCTCGCTGAATCCCATCACGTTCATCTCCGAATAGTGGAGGTCGGGGTTCCTGCGGGCCTCGCGGGCCATCAGGTCTCCTCCGAAGAAGCGGAACTCGGCTTCTCCATCATACTCTTTTATGGCTTTTATAAGGTTGGAGGCATGCAGATCCCCGGAGGCCTCGCCCGCTATCAATACGTATTTCATGCCGTTACAACTGAGGTCTAAAATATTTAGGGCCATGGAGCGTTTTTCCTTATATGGGAAAAATGCGACACATTCTTTTGACTATAGCGGCTCTGATAGGTTTAATCACTTCGGGATGCATCAACGACGCCATATCGACGTCGTCTTCCGACGTGCTGACGTTCTCGCGCGACACGGTCAATTTCGACACGGTGTTCACAGGGCTGAAGACACCCACCGCGAGGCTCGTGGTGGCCAACAGGGCCTCGAAAGGGATAGTGATTTCCTCCATCCGCTTCGCCAGGCCGGAGACCGAGTTCCGCGTAAACGTCGACGGTGTGAGCGGCATGGAGTTCCGCGACGTGGAGATACGCGCCAAGGACTCCATCTATGTCTTCATAGAATGCCGGCTCCCGGAGACGGCGTCGAAAGAGCCGGCACTCACCGAGGATAACCTCCAGTTCGTCACCAACGGCGTCACCCAGAGCGTACGCGTGGAGGCATACGGACAGAATGTGGTCAGGCTCCGCGACCATGAGTTCGCCGAGGGGGAGAGACTGACCGCCGAACTGCCGTACGTGGTCTTCGGCGAGGCTACGGTGCCCGAGGGGGTCACTCTCGGCATAGACCCCGGCGCGAAGGTGCTGTTCCATGACGGCGCCCATCTCCTTGTAAAGGGAAGCCTCGAGGCCGTAGGCGCCCCTGGGAAGATGATCGATATGCGCGGAGACCGTCTCGACAACGTGCTGCCCGACGTGGGTTACGACATCCTCGCCGGCCAGTGGCACGGCATAACGATTGCCCCGGAATCGTTCGGCAACCGCATGGAATACGTCGACATGCGCTCCACTACCGACGGACTGCGCGTGGATTCGTGCGCCGATACATCGCGTAGCAAACTGTTTCTACGTAACTCCTGGCTGCACAATTCCCAGTCCACCGTTCTCGAGTCGCTCTACGCGAGGGTGGATGCCTACGGTGTCTGTTTCTCGGAAGCCGCCGGTCCGGTGGTGCGCCTTGTTGGCGGCGACCATACCTTCAATCAGTGTACCATCGCCAACAATTATCTCTTCTCGGCAATCTACGGCCCTCTGCTCAGTCTGGGCCATTGCGTTCCTGAGGATGCGCTCGACAACGGACTGCCCCTGATGCATGCCCGTTTCTCCAACTCCATAATATATGGACTCTCCGGAGACATCAATACAGGCGATCTGACCGGTTCCGATGTCTATTTCGACTATGTGTCGTTCAAATCCACCGGCTCCGACGATGACTGGTTCCGCAACTGCCTCTGGGAGACCGATCCGATGTTTCTTACCGACCGGCCGATATATTATTTCAACTACAGGCTGAAAGCGGACTCTCCGGTGCGTGAGGCCGGCAGTCCGGAACTTGTGGATCCCGAATCTGCCGTGGACATGGATGGCCTCGACCGCCTTTCGTTCGGATATCCGTCGCTCGGTGCCTACCAGTTCGATCCCTCGGCACCGCAACCCGGCGATGAAAATCAGCCGGAATGAAAAAAGATTTTGCGGATCGGGAGGAATTTCGTAACTTTGTGGATTAAGACCCTACCCGGCCTCGTGCCGCAATGTATCAGATGAAGATAATTCACAGAGAGGGCACAAACGTGCTCATAATGCTCAGTATAGTGCTGCTTGCGCTGGGCGTGCCGGTATGGCTGTTCATGCGTCCGGTGGTGGTGCCGATTGCTGTCACCGCAATCGCGGTGACGCTCTATATGCTCGTGTTCAACTTTTTCCGCTGTCCTCACCGCGTCTATCGCGGCGAGCGCAAAAACCATGTGGTCAGCTCGGTCGACGGCAAGGTGGTGGCCATAGAGCGCGTGATGGAGGATGAATTCCTGCATTGCGAGGCCATGATGCTCTCGGTGTTCATGTCGCCGCTCAATGTCCATGCCAACTGGTTCCCTGTCGACGGAACGGTCGAGTATGTGCGCCATCACAACGGCCGCTTCCTCTCGGCATACCTGCCGAAGGCGAGCAGCGAGAACGAGCGATGCACCATCGGAATCCGCATGGACAACGACCGCCGGCTGACCGTGCGCCAGATTGCCGGAGCGATGGCCAAAAGGATTGTGACATACGCATGCAAGAACGAGCGCGCCGACATCGACGACCATCTGGGATTCATAAAGTTCGGCTCCAGGGTGGACCTCTATCTGCCTCTCGATTCCGAGATTCTCGTCAGAATCGGCGATAAGGTCAGCGGTGGAGTCACTCCGGTGGCTATCGTGAAGCCGGAGGAAAAATCTTGAAAAAGGAAACAGACATGAATGCAATAGTAAGAAACATACCGAACAGTATCACCTGCCTCAATCTCGCCTCGGGCGTGATGGCGGTGATATGCGCCTTCAGCGGTAGCGAAGCGCTGTGGGGTCTCGATGGTTTCGCGTGGGCCTGGATCTTCATCGGCATAGCTGCCGTGGCGGATTTCCTCGATGGCTTCGCCGCCCGCGCCCTGCATGCCTATTCGAATCTCGGCAAGGAGCTCGATTCGCTTTGCGACCTCGTCAGCTTTGGAGTGGCCCCGGCGATGATAATGTTCAACTGCCTGGAGACCGTAGGTTCCGCAGAGTGGGTGCGTTGGCTCGTCCTGCTTATCCCCGTGGCCGGAGCTCTCCGGCTGGCCCGGTTCAACATAGATACGCGCCAGACCTCCGAGTTCATAGGCCTTCCCATCCCCGCCAACGCCATCTTCTGGATAGGCTATTCATCCCTCTGTCTTGAAGGCACGGGGTTTCTTGCCGATTGGTATTGTTTCGCGGCGGTCGTGATTGTGGAAAGCTGGCTGATGGTATCGCCGGTGCGCCTTTTCTCCCTCAAGTTCAAGACCTGGGGTTGGAAAGGGAACCAGCTGCGCTGGCTGCTGATCGTCACCGCTCCGGTGATGGTGCTCTGTATGGGAGTCTCCGGCTTGCTCTGGCTCATCGTGGCGTATCTTCTCTATGGTCTGTTCGACATGAAGAAATAGTTGTTTATCAACAGCTTGAATTGAATCAAAACACTTTTCTCAAAATCGACATAAATGGGGATATTTCTGATATTTCTGCTTATAGTGGCCCTCTTGTGGCCATACATAGTGCGCCTCCTCCGACGCTACTTGGCCGGCCGCGCCGAGGATATGATGCGCCGGATGGCCGGTATGCCCTCCCGTAAGGAGGAACGCCGGCGTGCGCGCAGGAATAACGCGGCTTCGTCAGGGGGCAACCCGGGCCCGCATTCCGAAAGGCGGCGCCACAGCGCTCCCTCTCAGGACGCAGCCTCCATCATGAAGGATGTGGCTGAAGATGTGGAATTCACCGAAATTCGCGAATTCGAGTCCGAAAGCATACTCGAAGAGGAGGATTCAAGGCGCGCCAGACGTATTTACCGTGAGGAGCAGGTATCTGACGCCGAGTATACTGAAATCCGCACCAAAAGAATGAAGTAAGTTATGGCTACGTTATATGTAAGCGACCTTGACGGCACTCTCCTCCAGCCTGATGCCCGACTTTCCGATAATACGGTAACAATCCTCAACCGCGAGATCGCGGCCGGGAAGCTGTTTACAGTGGCCACAGCCCGCACCCCCGCCACAGTCGCTCCCATTCTCGGACGCGTGGACTTGCGGCTGCCCGCCATAGTGATGACCGGTGCCGCCCTCTGGGACTCCCATACCCGCCGCTATTCCCGCGTCATCTACATGGATCCCGATGCTGCCGAGAATCTGGTGAAGGTATATCGCGAGACCCGGACCCCGACTTTCCTGTACACTCTGGTGGATGACCTGATACATATCTATCACATAGGTCCGGTATCCGACCTCGAGCGTAATTTCATAAACGAACGCGTGGGTAACCGCTTCAAGGTGCTTCATATTCCGGAGGACGGCAATTCAATCCTCCCTGAGCGCCTTGATCATGTGGTGCTCTTCTACGGGATGCAGCCCGACCGGAAAGCCAGGGAGGCCTATGCCCGTATCCGCGAGGTGCGGGGAATCCGCCCGCAGTTCTATCACGACATCTTCGGGGAGGAGACAGGCATTATCGAGGCGTTCTCCGACAAGGCCACCAAGGCCGAGGCCATGAGGGCCGTAGCCGCCGAGTATGGAGCTGACCGAATCGTGGCTTTCGGAGACAACGTCAATGACCTGCCGATGATGGCAGCCGCAGACCATGCCGTGGCCGTGGCGAATGCCCTGCAGGAGGTCAGGGACGCCGCTGACGAGGTAATCGGTACCAATGTTTCCGATGCGGTGGCAAACTACATTGCCGGCAGCGGCGTGCCGGCTGAGGAGGTCTTACGATGAAATTCACGCTGATAGACCGCCAGAACTCCGGGAAATTCATCCTCATAGCGGTGTCGGCCATCGCTGTGATTGCATTCCTGCTCATTTCCAACAATCTCGTGAAGCAGCTCGGCATTCAGGAGCGCGAGAGGATGGACATCTGGGCGCAGGCCACCGAGCGCCTCGCCAAGGCCAACATCGACTCCGACTTCGAGTTCCTGCTCGGAATCATCTCTCAGAACAATTCCATCCCGGTGCTGATAAGCGACACCACCATGAACATATCGGAGTTCAGGAATTTCGACCTCCCTGACAAAGCCGATTCGGATAAGTCTCTGTTTTCGGAGCTTTCTCCACGAAACCGGGAATATCTCCAAGCGAGACTGCGGAAGGCATGCGGCAGCGAGTCCATCACCAAGGCGGCATCCCACAACGATCACTTCATCAAGGTGGAGCTTCTCGGAGGTGTCCATCAGTATATCTATTATGAGGACTCCCGGGTGCTCCGGAGCCTGAGCCTTTATCCCTACATCCAGATGATCGTGATGATCATCCTCGCGCTCATCCTCTACATGGCCGTAATCTACACCAAGCGGGCTGAACAGAACCGTGTATGGGTCGGACTCTCCAAAGAGACCGCCCATCAGCTCGGCACCCCCATATCATCATTGATGGCATGGAGCGAATATCTCGCCTCCACCGGTACCGACAAGGAGATTACCGATGAGATCGACAAGGATGTGAAACGCCTGTCGACCATTGCCGACAGATTCTCCAAGATCGGTTCCCGCCCCGAGATGCAGCTCGAATACATCAACGAGACTGTGGCGCGTTCGCTTGACTATATGCGTCACCGTGTGTCCGGGCGCGTGGAGATCGTGATGCATCTTTCCGACGACGACCATGGCGTGAGTCTTTCCCGTCCGCTGGTCGAATGGGTGATGGAGAACCTTACCAAGAACGCCGTCGACGCCATGCAGGGTGCCGGACGCATCGACATATCCACCGGTTGCGACAGGAATACCGTGTGGATCGAGGTCCATGACACCGGCAAGGGTATACCCAGAAAGCATTTCAAGACCATCTTCAACCCCGGTTATACCACAAAAAAACGAGGCTGGGGACTTGGCTTGACGCTGGTGAAACGCATCATCGAGGAGTATCACGGAGGCCGGATTTTCGTGAAGGATTCCGAAATCGGGAAGGGCACCACATTCCGTATCGAACTCCCGGCCTCCAGATAGCTATGAAATTTTTTGCCTAATTTAGAGATTTTTTTGTAATTTTGCGCTATGAATATCTCTTACAAGTGGCTTAAGCGCTACATTGACTTCAATCAGGACCCGCGCGGGCTTGCAGCCCTCCTGACGTCCACCGGTCTGGAATGCGACACGGTGGAGGAAGTGGAGAGCATCCGGGGCGGTCTCCGGGGTGTCGTTATCGGCAAGGTGCTCACATGCATCGATCATCCCGATTCCGACCATCTCCATATCACCACAGTGGATCTCGGCACGGGTGAGCCTGTGCCGATCGTATGCGGCGCCCCGAATGTGGCCGCCGGACAGACCGTGGTCGTCGCCACGGTAGGCACTGTTCTCTATGACGGAGACAAGGAGTTGAAAATCAAGAAATCGAAAATCAGAGGCGTGGAGTCCTCCGGTATGATATGCGCCGAGGATGAGCTCGGTCTCGGCACCGACCACGCAGGAATCATGGTGCTGCCCGACGGGGCTGCCCTCCCCGGCACTCCTGCCGCGGAATATTTCAACGTCAGCAGCGACTACATGCTCGAGGTGGA
This sequence comes from uncultured Muribaculaceae bacterium, assembly GCA_910584545.1. GTDB lineage: Bacteria > Bacteroidota > Bacteroidia > Bacteroidales > Muribaculaceae > Lepagella. Next base: position 7,564 of record CAJUBC010000011.1, on the reverse strand, counting down.
GCTCACGCCGAACCGCGTGGATGCGGCCAGCCACCTTGGAGTGGCCCGCGACATCAAGGCCCGCCAATGGTGTGACATGGCCCTCGGGAACGGGGATGCGGAATATCCGGAGATAAGCGTTCCGTCGGTGGAGGCTTTCATGGTGGACCGTCCCGACGGAGCGGTCAAGATCCGCGTCGAGGACCGGCAGGGATGTCCCCGCTATTCAGGCGTGACCATCCGCGGCGTCAAGGTTCAGGAATCTCCTGAGTGGCTGAAGAATCTCCTCTCGGCAGCGGGTCAGCGTCCCGTCAACAATATCGTGGATATAACCAATTTTGTCCTCCTCGGCATCGGCCAGCCTCTCCATTGCTTCGACCTCGCTAAGGTGAGCGGGGAGGAGATCGTGGTGCGCACATGTCCGTCGGGCACGAAATTCACCACCCTCGACGGCGTTGAGCGCGAACTGGATGAAGCAGACATTATGATATGCGATGCGGAACGCCCGATGTGTATCGCCGGTGTGTTCGGAGGTCTCGATTCAGGAGTCACCGCGGATACTACTTCCGTATTTATCGAAAGCGCATGGTTCAATCCCACCCGCGTGCGTCGCACTGCCCGCCGTCATGGCCTCTCCACCGATGCGTCGTTTCGTTACGAACGTGGAACCGACCCCTCCATAACAACCTACGCAGCCCGTCTGGCCGCTGTCCTCATCAAGGAACTCGCCGGCGGTGAGATCTGCGGCGATGTCGCCGACATCTACCCCGATCCGGTAAGCCCCGTCAAGATGGATTTCCCGCTTGACTATTGCACCCGTCTGATAGGCAAGGAGATTCCCCGAAATGTGGTTGAGACAATCCTCCGTGCCCTCGACTTCGGCGTGGAACCCGTGGCTGGAACCGATATGCTCAAACTCTCCGTCCCGACTTACCGTGTGGATGTGACCCGTCCCTGCGACGTGGTGGAGGAAGTACTTCGTATCTATGGTTACAATAACGTGGAAATCAATACGGAAGCCCACATCAACCTCTCCAGGCGCACTGATGTCGACGAGAGCAATGACCTCCAGCAGATTGTGGCTGAACAGCTTACCGCAAGAGGCTACTCCGAGATAATGAACAATTCCCTCTCCGCTGAGTCTTATTACGCATATTCGGAGGAATTCCCGGCAGATAGGTGCGTCAGGGTAATCAATCCTCTCAGCGGAGACCTCGCCGTGATGCGTCAGACGCTCCTCTTCGGAGGGCTCGAGTCCATCGCCCACAATATCAACCGCAAGGCTCCTGACCTGAAATTCTATGAGTTCGGTAATGTATATAGCCGCAATCCGGAGAAGGAGTCGACTGCGGACCGCCCCCTCGCTCCTTTCAGCGAGCATCCCGAACTCGCGCTGTGGCTCACCGGAGACTATGCCGCTGCATCCTGGAATGCCAAGGCAGCGGAGGCCACCGTCTACGACATGCGTGCCGCTGTCGACAATATCTTCCGCCGCCTCGGCGTGAATCCGCAGGATCTCAAGCTGTCGCAGGGAAGCGGTGGAGTATTCTCGGCCCGTCTCGACATAGCAACCCGCAGCGGAAAACATCTCGCTTCGCTTGGTCTCCTCACAAAGGCTTTGCTCCGAAAGTTCGACATAGAGCAGCCTGTGGTCTATGCCGTTATCGACTGGAAGGCACTCTTCTCTCAGGCCGTGAAGAGAGTGACTTTTACTGACATTCCCCGTACCCAGCATGTGGAGAGAGACCTTGCCCTGCTCGTCGACAAGTCTGTCAAATTCGCCGACATCGAGTCGGCTGTCCGCGGTGCCGACAAGCGCCTTCTGCGCGAGGTATCGCTCTTCGATGTCTATGAGGGCAAGAATCTCCCGGAGGGCAAGAAGAGCTATGCAGTCAAGTTTAAGCTCCAGGATATGGAGAAGACTCTAAACGACAAGCAGATAGATGCGGTGATGGAGAAAATCATCAAGGCCGTCAGGAATCTCGGGGCAGAACTCAGATAAGAGCCGTAAACAACAGAAACAACATAACAATAGAAATTAGATAATTCCAAACAATGGGAAGAGCATTTGAATTCCGCAAGGCGCGTAAACTGAAGCGCTGGGGCAACATGAGCCGCACCTTCACACGCATAGGCAAGGAAATCACAATCGCCGCCAAGGCCGGCGGACCGGATCCCGATCTGAATCCGCGTCTGCGTGTGCTGATGCACAACGCCAAGGCCGCCAACATGCCTAAGGACACTATCGAGAGAGCCATCAAGAAAGCTACTGACAAGGACGCATCCGACTACAAGGAAATTGTTTACGAGGGATATGGCCCTCACGGAATCGCCATCGTGGTGGAGACCGCAACCGACAACAACCAGCGTACCGTTGCCAACGTCCGCAGCTATTTCAACAAGCACGGGGGCTCGCTCGGCACTTCCGGCTCGCTCTCTTTCCTGTTCGACCATAAGAGCGTGTTCCATGTGAAGCCCGGCGAAGCCGACATGGAGGAGCTCGAACTCGACCTCATGGACTTCGATGCCGAGATTGAGGCCGAGGAGGAGGAATGGATGGTGTACGGTGCATTCGACCAGTTCGCCAACATCCAGAAGTTTCTTGAGGAGAAAGGTCTTGAGATTGTCTCCGCGGAATTCGAGCGCATCCCCAACGATTACAAGGATGTCACTCCCGAGCAGCGTGAGGCTGTAGAGAAGCTTCTCGCCCGCATCGAAGACGATGAAGATGTCCAGAACGTCTTCCACAACATGAAGGAAGAAGACTAAGCTGCCGCGCCCCGCCCGGCTCCCCGCCGCGCCCTGGCTCAGCCATTCGCTTAAACTTTCGGGCTTGCGCCCTCAGCACTAAAGCCGAGGCCGCAAGCCCGAAGCTTGTTTGGTGGGTCTTAGAGCAGGACTTTGGCGGCGGTCGCTGTTCCGTCGGCTCCGATGGCGCGGATTATGTAGGCTCCGCTACTGATGCCGGTATCGATGGTTCCGGATGCGGGGCGTCCGTCGTAGATGACGCGGCCATTGATGTCGCTTACCGTCAACGATACCACATCGCCATCGATGCTGATGACTCCGTCTTTGGAAATTGTCACGGCTGCTTCTTCAGCAGGACTGAGAGTGATGCCGGAATGGCCGATCTTGCCGGGAAGGATGTAGGAGTAGATCACCACCGGGGTATCGTCCCAGTAATTGATGGCGCGGCTGATCAGCACGCTTAAGTCGCGCGAGCAGATGGTGTATCCGGAGCATATCGCATCCTTGAGATCAAACGGCTCGTTGGTCACAGGGTCCACGCCTGACAGGTCATGGCGCATGAACGTCTTCACCCAGGTCGCTGTCTCAGGGTTGATCCCCTCTACATAATCGATGAACGGAATGCCCTGCACGGTATTCACGTCGGGAGAGTAGACGAGGCCCTCCATCTGGTTGGCCTTGGTGGCGAAGATGGTTCCGTCGCCGGCTACGTATGTCATCGAGGCGTTCTGCTCGAAGTCGCGGATGAAGATCTCGCCGGATGTGAGGTCAATTGTGGCCGGGGCGAAATTATCCTTGAACGGATTCTGCACGTCGCCGGTCTCGACTATCCTGCGTGCGGTCTGCCATACGGTCCTGCCGTCGGCGGAGATGGCGCCGTTGTTGAATTCGAACGACACCCCTGATCTCAGAAGCTGCTCGAACGCGGTGTAGAAAGCGATGAATCTCTCGTTCCATTCAGCGTTGGTCTTGTCGAATTCGGCTTTTGCCGCGTCATACTTCGCTTTGCTCTCCGCTCCGAGGAAATCCTCGGCGTCGGGCATGGTGCTGTAGTCGGGAATGCCTGTCTCCTCGTTCTTCTTTTTCCATTCTTCCATAGCCTTGTCGTACGCAGCCTTCTCTTCGGGAGTGAGATATTCCTCCGCCGACGGCGAAACGGGACCATCGCCGGGAAATTCGGGCATGGTGATATTGTCGGGATTTACCTTATCCATCGCCGGAAGCGAGTAGGACCATTCACCGTTTTTGTTGGTGTAGACGATCGGGTAGATAATCTGGCCTGAATAATCCCTTACCTGGCCGAGGATCACCGACCCGTCATCGCTGAGCGCCAGGGCGGTGACATATTGCGGGACTCGTCCGGTCAGGTCTTTCGCCGGATATGGAAGCTGAATCGGCTGTCCGAAGCTTCCGTCTTCGCCGCGCACCCAGAGTACCGGTACCGACATGGGGGTATCCTGATCGTCGGTGCTGATGGGTGCGAGTCCGTTTCCTCCGCAGATGAAGCGTCCGTCGGGGGTTATTGAGTTGGCGGTGTTGCTCATCCCTACGGTTAGCGTGGGAAGCTTGTGCCATTCATTGTCCTCACAATAATATACTTCACCTGAGGCCTCGTCGATATATCCGACCATAGTGCCGTCGTTGGATATGGGGGAACCGTTTCCCAGGCTATAGGCGATTGTGCCCTGGGAATTGCCCTGATGGGTCTTGTTCTCTCCGGTTTCCAGATTCATCATGATCACTGTGCCCTCATATTGGCTTGCGGCAAATTTCCCATTCGGGGAAATGCTCGTCACCTGATAGTCTGGATACGACTGGGGCGAGAGGGCGGCGACAGCCGGAATGGCCATCAACGTGGCCGATGTGAGTAGTAGTTTTCTCATTTCGGAATATTTAGATTATTAATGTGCATCGCAGTCATGCTGTCTGGCAAATTTACTCCAAATTTTCGAATAATCCAGCATTTTGTACTTGAATTTTTAGAAATGCCGACAAACCGGCATCATCGATTGCGTGGCCAAAGCGGACGGTAACTACAAAAAAAGCCTGAAAAACATAGAATCCGCGAATAATTTGGTGGATAGCGGAAAAATGATTAACTTTGCAAGCGCAACCGGAGTATGTCTTTGTATGTAATCTCCGGCAAGGGGTCCGGTAGCTCAGCTGGATAGAGCATCTGCCTTCTAAGCAGACGGTCCTGCGTTCGAGTCGCAGCCGGATCACCCCAAGGGTCACTTCCGAGTGGCCCTTTTCCTTTTCTATAGGCGATGTCCCTGGAGCAAGCTGAGGTGGAAGTACTATTTGTAAGTAATTATTTTCGGGATTTCTTTGGCAAATTATTCGAAGTGTATTAAATTTGCAGAAATATGGGGAAAGGGATTGTTGCGCGCTTTCGTTTCGTGTTCCGTTCCGGAGGGAATGCGGGAGGAAGGCCGATACCGTGAACATGCTTAAAACGACACTTATAAACAAATCTAATTAAATAACAAACAAAGAACTGCTATGTGGTTAACAAGTTCATCTGTAGGACGTAAGTTTATAATGGCCCTTACGGGTGCATTTCTCGTCCTATTCCTTACATTTCACTGTCTGATGAACGCCGTGGCAATAGTGTGGCCTGTAGCCTACAACTCCGTCTGCGAGTTTCTGGGTGCCAATTGGTACGCACTGGTCGGTACGGTAGTCATCGCGGTGTTCGCCGTGATTCACATCTTCTATGCCGTATGGCTTACCCTCCAGAACAGGAAAGCCCGCGGTCACGAGCGTTACGCCATCTCCAAGCGTCCCAAGGCGGTGGAGTGGTCGTCGCAGAACATGCTCGTGCTCGGTATCGTTGTGCTCGCGTTCCTCGTGGTGCATCTTATCCAGTTCTGGGCAAAGATGCAGATGGCCGAGATCGCCGGCACCGTAGAGGCGTTCCCTCCTGCCGCCGGTACAATCTTCCTTCAGGAAGCGTTCGGACAGCCCTGGACCCTCGTGGTATATGCCGTCGGCTTCGTGGCACTCTGGTTCCACCTCACGCACGGTTTCTGGTCCATGTTCCAGTCGGTGGGCTGGGATAACAAGGTATGGATGAACCGCCTGAAATGCGTAGGCAACTGGTGGGTGACCATCGTTGTCGTTCTCTTCCTCGCGGAGGCTGTCGTATTCACCGTACGTGCCAGCGAGAAGTTCTACCTCACCGACGAGGCTCTCCGCGAGCAGTACAAGGACATGATCGTCCCGATGCTCGAGGAGGATTTCGGCCCTGACGCCGACCAGCTCGGAGCCCAGATCGAGATGTCGCCTTACGGACAGGTTTCGATGGGTCTCCGCCAGATGCACTCGCAGATGGCCAACCAGCTCGAACAGGTCAACACTCCCGAAGGAAAGGAGATGATCAAGGGTAACCCCGAGATGGCATCCCAGATAGAGGAGCTCCAGAAGCGTACCGACGCTCTCGAGAATGTGGTCAAATTCTTCGACTATCTCGAATCGGCTGACAACAAACCCGAAAACTTAATGCCCGCCAGCGCAGGCAACCAACCCTATTAATTAGCGATATGGAAAATATTAAAGAAACTATCAAAGTGATGAATCCGGCTGACTCCAAGATCCCGGAGGGTCCTGTCGCTGAGAAATGGACCAATTACAAGGCACACCAGAAGCTGGTGAACCCGGCCAACAAGCGTCGTCTCGACGTGATAGTAGTGGGAACAGGCCTTGCCGGCGCATCGGCAGCCTCCACACTCGCCGAGCTTGGCTTCAACGTGCTGAACTTCTGCATCCAGGACAGCCCGCGCCGCGCGCACTCCATCGCGGCCCAGGGAGGTATCAACGCAGCCAAGAACTATCAGAACGACGGCGACTCAGTGTATCGTCTCTTCTACGACACTGTGAAGGGCGGTGACTACCGTGCCCGCGAGGCCAACGTGTACCGTCTCGCCGAAGTCTCCAACAATATCATCGACCAGTGCGTGGCGCAGGGCGTGCCTTTTGCCCGTGAATACGGAGGTCTCCTCGCCAACCGTTCGTTCGGCGGCGCCCAGGTGAGCCGTACTTTCTACGCCAAGGGCCAGACAGGTCAGCAGCTTCTGCTCGGTGCCTATTCCTCGCTCAACCGCCAGATCCAGGCCGGTAAGGTGAAGAGTTTCAACCGCTATGAGATGCATGAGCTCGTGATGATCAAGGACAAGGACGGCGTGGAACGCGCCCGCGGTATCATCGCCAAGAACCTCGTCACAGGTAAGTTCGAGCGTTTCGCCGCTCACGCGGTCGTGATCGCCACCGGTGGTTACGGTAACGCGTACTTCCTCTCCACCAACGCCATGGGCTGCAACTGTTCCGCCGCCATGGCATGCTACCGTAAGGGAGCGTATTTCGCAAATCCCGCCTACGTGCAGATCCACCCGACATGTATCCCCGTACATGGCGACAAGCAGTCGAAGCTCACCCTTATGTCCGAGTCGCTCCGTAACGACGGCCGCATCTGGGTGCCTAAGAAGAAAGAGGATGCCGAAAAACTGCAGAAAGGTCAGATCAAGGGCAGCGACATCCCCGAGGAGGACCGCGACTACTATCTGGAGCGCCGCTATCCGGCATTCGGTAACCTCGTGCCCCGCGACGTGGCCAGCCGTGCCGCCAAGGAGCGCTGCGACGCAGGCTTCGGCGTGAACAACACCGGTCTCGCCGTATTCCTCGACTTCTCAGAGGCCATCAACCGCCTCGGCATCGACGTGGTCCGTCAGCGCTACGGCAACCTCTTCGACATGTATGAGGAGATCACCGATGTCAATCCCGGCGAGCTCGCATGCGAGAAGAACGGCGTGAACTATTACAACCCGATGATGATCTTCCC
>CAJUBC010000010.1 GCA_910584545.1 uncultured Muribaculaceae bacterium | reverse complement strand
CCTTGATTTTTTATTCTGCCGGTGTAAAAATCTCATGATTTTTATCTACATTTGCCCTAAAAGAGTCATTGACAGATGGTAAAATTAGAACCTAAAATCATGAATTGGAAAAACGGCATACTCCTGTCTGCTGTCTCATATATTCTATATCTGATACTTTGGCTTGTGTTGAATGACAGTACGTCCGACCAATTGCCGGCGATGACGGTATGGGATTATGTGATTGATTTCTCACTGTGTATGCTATTCACATACTCTTCGCTGTGCTTCTGCTATCTGCTTTTCAAGTTTTTACCGTTCAGAGCGTCATATCTTTGGACAGTTGTATATGCCTCATGCTTGCTTATAATCAACAACGCTGTGGCTTTCGGCATGATTTCACTGTTTAGTTTCTTTTTTGGAGATATAGGTGGAAATTCCCTTTATAATGAACTCATAAACATGAAGGGGGCTTATACCTTTGCCATGATAGCGACCTTCATATCGAGTGTATATGCCAACTCCTTTTATCTCAAATCATATCTGAAAGCGAAGGATGAGAAACAGAAACTGGAGATTGCCCTTATCAAAGAAAAGGAAACAGCGTTGCAGTTCCAGTTAAACTCACTGAAACTCCAGATTAATCCGCATTTCCTTTTCAATAATTTCAGCACCCTGTCAGAACTGATAGAAAGCGAACCGGCAACGGCGAGCGACTTCCTATCGCATCTGTCAAAGGTTTACCGGCATATCGTGCGGAATCTGAATGTCAACCTTATAGACCTCCGTGATGAACTTAAATTCATTGACTCATATTTCTATCTGATGAAACTCCGTCATGGAGAGGGCATCAAGGTAAACATTGACAACAGTTTGCGCACTTCTGGCTATAAGATCCCTCCGGCATCGTTGCAACTGCTCGTCGAGAACGCGATAAAGCATAATGCCTTTTCTGCGGAACAGCCTCTGATTATTGACATAAGGGCTGAAAAGGATTATCTTGTGGTAAGAAATCTGAAACAGCCGCTGGAGTGTCCTGTTGAATCCACGGGCGTGGGACAGTCGAATATCGCAAGCCGATACTCATTGTTAAATTCAAAGGAAATCAGGATAGAGGACAGCGACCACTTCTATTCCGTCAGCGTTCCATTATTATAAAGACTCCGGTTATGAATGTACTTATTATAGAAGACGAGAGACATAACGCCGACAGGCTCACAAGGCTTCTCAACAGCAGCTTTGACGACATAACGGTTTACGGGCCTCTTCCTAGTATCGCCGATATACGCCGATTCTTTAATGAACCGGGAAAAATCGACCTCATTCTTGCCGACATACGCCTTTCCGACGGACTGAGTTTCGACGCGCTGAAGGATATTCCCGGCGACATCCCCGTCATTTTCACCACCGCTTACGATGAATATGCCCTTAAAGCCTTTCATTACAACGGAATCGCTTATCTTCTGAAACCGATTGATAAGGAAGAACTTGTCGAGGCTGTCGAGAAAAGCCGGCGGTTGACAGCTCCGTCGGCGACAAAAGAGATAGCCGAGATTTACCGGCTCCTGCAAGGGAAACCGGAGGTATATCGCCAGCGGTTTCTTGTCGCCGAGAAAGACGGATATATCACCGTGCCGGTATCCGAAATCAGCTACATCTCCACAGAGTCAGGACTTGCACGCCTCTATCTTAAAAACAAGAGGCAATATCACATCGACATGGCTCTCGATGATATTGAGACGCAGCTCGACCCGTTGCAGTTTTTCAGGGCGACACGCCAACAGATAGTGAACATATCGTCGGTCCAGCGGATTTCCAACTGGTTCAACCGCAAGATCAAGATAATTCTTTCGGAGTACCCCGATGCAGAGATTGTCGTAGGCAAAGATAAAGCCACGCGCCTGAAACAATGGCTTGACCGTTGATAGATTATTGCAATAATCAGCTTAGAAGCAGGAGATAACAGAATGTCGCGGGCATCGCGAGGAGGAAGGAGTCGATACGGTCGAGGATTCCGCCATGGCCCGGTATGATATTGCCGGAGTCCTTGATTTTCAGCGTTCTCTTATACAGGGATTCCACAAGGTCGCCCCATGTGCCGAACACTGTCACTATCACCGCAAAACCTATAGCGAACCAGCAGCTGCCGTCCACAGTATCGAATCCGAAGAAGCCAGAGCCGTATCTCCAGAACAGCCACGCGGCCAAGATATTGAAAAAGAGACCTCCGAAGAACCCTTCCCATGACTTCTTGGGCGAGATACGCTCGAACAGACGGTGCTTTCCAAACATGCTGCCCACGAGAAATGCTCCGGTATCGTTGATCCAGATAAAGAAGAAGAGCGCGAGCAAAAGATTGGGAGCCCAGATGTCCGCCACGCTAACCATGAGTCCGAGCGGGACACCAATATATATCTGCGTCATCATGGAGTGTCCGAGATTACGCAATGGATTCTCTGACTTTATATAAAGTTCCGTGACAAACCGCACAACCATTATCCCGATCCATGACACCAACGGCCATACAAGTACGCCGCAACATAAAGCGACGCATCCGAGCACATCAAGAATGATCACCGGCACGTTCTTACTATTGAGGTCGTGACATATTTTCGAAAACTCCACGCATGCCAGAACAGAGAGAAGGACTCCGAGCATGAACGTACCGTTCTCCCCGAGAAGAATAGCTCCAACTATAACAAGGCAATACACTATGCCCGATAGACTTCTTGTAAGTAATTTCTTTAAATCCATGATAATTGATACCTAAATTTACCTTAATAAACCGAATTATATGAGCGACTATATCTTAACACTCTGAAAAAATGCTATTTAACTCTTAACCAATAACCCACCGATATGGAGATAGACATCGGGTTTGACCCTCGGAAATGCTCCGTGCGTCCGGAACGGAGCATGTTGCCGAGTCCGAAATAATAACGGGCCTCAAGATAGAGAGCATTGCGTCTGTTAATGCTGAACTCCCCTCCTATTCCGCCGGAAATACCGTAATCAAACTTGTTTTCCACCGTCATACCGTACTGATATGTCACACGGTTGGGGAATCCTTCGACAGAACCGACATCGGCATAATTGAAGTTTGAACGCGTGCTTTCTCCGAGAGCCACACTCACCGAAGGACCGGCGTTGATGAAAAACCGTCCCCTGCGCCCGAAGTAGATATGGGCGAGAAACGGGAGCTGAAGATAATTCACCGTCCGGCTGTAAGAGAATGGCCGCTTTTCAAAATCCTCTTTCCATCCGCGCTGCTCGAAATTAAGCTCTACAATGAATCCAAAATGGTTTTCCTCCATGTATCGAAAATTGATTCCAGCGTTTGCCCCCGGCAGAAATCCCTGGGTAATGCCGGGCGTGAAGGAAACCATCGAGAGATTAGCGCCGCCATGAGCTCCGATCTCTATCTTCGACTCATAGTGGGTCTGCGCGGCCACAGGCAAAGCAGACAGCGCTGAAAAACATAAAAAGAACTTTAAAATTTGTTTAGTATTCATTGATACTCAACTATTTGCATAGTTCAATGATGTTTACTCCACGATTATCCTCTCCACAGTGTCGTAAGGAGTGAATTTCACCACATAGACAAGAGGATTCACAATTCCGGTCCAGTTGTTCTGACGTCGCATCTCGAAATCGCTCTGTACGCTTCCGCTCGATCGGGAGAAGGCATTGAAATCACCTTTGGTGTCGCCGAACGACTTGATGAAATACTTGGCCGTATCGTATCCGAGTGCTGAGTATACCGGGAAAGACTTTGCCGGCTCGCGGTCGAACAACGCCTTGTACTCAATGCCGAACCTCTTTGAATCCATTGACTCCGGATTCATATAGAATCGCGAAGGAATCAGAGTTTCTTCGGCATGCATCGGTTCGGCAAGTGACTCGTCGTAGACTATCCAGTTGGGGCGTCCGAGAACGGTAATGTCCACGAGAGGATTCTCTTCCCGAAGTTTCTGTACAGCCGCAAGGAACTTCGAGACCTCCCCCTTCTTAACCATCGAGCCGTACAACAGTAATCCGGTGGTGTCATCCGTTACGAGTGACTGGAGGTTATCCTCGGTAACCGTGCGCGGACGTTTCTTCCAGTCGGCCCTCAGCGCGCCGGCAAGCTGGTCGTTGGGATCGCCGGCACCGACAAACACCAGTTTGCGGTCGTCATAATTCTCCCTGATCCATCGGGCCACGCCGGCATTGAATATGTCGGACGGCGCTATGAGTTGCACCACATACGGATTCTCCAGATAAGTCACATCCTTGGCGTCAAGTGCGTTTACAATCGGAGTCCTGCTGGTCTCGCCATACTCGGCGAGAGACTCCGGGAATTTCTTCTCGGAGAGGGAAATCACCATCGAGGGTTTGAATCCGTCAAGCTCCGTTATTACATCCTCCGCGGGACGACTTCCGTCAACAACCTTGAAATTGATCTTATAGCCCGAATTTTTCAACGAGTTTATACCGGTCAGGAGCCCCCGGGTATACTCGAGGCTGCGCATCTCGGTAGGCTCAGCCATCACAAGGGCGAGATTCACCATATATTGGTCTGTCTCCTGAGCGATACCGTGAATCTCCTCATAGATGTCGCGAATGCCTTCCGCGCTTTCTTCACGAGGGTCTTTATTCTCTACTATTCGCTCCACCTCCACGGTCTTGAACCGAGGGATGGTGAGATACAGCTTATTCTTTATCTTATCCACGCCGGGATTCGCCTCCTTCAGGCTCTCCACCGACATGCCGAACCGACGTGCCACAGATGTCCATGTGTCTTCCTTTGTGGCCTGATACGTATCGAATCCATCGAGAGCTGTTTCATCTATTATGTTCTTCACCATCTTCACTCCGGTTCCCTCTGCCGGAATCAGGATGGTGGCTCCGGCCTTGAAATTATGCTCCGATACCCCTGGATTCAACTTCAGAATAGCTGCTACTGTAGTTTTGTTGTCGGAGGCAAGTCTGTAGAGAGTATCCCCTTTCTTTATCACGTATTTTTCAACCTTATCGGATCTCTTATCGGCCGTATTGAGACAGTCGGTTGACTGGACTGTCCCTGCTCCATTATCTTTCGGAGGGAAATCCACAGGATAATATATCTTCATATCCCGGCGAAGATCAGCCAGCGCGCCTGGGTTGAGTTTCTGCAGCTCTGAGTCATCCCAATTGAAATCCCTTGAGATTCCGAACAGGGAGTCTCCTTTCTTGACCTCATAAACGTAGTAACGGCGTCCGAGAATCTCCACTACCGGGAGACCGGATGCCGTATCTGCAAAAGCCATGGAACCGATGGCTCCGGCATACGAAATGCTTAATAACGCAAGTGAATACAGTCTGTATTTTCCCATGATGTTAAAACAGCGAGGTCGGGGAGGGTCCCTCCCCGACCGGCTTGGTTAGAATTTGAATCCGAGCGATACGACTACCTGAGAATTGTTGAGACTCAGTGAAGCTTTCTCCGCCGGCATTTCCGATGCCGGATCAGGAGAGAACGGATAGTACTCGGAGCTAAGATGTTTCCATACGTATGCGGCATCGATATAGAATCCGCGGTATCTGTATCCAAGACCGCATGTCACATAATTAGTGGAATTGTCAAGTCTGTAATTTGAAATTATACCGGCTGAAGGTACAGTAGCAATCTCTTTCTTCGCTTCTTCGGTCACTGGCGATATGGTGTAGCTATATCCCGCACGAACACTGAACGACGGTGTCACCCTGTATTCAGCTCCGATCCTGATAGTACTTGTGCCTTTATAAATCTGCTTGATTTTATGGTTTGAGAATTCCTCCGGATTTGAATCGTAAGTAAGGTCTGGAGTGGTGGCGCGCGACGAGTAATAACCGGAGTCGTAACCGTAGTCCCACCACGGGTCGTCGTAGCCATAATTGTAGCTGGATGCTTTCGAGAAACGCATGCCGTTGTAGCCGATCCATTCATAATCCGCCGAAACAATGAATTTCTGTCCGATTACTCCGGCAACAGAAGCTATCACCTTCCATGGAGAGGTCAGATTGACAGGATTCCAGTTTCCTTCGTTGTTATTGGTGACGGCATAGTCGGTAGCGAAAGGATAGCTGTAATCTATTTTTTCGGGATCAAATGTCTCGGTGAGTTTATAGAAGGTGGGTGTATGGAACGCCAGACCGAGTCTGAGTTCCTGAATCGGTTTCACGATCACACCGAGCTGATAGTTGAAACCGGTTCCGCTCAGACGGTAATGGTCTTTGAGTGCCCAGCGGGCATCCATCTGGCTCACCCTTTCGGTATCGGGATTGTAGACCCATGCGTTCTGGAGATTCTCGTTCCATACCGAAGAAATCCTGTAATCCATAGACACGATGTCGAAGTTCATACCCCAATAGACCACATTGTTGATATTGCCGCCGAATGCGATGTTGTATTCATCTACAGATCCTCGCTCGGAAACTCCGAAAGTGGCGTTGCCCGTGGTTCCGTTGCCGAACTGGCCGTACCAGTCGGTTGCCTGGCCGCCGTTGGTATGCACCGCCTCCGGGGTGATCAGCATCGCATCATATCCGAGGATAGTCATCCATGGTACATTCGGATTTTTGTACGGCTCGTATGTATTGGTAGCCCTGACATCAGCCTCGGTCAGGCCGTAGGTGTTGGCAACACCGGCTATGTAGTTGCTCAGCGAGGTGTTGAGCGTGGGTATACGTCCGGAGTATTGGCGGTCGAACGATGCGGCCTTGTTATAGGTGAATCCGATGTTGAAGTTGGGTACAGCCGAACTGTTTAGTCTGATTGTAGCCACGCCTCCGATATTGTTCAGATAAAATCGCGTCTGGTTTTCGGTGTTGCTGATGCCCATGCTCTTAGCCGTGCTCTGCTGCGCATCGAGATTCAAGGTGAATCCAAGTTCACTGCTGCGGTACACACCGATACCGGCCGGATTCTGCGACAGAGTCGAGAGGTCGCCGCCGAGTGCACCGAACGCTCCGGCCATCGACATGAAGCGGGCGGTACCCTTGAGGTCATATTGCGACACCTGATATGCGTCGGTGGCGCTCTGCGCCGACATCATCAGCGGAGCGAACCCCGCTGCGATGAGAGCCGATAATGTAAAATATAGTTTCTTCATAGCCGTGAAATCAAGTTAATGAAACAACAATTCTAAATAATTCTATATGAACATGCTTCCCGCACAGGGACGGGAAGCATAGTAAATATCATCTGCGGTGACCGCCACCACCGCCACGGCTTCCGCCTCCGCTGAAACCACCGCCTCCGCGGCTGCCGCTTGAGAAGCTTCCGCGATTGGAGCTGCTTGAACTACGGTTGAAGCTGGAGCGGTTCGAGTTGCTCTGACTGCGGGTCACTGTCGAGCGGTTGCTGTTGCTCTGACTGCGGGTCACAGCCGAGCGGTTGGTCGTGCTCTTGGTTGTGGAGCGGTTGTATGTATTGCCTGAACTGTTGTTATTCCTGTTAAGCTGATATGTGCCACCAGAGAATGTGCGGTTGCCGGTGGTGTATCTTCTTGTGCCGCCGTTATTGCTGCCGTTATTGCCGTTTGTCGACTGATAACGGCCGGATGTGGCATGCTGAGTCTGCGTGGCGTTGGAACCGACGGTATATCCGCGGCGGTTACCCACTACGTTTCTGTTGGGGCGAGTGTTGGCGGAAGAACCGATACCACTGCCGGAATTGCTGCCGCCGGGACGTCCATATACAGGTCTGTTGCCTACGGGACGGCCATTGACACCGGCTCCGCTGTTATATCCGGGGCGGGTGTTCTGCGACCAACCCGGTCTCGGGCTTACTGGACGATGTGCGCCGGGACGATAGTCTGCATAGTGTGGGCGGTTCCAACCCGGACCACCCCAGCCCCATCCGGGACCGCCCCAACCCGGTCCCCAGGTCCATGACGGGCCCCATCCCCAGTTCCAGTTCCACGAAGGTCCCCAAGCCCATGCAGGTCCCCAGGTCCATGACCATGACGGACCCCAGTTCCAAGACCAGGACCATGACGGACCCCAGCCCCAGTTCCACGATACATTGCCCCACCAGGGATTCACGTAGATGGGAGTAAACGAGGGAATGCCGTAATCATTTATCACGATGTCAACATTGCCGTATGAATT
Source organism: uncultured Muribaculaceae bacterium (assembly GCA_910584545.1). Taxonomy (GTDB): domain Bacteria; phylum Bacteroidota; class Bacteroidia; order Bacteroidales; family Muribaculaceae; genus Lepagella. The sequence continues at coordinate 43,487 of CAJUBC010000010.1, read as the reverse complement.
CTCGAGGACATCGGCGAGTACGTCGCAGTTGTCGAGTACGATAGTGGGATTGTAATACTTCTGGATCTGCTGGGTGTACACGAAATCGGGCTCCGTCTCAGCCGTCCTGCCGATAGTATCGACAGGAGAGTTGTAATAGAAGCCGCGGCGGTTATAATCGTCAACATCCATGTCGGAGAAATCCTTGATGTAGTAAGACTGTTTCTTGGACTTCTGCTCGTTATGGTTGTTGCTTTTCTTCGGATTGTAATATATATCGTCGTAATCCTCCTGAGCCTGGAGAACAGGAGCGGATATTGCTGCGATGGCAATTGCCAGATATAACTTTCTCATAGCTTTGGATATTAAGTATTCAAACAGCACTTAATGTGCTTAATTTTTAATTATTAGATAGCATGCTGCGGCAATGGTTTAAGCCTTTTGGCACAGCACCCTTCTGTTTAAATAACAAAATTAGCAAAAAAAGTGGAATTATTAACAATTCTTGGTATAAACCATCGAAAATGGCTAATTTTGCAGAGATTTGGGCATAAGAAACATATCAGCATAGATTATGAAATTCAGAACAGAATATAATCCTGAAGTAGCCGGTCGTTTGCTTGACCCTTTGATGCCGGTGGTTCTTGTCGGATCATGTTTCACTGATTCAATAGGCGCAAGGATGCGCGTTTGCAGATGGCCCTCTCTGGCCAATCCATGCGGTGTACTGTATAATCCGGCATCAATCGCCAATATCCTTAGTCTCAGTGCCGATGACGATGAAAAGAAGGTGCTTGCAGCTGTGAAACGCTCCATTGTCAGCAGGGACGGGCTATTTCTGTCATGGCTTACCGATTCCAAGACCTGCGGCACATCGGAAGCTGAGACAGCTGATACTCTCATCGGCAAACTGTCGGAGATAAAGGAAGCACTCGCAGTCGCAGGGGTGCTTATCGTCACGTTCGGAACATCATGGATTTATGAACTGTCGGACTCTCCCGGCTATATCGTGTCGAACTGCCATAAGTTCCCCTCTAAAGACTTCAAAAGACGCCGGCTAAGCGTGGATGAAATAGTATCTGTTTGGAAATCGACTGTAGAACATCTGAGGGTCCTCAATCCCGACCTCAGGTTAATTTTCACAGTAAGTCCAATCCGGCATCTTAAGGATGGATTCGAGGGTAACGCGCGCTCCAAGGCCACCTTGTTGCTCGCCTGCGAGAGACTATGCTCTGAAATAGAAGGCGCCGATTATTTTCCCGCTTACGAGATTATAACCGACGACCTTCGAGATTATAGATTTTATGCCGATGATCTTCTCCATCCCTCCAGTCTTGCCGTGACATACGTCTGGGAGAAATTCTGCAAACGGTACCTGTCCGAACGATCAAGGCAGATTCTTGCCGAAGGAGAGAAAATCACCAAAGCGATGAATCACCGCCCGAACATTCAACTTTAACGATTCGGGAATTGAGTTTTAATGCTCATCGTGGTTCATCAGGAAGCGCTCGGCATCGATAGCGGCGCGGCAACCGGTTCCAGCGGCGCTGATTGCCTGACGGTAGCTGGGATCCGCACAGTCACCCGCCGCGAACACACCTTCCACATTGGTGCGTGTGGAGGGTGCCTGCACGTTGATATAACCTTCTGAGTCGATATCGAGCCACTCGCGGAAAATCTCTGTGTTGGGACGGTGACCGATAGCGAGGAAGAAGCCGTCGATAGGCAGGTCGAACTCCTGCTGGTCGGGCTCACCCTTGCGGTAAACGAAGTGGCCTCCTTCCACGCCATCCTCGCCGAAGAGTCCGAGCGTGTTGCATTCGAAGAGGACCTGGATGTTCTCTCTCTCGAACACTTTCTTCTGCATTGCCTTCGACGCGCGGAGGTAAGGCTTGCGCACAATCAGGAACACCTTCGAGGCGAGCGTGGAGAGATAGAGAGCCTCCTCGCAGGCCGTATCGCCGCCACCTACCACAGCCACTCTCTTCTTGCGGTAAAAGAAACCGTCGCATGTGGCGCATGCGCTCACTCCGAGACCGCGGTATTTCTCCTCGTCGGGAAGACCGAGATACTTGGCGGATGCTCCGGTGCAGATAATTACGGTGTTGGCCTCAATAACGTCTCCCCTTTCATCCTCGCAACGGAACGGACGCTTTGAGAAATCGACTTTCGTGATGATTCTGGGAATGATTCTCGAGCCGAACCGCTCGGCCTGATCCCTGAGGTCGTTCATCATCTCAGGACCCTGGACTCCGTTGGGATAACCGGGGAAATTCTCGATTTCTGTGGTCTGCGTAAGCTGTCCGCCGGGCTGCTCTCCCTCGTATATAACGGGATTGAGGTTAGCTCTCGATGCGTAGATTCCGGCTGTGTATCCGGCCGGACCTGATCCGATGATCAGTACTTTTGCTGTTGTCTCTTCCATGATATTTTCGATTTATTTCTTATTCAGTAACTTCTTTTATTTGTTTTTGCGTATTGAAATTCTTCTGGATAGTCCGGTTATCTTAGATCTATCACCTTATAACCTTTATACGATGATGCAGGATATGTGAATGTCGATGCCGGATGCGTGGCATTGAGCTTCAGGGCACGGACGGTCAGGTAGGTGCGCCTGTTGTCCATGGTTCTTACTATGAACTTCTCCGGCAGGAAAGTGGTGGCGTCTACCGTTATCTCGATGGCCCGAACCTGCCCACCCTTCTTTCGCGGATTAAGCAGCACAATGTGTTTGCCGTCGACCTTCTTTTTCGAGAATGCCGAGAAGTAGTCTTTTGAGAAGTTACGGAGATACGCCATCGGATTCACCTCAAGCACCTCTTCCACATCAGGGATATATAGGGTTGTCTCATGCGTCGAGGGATTCATCGCCCACATCTGTTTTCCGTCATACCAGGTGGATGATACCGGTGTCTTGAGATAGAATCGGTCTCCCTGCGATTTGAGGGATCCTTCCGTGGAATGCTCGCCGCTCTTCAGCGTGAACGAACATTGAATGCCTTTGGCAGCCTCAAGTTTGGTGGCTGCCTTGCGCAGAATGTCGTATGAACTCTGGGCGAACGCAGGCACTGCGCATAGAAGCACTGCGACTGCAACCAACGACTTTTTAAGATTCAATGTATTATTCATTGTTAAGTATTGATTCAAGAGTGATGGAATCCACGAGGACAGGACGCGGTTTTCCGCCTGTGGATGGCCCTACTATACCTGCGCGCTCCATCTGGTCCATGATTTTACCGGCGCGGTTATAGCCGATTGAGTAATGTCGCTGCAGCGATGACGTTGACGCTGTGCTCGATTTCACTATCTGACGCGCCACTTCCTCGAATAGCGGGTCCCGGTCCTGCATAGATCCCGATGATGGAGAATCATCTTCATTGCCCGTTCCTACAGCGGGCTCAGGCAATATATAAGGTCCCATGGGATACGGTTGTCGGCTGACATAGTCGCAGATGGCCTCTACCTCGGGAGTGTCGATGAACGCGCATTGTACGCGGACCATCTCCGAATTGTTGAATATGAGCATGTCACCGCGACCGATCAGCTGCTGTGCTCCGGGTGTGTCGAGAATCGTCTTGGAATCGACTCCCGAAGCCACCTTGAACGATATACGGGCGGGGAAGTTGGCCTTGATGATACCGGTAATCACATTGGTTGACGGTCGCTGCGTGGCTATAATCACATGCATTCCCACGGCGCGGGCCTTCTGCGCCAGACGCGCGATCGGCATCTCGACGTTCTTGCCGGAAACCATGATCAGATCACCGAACTCATCGACCACCACCACGATATAGGGCAGGAACTTATGACCGTCAGCGGGATTAAGCTTACCCTCGCGGATCTTGTTGTTGTACTCCTCTATATTACGCGAATTGGCGTTCTTGAGAAGAGAATAACGCTGGTCCATCTCCACGCATAGCGAACTGAGCGTGGCCTCAACCCGGTTCATGTCGGTGATGACGGCCTCGTCAGTGGTGTCGTCCGGAATCATGGCCATATAATGGTCCTTCAACTTATTGTAGAGACTGAACTCCACCTGTTTCGGGTCGATAAGGACGAATTTCAGCTGGTATGGTTTCTTGCAATAGAGCAGAGAAGCAATGATTGCGTTGAGACCGACGGATTTACCTTGACCGGTAGCACCGGCCACAAGCAGGTGGGGCATCTTGGCCAGGTCGGCTATGTACACCTCGTTGGAGATTGTGGAGCCGAGCGCCACAGGGAGCGCATAGCGCGTCTCCTGGAATTTCTTGGACCTGATCACAGTCTGCATCGACACGGTCTGCGGTTCCTTGTTCGCCACCTCGATTCCGACTGTGCCCTTGCCGGGGATGGGGGCGATTATACGTACGCCCACTGCCGAAAGCGACAGCGCTATGTCATCTACAAGATTCCTTATCTTCGAAATCTTCACGCCATTGTCCGGCACAATCTCGTATAGGGTCACCGTCGGCCCGATAGTCGCCTTGATGCTCTTGATGGGGATGCCGAAGTCAAGAAGCGTACGTCTTATCTTTTCTTCGTTCTCGCGCTGTTCATCGGCATCGACGGTGGGACGGGTCACCCCCGGCCTCAGCAGGTCGAATGGAGGAAAATTATATGTATGCGACTCATATATGTCAACTTCCGATTTGAAGTGCCGCCTTCCGGTCTGGTCAATGGTGTTGACATTCACCACCATCTTTTCATCGGCGGCATTATCTTTATCATCCGGGACAACATCCTCATCGTCGGCCTCAGCAGGTGTCTCATACACGGTTTCAGATTCCGTGGCATCGGTGGCTTCCGGTACCTGCGCAGTCTTCGGCTCTTCCTGAGGCATGAATCTTTGATGGTCGCTTACGTCATAGAGGGGAGCTGAATCCTTATCGTTGAAATCCACCTGTTCATCGGGGGTATTGTCCATTATGTCATCGCCGACGAAATCGGTGGTCTCTCCGGCCTTGATGTCATCAAGATGCTCCTGTTCCTGCATCTTGCGGATCTGCGCCTCCAGCTCGAGTTTAGCCTCTCGCTTAGCGCGCTCCTCCCTGCGGCGACGGTCGCGCTCACGCTTTTTACGAAGTATCCACAATATGAAGTCACGGAGACATATCGCCACGAACAACGATACCATGAAGAGACAGAGCAATCCCGCACCTGTCCAACCTATGAAATTGATTATAAATTCATTCACATACCGGCCATGGTATCCTCCCCAGTTCACCGAAGTATGTATCCCGATGGTGGCAAGCCCCACTATAAGAGAGACGGTAATCAACGCCACAAGGCACTTGATGGTGAAATTCACCGTCTTGAATCTCGGCTTGCCCGTTAGCATTCTCATCGACAAGGCTCCGAGCCATATAATAATGACGAATGAGCCGAGACCGAAACTCTCGTTGATCAGAAATTCGGCGAGACGCGCCCCGCCCTCTCCTCCGGCATTGCCTACCTGTCCCGATGTACCTATTCCGGTGGAGTTAATGACAGACTGGTCCTGTATGCAGTTTGCGAAATAGGAGATGAAAGACACACCTAAATAAACAGTGATACATCCGATGAAAATGCCGGACATTATTCGCGTGGTTGGACTTTTGAGGGCCGCGACGACATTGTTGAACCATGATATTTTCTCCGGCTTCTTCTCTTCCGGCTTCTTGGACTCACGCTTTGGCGCGGGCGCGGTTTTCTGTCGGCGACGTTTGCGCTGTGTCTTTTCCTTGTCATCACCCTGAGGCGATAGATCAGGATTCAGAGGCAATTCGTCGTCGTATGATATTTCAGGTGTGTAGTTATCGTATTGTCCCATTTTATATCGAAGTCGGAAATGCAGGGTAAATGAATAGATGATATGCGCTCACTCCCGCGTCCGTAATTAAACCACAAATTTACTACATTTTTTCGATATATCCGCATCGGAAACCAGCTCTACTTAAAAAAAGTTTCTACATGTAGATAAACTAAACGCCCGAATATTGCGTTATAACTATGTTTTACAACATAAAAGTGTGAGATTCCAACGGCAAGAGAGCTGATGGAATTTCGGGGAAGCTGCCTAATTAATAACCCTTTAACATGAATAATCTTTGTATCGGCAGTTTCTTAGGAGCGGGATAACCTTGCTCCTCCACCCGGCGAAGTCCTCCGACACCGATAGCGGACCGGACACCATCTCACCTCTGTCTCTTTCCTAATTAATCGCCGGGTTCGGACCTAAATGAACTCTTATGAAGAAACTAATTTTAACAATGGCGGCACTTTTTATGTGCGCCCAGTCATTTTCCACGAGTATCAATACCGAGACGGCATCTGAACTCAAGCCCAGGATAGAACAAAGCACATCGCTTAGTTCGACATACTCCGACGAAGAGTTTGAAAAAGCAGTGGAAATTATCAAGAAATACGAGACAATACATCCGGTACACCGTTGGCCATACGTAGGTTACGGGCATCTGGTCAAGAAAGGGGAAAAGATACCCCGCCGACAGATGTCGGAGAAGGAGGCAGACGCTCTCCTCAGGAAAGATCTCAAGGAATACACTGAGTTATTCAAGGAATATGGTGTTGACCAGCTCCTTCTCGGAGTTCTCGCCTACAGTGTGGGCCCCTATCGACTGCTCGGGGCCGGGAAAATGAAAAAGAGCGGACTCCTCCACAAACTTGAGGCGGGCAACCGCGACATCGAAAGCGAGTATATCTCCTATTCGAAGTATAAAGGTCGCTTCCATAACGGTCTTCGTACACGACGGTCCGAGGAATTCGGCGCACTCTACCGCAAGTAAGCACAATTTCACAAAGGTCTCACTCGATAGAGCGATTTTTGATTATTATTACTCACTTATCCGATATTTTTTGTAATTTTGCGATAAGACGGGGCCGGTGCACCTTGCATCGGCCTTTTATTAATAATATCGAGATCAAAATGAGACTATTCAAGAATTGGCTACTGCTTGCCGCATTGATGTTGACGGCAAGCGACGCAATTGCGCTTAGAGGTTCATGGCGCGGAGAACTGGATTTAGGTCAGATGAAAGTTCCGTTGGTATTCAATTTCTCCGAGAGCGTATCAGGAGAAACGTCATGCACCTTAGACTCACCTTCTCAGGGAGCTAAAGGAATAGCGACGGAGGTTGTGCGTTGCGATGCCGACTCCATCTCGCTTACCTGTAACGTCATAGGAGCATCCTATACGGGCAGGATATCAGCCGGTGCAATCAAAGGTCGCTTTCAACAGCGAGGCTATGAGTTTCCACTCGATCTAACTCCTGATGTTGCTCTCGAGGATCGCCGGCCACAGACTCCGAGGCCTCCATTTCCATACAGTGTGGTCGACACTACCTTCGTTGCACCAGACGGAGCTGTGATGAGCGCGACACTCACGCTTCCGCAGACTACTGACAGCAGGAAGTTCCCTGCCGTGGTTATGGTGACCGGAAGCGGCCCGCAGAATCGAGACGAGGAATATTGCGACCATAAACCATTTGCCGTCATTGCCGACATTCTTGCCCGCAACGGTATCGCATCTCTGCGATACGACGACCGCGGCACAGGCAAGTCCACCGGCGATTACCTCACCGCCACAACACATACAATCAAGGATGACGCCGTCAGTGGCATTGACTTTCTGCGTTCCATCCCCGGTATAGGGAAAGTAGGCGTGCTTGGACATTCAGAGGGTGGCACTGTGGCGTTTATGGTCGGTGCGGAAAAGAAAGCGGACTTCATCGTATCCTTGGCGGGTATGGCTATATCAGGCAAGGAGACCATCATGAGACAGAACAGCCACAGTCTTGATAAAATGACATTGTCTGACACGGAAAAAGCAAATAGCCTGAAACTGATAGAACTCGTATTCGACATAATCACCAGCCAGGTAAAGAGTGGTACCGCAGCTCCCATCGACGTATACAAGCTTGCGGCAGAGAATTGTTTACAGGTGCCAGACCAGATCCTCCAGTCGCTGAAGATGACCCAGAGCACTCGCGCTCCATGGATTGACGCATTCCTCGTGCTGAATCCTCGCGAATATATAGATAAGGTGAGATGTCCGGTTTTAGCGATCAACGGAGAAAAGGACACTCAGGTATATCCAGACAACCTCACCGTAATAAAAAAGCATGCGCCACAGGCCAAGACTATGCTGATGCCACGCCTTAACCACCTGATGCAGCATGCGGTCACCGGGGAGGTGTCGGAATATGACGAAATCCGAGAGACAATCTCTCCCGAAGTGCTTGATGCTATCGTGAACTTCATCAAGGATAGCACCGCCCGCTAATCTTGTAGAGATATACTGCGCTCACTGCGAACCAGCCGTTTTATGATCCGCCGGATAGAGGACCATTTTGGCAGGATTGCGGCCGGGCGTATAGGGCTGTAGCTGAGCAGAATCATAAGCAACGAGAATATTCCCGCAATCAACAGCCAGCCATATATCTCCTTAATCGTGACCACCAGTGCCTGACGCTGTACCATTCCGAACAGCCCGGATAGCGGCATTCCGCTTGAATCCGGATTGAAATCGGTCAACCGTGCGCCAAGCAACGCGGCATTGCGCGGCAATGCATGCCTCAGCCACTCCCCTATCAATGCCGGACCCAACGTAGCTCCCATCACCGCTCCGGTAAAACCATTGATGGTAAGGGCCTGAGGAAACACCATGAACGGCAGACCACCCTGCAGTATCGAGGTTAGATAGACTATGGAGATAATAACCGATGCAGCCCCCCTCGCGAAGAGTGGAACGAACAGTGCCTCCTTCTCAACGCCGTAATCGAGAAAGAAATAAAAATATGCAAGATAGATGACAGCCAAAGCGAATCCCACGGCTGTCATTGTCTTGTAGCGCCATTTCCTGATTGCGAATGTGAAATATGTGAATCCGCATCCGACGATAATTCCTGCCAACACATACCAATTGAGGTCTATCAGGTTAGTTTCGTCAAATCCGAGGATGTTGGCAGCGTATGAATGCTCAAACACATGTTCAGTGGCCATAAGCGTGAAAAACACCAGATACACACATGTAGCCCTCACCACATTCCGGTTTCGCAATGCCGCGTACGATATATAAGGATGTCTGAGGAAACCGGCGCGCCAAAGATTGACGCCAGCGCACACGAGTCCCAATAAGGTGGAGCCTGTTATCTCAGCCGATTCCCACCAGTCATAGAAATTCCCGTAAACGCAGACAAATGTGAAGCAGAGCATGAACAGCGCCCAGAGACCGGCCCCTATCCAGTCGATACCAAGCAATGGAATGTACATGGGACATCTCACCGGCCTGACAAGCAGAGCAGTCAGCAGCATCATCAGCGCCAGCAGACCGATCATGATCCAGTGCATATATTTCCATTCGAAATGGAAGATGGTGTAGACGGTGACGATGCCACTCAACTGTATCGCGCTGTCTACCACTATGTACACATAACAGAAGAATATCGACATGTTGCGGACGGGGGTGAGCCACAGCTGAATGGTTGAATTGCAGGCGAACGTGGCCTGCATCCGGAACCATCCGGCAACGAAGCATGTGGCTACGAGCAACGGCACACTGGTGGTGCCGACGCATATCGCGTTGGCGGCAATCAGCACCGCGCCGCACACAAGCAGTTGCGTGCGGGTGCTGTACCGGAACTTGATGCGGAACATCACCGCGAAATTGATGGACATCCCCACCAGAATTGCCGGCTGAATTATCCTGCGGCATGAGTGACAGCGACGCGCCCGTTGCGGTGGATATGGATTCCACCTCACCATGATATGTCACATCGGGCACTGCGTCGACCTCTATATCCACCTTGCTACCCGGGGCTATGTGTCTCAACTGAGTCTCCTTATAGTTGGCCGCAACCCATGTCTCGCCGGAATCGACCACATCGAGTAGCGTCTGACCCGGCTGCACCAACTGCCCAACCTGAATCTCCTTGCGCGATGTGTATCCGTCGCAGGGTGCTACAATGACGGTATAGCTCAGATTCAGCTCGGCGGTCTCGAGAAGTGCCTTGGCAAGTTCGATACCGGCTTCGCTCTGGGAGATGCGCTCGCGGTTTATATCCACCACGGTCGATGTGGCCTTGAGCTGACGGGCCAGCATCTCGTAACGGGCCTTCTTGGCCTCATAGTCGGTCTTGACCCCATCATATTGCTGACGCGTCACAGCCTCCTGCGCGAGAAGTTTCTCATATCTGGCAAGATCTGTGGCTGCCATGTCCATCAGCACCTTCGCCTCCGCTATCGAGGCCTCACTGACCGATACGTTGGCCGATGCCGAAGTCACTGAACGATCGGCGACTCCTCTGCCGGCGAGGACGTTCTGGTAGTCGGCACGGGCGCGCGCCACATTCAGCCGCAGGTCGGAGTCATCTATCACCACCAGCGTGTCACCTTTCCGAACTTTCTGGTATTCCTTGAACCGTATTTCCTTGATATAGCCCTGTACCCGGCTGTTTACGGGCACTATCTGCTGTACGATCTGTGCGTTGTCTGTGTATTCCACATTTCCAAGATAGATGAAACGGGATGCAACCCACACTACTGCGAGAAGCACTACGATTGCTGTAACTATATATGATGCCGTCTTTTTAGCTCTGTTTTTCATATTTTTCCTGAAGTAAAAAGGAGTTTGTAATAATAATAGATAATGTTGATACGTGCGTTGACAAGCTGCTGCTGCGCGTCGAGACGGACATTGGCGGCATCGAGCATGTCGGTGATCAGCGCCATGTCGGCCGCGTAACGTGTGGATATTGTCCGGTAATTGCGCTCGGCGAGTTCCACACTCTTGATGCGGGTTTTCAGTTCCTCGTATGCCTCGAGATACCGGACATGGTCGGCCTTTACCGCCAATGACACATTCTCAACTGCGGCATCTAATTCCTCCGTAGCCCGCTGAGTAGCCATCTTGCTTCGCGCCAATGACTTATTGCTCTTATAGAGCGATGAGAGATTATACTCGACTCCAACTCCAACAAACCAATAGCTGAGATTGCGGTCGATGGGCGGTATTTCAGTAAGGATAGGTCCGTCTATATTCCATGCCGCCTGCAATCCGACTTTAGGCAAACGTTCGGAGCGAACGATATCCTCCGCCTTCCGGCTTATGTCCACCCCTGCCCTTGCGAGATGAAGCGAGGGAGACTGTTCTCGCGCTTCCTTGAGCCACCATTCCTCGGTTTGCTCCGGAAGGCTCCTCTCAAGTATAGTGGAATCGGGAACAACCTCTGTTCCCTGTGGCATACCAGCGGTTGTCACAAGGTCATCGTTAAGGATCGTCAGTGTATTGTCTATCCGTGTCAGTTCAAGTTCTAAGTTCGAGACCAATAACTCATAGCGGGTTATGTCGTTGAGCAGTGCTGTTCCCTGCTCGTAGCGGGCTTGCATGTCGGCAAGCACCTTGCGTGCCGCTCCGATGTTGCTCACCACCACCTGGCGCAGGTTGGTGTATTTATAGATGTCGAGATAATAACCGGTTAGACGGAACCGGATGTTGTCGCGCTGGAAATCTTCGGCAAATCGCGCCGCAGTCTCCTTCAGCTGAGCCAGACGGATGGCGTTGGTCACAGCTCCGCCGGTATAGACTCGTTGAGTCACATTAAGTGACAGTCCGTTGCCCAAGTGCGGAATCGGTGCTTTCTCATAATCGCCAAAATTGCGTTTAGTGGTGAATCCGTCGCCAACATAGCTAAGCGACAGCGACATGTTGATATCAGGCAGTCGACCGCTGCGGGCCACTGCCGTTTCTTGTTCAGCCTCTGTAATGGCTGAATGTGACGGTTTCAGTTGTATGCTGTGTGCTTCGGCGCTGGCGAAAATCTCTTCGAGAGTGATCACAGACCGGGCGCACACGCACACTCCGTCGCCCGCCAATGCCGCGCACAGCAGCATGGCGAGCAATCGAGGATTGTTCATTGCTGATAATGATTAGGGACAAGCCATGCTTTCAGGCCTGTCCGAAAGTGACAAATATGAATGTAAGGATATGATGAGTTCAGCCGTCAGTTATGCGACTTTTACGACTATTAGGAGATATGCCCGGTGCTCTTCCAATTTTCGAGGAATCCCCAGTTTCTTATGTAAGGATGGAATTTGATTTGTCTGTCAGTACAGCTGTTCATATCAAGGTGGCTCTGTATAAACCGCACTGCAAAATTACAAAAATTTTTGAAATAAGCCCCCTTCCGGCGGTTATATTTTCTGATGGAAAGGGGTGTTTGAGATGAGGTTTTAGAGTGATAAGATGATGCTTATCTATTGTGTTTCAAGGCTTTCTGCTTATGTATATGTCTGATTACGTGGATTAGGGCCACTATGAACATCAGGAAGCCGATTTTGCCATGGATGCCTCCGAGAGGAGAATGGTGCTGTCCTATAATCCACACTATTGTGGTTGCGATACCCGTTATGGCTGTCAGCAGGAATACCCACCATAGAACGCGGGTCACCGTATTCTTGTTTTTCACAAAGCGGGCGAGCCAGTTGTCGCTCTTATAGTGGAGATGGATATGGTAGAGCGAGAGTGCCGTCAGTATGATTCCGAGTACGATATGTACCCATACCGACCAGGCATACCGACCAGATGTCACCTCTAACTGTATGCCGGAGATAAGCATCAGAATGAGAACAATTCCCAGCGATCGGTTACAAACCTTGAGTCTTTTTGCAGGTGTCATTTCTGTTTTTATTTGAATTACTTCGCAAAATTACAATGAATCTGCAGTTCCGGGAATGGCGACAATTAGGCAACAGTTGTACTATTTAAGGTTTTTGCGATATTCCGATGGTGACAAACCTGTACTCTTGGCGAATAGTTTCGAGAAATAGGAATAATCTTGATAACCGAGTTGGTATGCTATTTCCTTAGCTGACAATGTTGTATAAGTCAACTGCCTCTTCGCCTGTAAGATCACCAAGTTCCGGATATAGGCACTGACACTCAGACCTGTCGCACCTTTCACGGCTTCATTCAAATATATTTCGGAAATATTGAGCATTTCCGCGTATGCAGTCGGTCGTTTCTCCGCCAAAAGATGTTTTTCAAGCAGTTTCCTGAATTTGAGGGTAATAGCGCGGTATCGACCGGATATTTGAGAGTCAGAGGAGCATAGCGTGGACAACACGATACTCTTGACAGCTAAGGCAAGAGCGTTAAAGATAGAAGCATTCTCTTTGTTATGATCCATCATGCGGCATATAGTCACAATATCGTCAATCACCACCACGCCGGGACTCATGGGTTTTGGCGATATTGAATATTCCTCCAAAACGCCGGCTTCCTGTTCCGAAAGCATCTCGGGAGATAGAGCCAACATCCAACCGTCGGCATTCCACTCCTCATCAGCAGGTTTGCTGTGAACCTGACACGGGGATACCACCAGTATATCTCCGGCACCGCGGCGTTTCCTTTCGAAATCGATCTCGACCTCTGCGCTACCATCGGTCAGGAGCGCGATTACATAATAATCATCACGGTGGGCATACGGTTTCATTGGAACGTTCCCCGGTTTACCGAACCGCTTCACGAACGTCCCGGTAGCGGAGATATTCTGCATCCGCGAAAAAGGAATACTACTGGCCTTAGTCATAGCAAGTGACCTGATCTATTTTATCGGGCCATACTTCTTATCCTCCTTCACAGCCAAGCTGAAATTGCGATATAGGACTCCGAAGAAGCAAATCCACAAAGGGGCAGCGAGGTATTGCCAAGTGTCATGCTGAACACCGAAGAATTTGCGACTGAGTGCGAGCCCGATCAATACAGCAAGCCCGACCACCATCATAACGAGTGAAAGACTTCTCTTAGCTTTATTCGACATCAATAAACCATTTTATATAGATAGACGCAATTTCACTGTGAAAATTACATCTATGGTCAAAATGAATCGTCAACATGCGCGAATGCGAAGCTAAGGAAACCCGACGCTCCGCGTCGAGGTCTGCTCGGTCGCTGTTGCAAAGTCGCATTTCGGAGGCGTGGTGGATAGCGCGGTCGTCGTTATGGGGTCTCACCTCAGTGGAGCGTTGGTAAGAGCGGTCGTTCTTGCGTGGTCTCACCTCTCCGAGGTGCGATCGCGCACTAATGGACCTCGATGCGGAGCATCGGGGTTCCGTAGCTTCGCGACCGCGCTTGTCGGACAGCACTCATGCTGGCTCGCCGGGGACTATTTCTTTAGGGTGAATTGCATGGCTGCTTTGTCGAAGGATATGCCGGGGGCGGCGAAGTAGCGGGCGAGAGCACCGGATTCGGCGAGCTCGGCAGTGGTGCCGGTCTCCATTCCTGTCCGCTTGTCTACAAGCCACAGGGAGTCGGCAAGGTCAAGGGCCATGTTGATATCGTGGGTGGATAGCATGACGGTCTTGCCCTCTTTATGCGCCAGATGGCGCAGAATACGCATCATCTCCGCCTTACTCGGGAAATCGAGGAAGGCAGTAGGTTCGTCAAGGAATATCACCGGTGTCTCCTGCGCAAGGGCCTTGGCGATCATCACACGCTGTCTTTCACCGTCACTTAGCGTGTCGACAAGACGGTGACGGAACGAATCGACAGCTGCCAATTCCATGGAATGCTCCACTACCTTATGGTCACGGTCAGTGAGACGGCCCCAGAAGCCTGTATATGGACTGCGGCCGAGAGCCACAAGCTGCTCAACATTCATAGATGTGACCGACGGTCGGTCGCTCAACACTACACTTATCTTGCGCGACAACTCCTGATCGGAATATGCTCCGAGCGGACGGTCAAAAAGCATCACAGTACCCGACAACGGAGGCATAAAACCGGACAAGGTGCGCAATAACGTACTTTTACCAGCTCCGTTCGGTCCTAAAAGGCAACAGAATTCCCCCTCATGCAGGGAAGCATTCACATTCTTCTCAATAAGCACGCGACTGCTTCGCGCCACATAACCGGTGGTAAGATTCCTAAGTTCGACAGTTACTTTATTTTCCATAGTCTTAAATCAGTTATTAAATTCTTAATTCTAAATTCTCAATTTTCAGATTTTTCCTCTGAACCAGGCGACCGTTATCGCGGTCGCCACCGCCACATTCAAAGATTCCCCGTGGTCACGGCCATACGGAGGAATCGTGATTGGATTATCTATAAGTTTCCGGATATTCTCCGATATGCCGTTCCCCTCGTTCCCCATGACAATGAAACCGCGCCGCTGCAGATGGGCGTGGAAAAGATCCTCCCCCTCGAGCAGAGTACCGTAGACAGGCATCTCAGGATTGGACCCGATCAGCTCCGCAAGGTCGAGATACACCACCTTTACCCGGCCAAGAGAACCCATCGTGGCCTGAACCGTCTTCGGATTATAGATATCGACAGTGTCACGCGAAGTGAAAACAGTGGTGATACCGAACCAATGGCATGTGCGTAATATGGTACCGAGATTTCCCGGGTCCTGCACTCCGTCAAGCAACAGATACAAGCCCTCCGGATCGACAGATAGATATCCGGCCTCCTCGTCGGCAGGTATGCGGTAAACGCCTATCGCCTCCTGACGGGTAGTCAGGTTCGACACGCGCCTCATCTCCTCCTCGCTGAGAGTGAAGAGGGGGGCCCGACAGCCCTCAACGGAAAAGTCGGACCCCTCTGCTCGCAGGATTGCCTCCACATCGAAGGCACTCCATGTGTCAGCCACACTCTTGCAACCCTCCACGATGAAAAGACCGCGCTTACGGCGCATCTTTGCCGTGGCGAGATTGCTGTAGACCTGCAGCTTGGTTTTCGAAAGATTCATCAGATCTCCGGATCTACGGGAATCTTCACCTCGAAATTCTCGAGGAACTTCATGGTGTCGGCGATGTAATCGGCCATGACCACATCATCCTCCACGAAGGGCACCACCTCGCGATAAGCCTTCAGCACGCTCTCGATATAGGGAGAGGACTTGAGCGGGCGACGGAACTCGATACCCTGGGCGGCGTTCATCAGCTCGATGCCTGCAATGTACTTCAGGTTGGCGATGATCTTGTGGAGTTTGGTCGCTGCGTTGGCACCCATCGACACGAGGTCCTCCTGTCCGTTGGAGCTTACGATGGAGTCGCACGATGCCGGCCAAGCGTACATCTTGTTCTGGCTAACCATCGAAGCAGCGGCATACTGAGGAATCATGAATCCGGAGTTGAGGCCCGGTTTAGCAACGAGGAACTCGGGAAGACCGCGAAGACCGTCGATAAGCTGAGCCACGCGACGTTCGGAGATGTTACCGAGTTCGCTGAGGGCGACACCCATATAGTCAAACACGAGAGCGATCGGCTCGCCATGGAAGTTACCTCCCGATACCACGAGGTCGTCATCGGGGAATACAGTCGGATTGTCAGTTACGGAGTTGATCTCGATGTGAAGCACATCGGTCACATGACGCATGGCATCCTTAACGGCTCCGTGAACCTGCGGGATGCAGCGGAACGAATAGGGATCCTGCACATGCTCCTTCGGACGAGCGATGATCTCGCTACCCTTGAGGAGGGAACGGAACACGCGGCCGGTGTCGATCTGACCCTGATGAGGACGAACCTGCTGGATGCAGTCCCAGAACGGCTCGATGCGACCGTCGAAAGCCTCCAGAGATATAGCACCGAAGAGGTCGAAGCAGTTCACGAGGTGCCATCCGTCGATGAGGGCCTTGATACCGTTGGCGCTCATGAACTGAGTACCGTTGAGCAGAGCCAGACCCTCTTTCGATTTGAGGCGGATAGGTCTCCAGCCCATGATGTTGAGAGCCTCGCTGCCTTTGATGACCTTACCCTTATACTCTACCAGACCCTCGCCGATGAGCGGGAGGAAGAGGTTGGCCAGCGGAGCGAGGTCACCCGATGCGCCGAGCGAGCCGCGGTCGTAGACCACGGGAAGTACATCGTTGTTGTAGAAATCAAGGATACGCTGCACGGTCTCCACCTGCACACCGGAGAAGCCCTTGGAAAGCGCGTGGGCCTTGAGAAGAAGCATCAGCTTCACCACGGTGCGGTCCACGGGAGTACCGACCGAGCAGCTGTGGCTCTTCACCAGGTTCTCCTGAAGTTTGGAGAGCTCGTCGGAGCTGATGTGTTTGCTGCAAAGCGAACCGAAACCGGTGGTCACGCCATAGATGGGCACGGTGTTCTCATCGGTCTTGCGGTCGAGGAACTCCCTGCAATGCTTGATTTTGGCGATAGCCTCGTCGGAGAGGACGAGATGGGTGCCATCGTTAAGGATGCGCTCGATCAGATCGTAGGTAAGATCGGAAGAGCCGATGGCATATTCTTTAAGTTTTTCCATATCTTGTTGTTTTCTTTTTATTTTCATTTAACGAGCCGTCCGCGGCTCACTGTATTGCGGACACAGTTCATGCCCACGTAGTAAGGCAGCATCCTGAAATTATCGAACTCGAGAATGACCACGTCTCCCCTCTTGCCGATCTCGAGCGAACCGGTCTCACCGGCCATGTCGAGAGCCGCGGCTCCATTGATGGTGAGGGCCGTGATTGTCTCCTCTATCGACATATTCATGTAGATGCAGGCGAGCGCGATGGTCAGCGGAATCGAACCGGAGAAGCAACTTCCCGGATTCAGGTCGGTGGCGAGAGCCACTGCCGCGCCGGCATCGATGAACTTCCTGGCGGGAGCGAAAGGTTCCTTGAGGGCGAAAGCAGTCAGCGGAAGGAGCGTAGCCACCGTGCCTTTCTCCGCCATGCGGCGTACACCCTCGTCGCTGACATGCAGCAGATGGTCGGCCGAAACTGCATCCATCTCGGCAGCAAGTTCGGCACCGCCGAGAGTTACAATCTCATCGGCATGGAGTTTGAGCTTGAAACCGGCATCGCGCGCAGCGGTAAGGAATCGGCGGGAGTCCTCAATCTCGAAGACATTCTTTTCAGTGAAGATGTCGCAGAACTTGGCCTTCCCCTTGGCCGCGGGAAGCATCTCGCGGATCATCAGGTCGATGTACTCGGAGGTCCTACCCTTATACTCCTTGGGAACAGCGTGAGCACCGAGGAATGTGGCCACTACCGAAAGCGGAGTCTCCTCGTCACGGGCGAGAGTGTCGATGGCATCGAGCATCTTCATTTCGGACTCAGTGTCGAGGCCGTAGCCGCTCTTTGCCTCCACCGTGGTTACGCCCATGTCGACCATGCGGTCGATAAACCAGCGTGCCTTCTCCACGAGGGCCTCGAGCGACTCGCCGCGCGTGGCGTTGACAGTGCTCTGTATACCACCGCCGCGCTCCATGATGCTCATGTAGGAATCACCCTTCAGGCGCCATTCGAATTCATCGGGACGGAAACCACCGAAAATCAGATGGGTGTGGGAGTCGACAAATCCCGGCAGAGCAACATTGCCCTCTCCGTCAAGGATGTTGTAATCGACATCAGCCTCTATGCGGATGTCATCTGACGGGCCCACGTAAGTGATGACGCCGTCGGTGATGACGATGGAGGCATCCTCCGTCACGCTCAGTTCCGACATGGTGGAACCCCGGCGGGCGCTGTCGCCCTTCGGAGTCACCACCTTGACGTTTCTTATGATTAAATTGCTGTCGGCCATCATTACTTGGCTATTGTATCATTTACGAGCTTCAGGATCTCGGTCTCGCGCTTCGCTGCCTCATCCGCGATCTTCTCAGCCTCCGCGAGAATGGCATCGGCTTTCTCGCGGTCCTTGAGACCGGCGGCGTTGATCTTGACGTTGAGCCAGGCTCCGAACACTGCGGAACGGGCGGCAAGCGCACCCACGCCGACATCGCTGACAGAAGCCGGATTACCCTTGCGGGCCATCTCCTCGAGCAGATCGAAAGCCTCGAAAGAGGTCTTTATGGTGCGCAGAGGCACCTGAGTAGCGTAGAGAGTGGCATCCTGCAGCGCTGCGGAACGCGCGGCCTTCTCCTCGGGCGTACCCTTAGGCATGGCGAACACATCCATGATGCGGTTGAACGCCTCTGTATCCTCATCCACGAGAGCGATAAGACGGTCCTGGATATGACGGCCCTTCTCGGCAGCGTCGGAGAATTCCTCCCAGCGGTCGTCCCATCCAGCCTTGTGGGCGGAGAGATTGGCCACCATTGTGCCGAGAGCGGCTCCGAGAGCGCCCATGTATGCGGAAATAGAGCCACCGCCGGGGGCGGGCGATTCCGAAGAAGTCTCGTCGGCAAACGCGGTGAGCGTCATGTCGGTAAGCTTGCGTGTCTTCTCTTTTCCGGCCTCGAGCATGTACTCGATCACCTTCTCCTCGGGCTTGAAGGGCTTAAGGTCGTCGAGACCCATCGACTTGACGGCGATGCGGATTATCTCCTCCTCCGGGATACCGAGCGAACGCTGCTGCATGCGCAGATAGTGCTTGCCGGCATCAATGAGAGCGGACTTGGGCACGAGACCCACGATCTCTGCACCTGTGACGCGCACGCCTCTTGCTGCGGCCTTGGCGCATACCTCGTCGAACGCCTTGTGTAGCGGAGTCTCGCGCATGTTTGTGATGTTCATCGACACCTGCGCGATACCGTACTCATCGATGAACCAGCCGATGGCCTTTGTTCCCTTGAGAGTACCGGGGATCATCACCACGTTGCCGTCTGCATCCTTCATCGGTTTGCCGGTCACCTTGCCACCCTCGCGCATGGGACGACCCTTTTCGCGTACATCGAAGGCAATTGCGTTGGCACGGCGTGTGGAAGTTGTGTTGAGATTATAATTCACGGCGATAAGAAAATCGCGGGCTCCGATAGTGGTGGCACCAGTACGGGCTGCATCCTCGTCGTATGGACGGTCGCCGAAGTCGGGACCTTTGCCCTCATGGTTCATCTTTTCCGGGAGTGCCTCATACTCACCGGCACGGCACACAGCGAGGTTCTTGCGCTCGGGAGTGAAAGCTGCTGCCTCGTAGCAGTAGGTCGGTATGCCGAGTTCGTCGCTCACACGCTTGGCGAGCTTGCGCGCCAGTTCTGCGCACTCCTCGAGAGTGATTCCGCTCACGGGAATAAGCGGGCATACGTCGGTGGCACCCATGCGGGGATGCGCTCCGTGATGGTTGCGCATGTCGATAAGCTCAGCGGCCTTTCTGATTCCGCGGAAAGCGGCCTCGCACACAGCCTCCGGCTCACCGACAAAAGTAACTACAGTACGGTTGGTGGCCTCGCCGGGATCCACGTCCAGCAGACTCACTTCTCCACCCTTTTCAATCTCAGCTGTGATTGCGTCGATCACGGCGCGGTCGCGGCCTTCGCTGAAATTAGGCACGCACTCTATAATCTGTTTCATTATATGGTTTGTATCATGGTAACCGGCGGCACCGGGATGCCGATGCCGCCGATAGATTAGGTTATTTCAAAAGTGATTTGATCATCTCCTCGTCGGCGAGGAAGGGCTCGGTGATCATGAAGCCGTTCTCGGCCTGAGTGTCGTTCCACTCCTTGACGGTGCTCATGGCGTTCTCGTTGCGGGCCCAGCTGCGGCGGGCCACACCTCCCATCACATCCCAAAGCATAGCCTGCTTGAGGATGTTGTCGACTCGCTCGGAACCGTCGCAGACCATTCCGAAACCACCGTTGATGGCCTTGCCGATTCCGACGCCGCCACCGTTGTGGAGAGCCACGAGGCTCATACCGCGGGCGCAGTTGCCTGCGAAGCACTGTACGGCCATATCCGCCATAACGTTGGAGCCATCCTTGATGTTGCTTGTCTCGCGGAAGGGAGAATCGGTACCGCTCACGTCGTGGTGGTCACGGCCAAGCATGATCGGTCCCACCTCTCCGTTGCGAACCATTTCGTTGAACTTCAGCGCTATGCGGAGACGTCCCATGGCATCCTGATAGAGGATGCGGGCCTGTGTTCCAACAACGAGCGCGTTCTTCTCTGCGTCGCGGATCCAGTTGTAGTTGTCGCGGTCCTGACCGCGGCGGTTAGGATCGATGCATGCCATCGCGGCGTGGTCAGTCTTGATGAGATCCTCATGCTTGCCGCTGAGGCAGACCCATCTGAAGGGACCGTAGCCATAGTCGAAGAGCATCGGGCCCATGATGTCCTCCACGTATGAAGGCCAGATGAAGCCGTCCTTCTCATCGATGCCGTTCTTAGAGATCTCCTTCACGCCGGAGTCATATATCGCCTTCATGAAGGAGTTGCCGTAGTCGAAGAAATAGGTGCCTTCGGCCACAAGTTTCTTGATGGCGTTGTAGTGGCGGTGGAGAGTCTCGTCGACAAGCTTGCGGAATTTCTCAGGATTCTCGTGGAGCATCTTGGTGCGCTCCTCGAAAGTGAGGCCTACCGGGCAGTAACCGCCCTCGTATACGGCATGGCAGGAAGTCTGGTCGCTGAGGAGATGAATCTTCTTCTTGTTCTCCACGGCATACTCGAGCAGGTCGACCACGTTGCCGTGATAAGCGATGGAAATCGGACGCTTCTCCTCCATTGCCTTCTCGGCAAGACGGAAAGCCTCGGCGATGTCGTCGGTACACTCGCTGACCCATCCCTGGTCCATTCTTGTCTTGATGCGGGACTGGTCAACCTCAGCGATGATAGCTGCGGCGCCGGCGATTTCGGCAGCCTTGGGCTGAGCACCGCTCATGCCGCCGAGACCCGACGAAACGAATAGATAGCCGCTGAGGTCGCCGTCATCGGCAACACCGAGTTTCATGCGGCCGGCGTTGAGGATGGTGTTGAATGTACCGTGTACGATACCCTGGGGACCGATGTACATCCAGCCGCCTGCGGTCATCTGGCCATAGTTGGCCACACCCATCTGCATAGCCTCGTGCCAGTCGTTGAGGTTGTCGAACATACCCACCATCATCGCGTTGGTGATGATGACGCGCGGAGCGTCCTTGCGCGAGGGGAAGAGGCCGAGAGGGTGTCCCGACTCAACCACGAGAGTCTGCTCGTCGGTGAGGTTCTCGAGATATTTCTTGATCAGACGGTATTGGAGCCAGTTCTGGCAAACCTGTCCCGTCTCTCCGTAAGTCACGAGCTCGTAAGGATAGAGAGCCACGTCGAAACAGAGGTTGTTGTCGATCATCACCTGAAAAGCCTTACCAGCGAGACATTTACCCTTGTACTCGTCAATTGGCTTCGCCTTGAGGTCGCCGGCTGGACGCCAACGGTAGCCGTAAATGCGGCCGCGTGTGCGCAATTCCTCAAGGAATTCAGGAGCCGCCTTTTCATGGAGCTCCTTGGGAAGGTAACGGAGTGCATTCTTCAGAGCCGTCACTGTCTTCTCCGGCGTGAGCGTGTAACCACGGTCCGGGGCTCTGCGGATACCCTCTTTGAACTCGGGCATCTCAGGCCATACTGCGTCTAATACTATTCTGTCTGTGTTCATGATATTATAGTTTCTTGGAACAGACACCCCGCCGCACGCGCCATGCGGAATCAACTTTATGACAGCGCTCGGTGAGGATGTCTGATTTCCGGACATATTTTGTCGCAAAAATACGCATTTTTTTGATATTATCCGACATCTCGGGGATAAAATTATTGATTTTCCGGCGTCGCATGGATTTTTTTGAGTAATTTTGCGATATGATTTCTATTAACAACATATCTGTGGAGTTTTCGGCACGCCCACTCTTCACAGACATTAGTTTCGTCATCAACAAAAACGACAAGATAGCTCTGACCGGAAAGAACGGTGCCGGCAAATCGACACTGCTCAAGATACTCGCCGGTCAGGAGCATCCTACGTCCGGCTCAATATCAATGCCGGGCGACATCACCATAGGGTATCTTCCGCAACAGATGAATGTCTCCGACGACACCACTCTAATAGAGGAGGCGCGCAAGGCATTCTCCGACCTGCTCGACCTGAACCGTGAACTCTCGGAGATCACGGATAGGCTGTCGGAGCGCGATGATTACGAGAGCGAGGAATACAGAAAACTCATCGAGCGACTCGACTTCCTGAACGAGCGGCTCGCCATAGAGGGAGCCTCGAACATCGACGCAGAGGTGGAGTCGACCCTGACCGGACTCGGATTCCGCCGTGAGGATTTCGACAGGCCCACGAGCGAGTTCTCCGGAGGATGGCGCATGCGCGTGGAGCTTGCGAAGATATTGCTCAAGCGTCCCGACGTGCTCCTGCTCGACGAGCCCACCAACCATCTCGACATAGAGTCGATCCAGTGGCTCGAGCAGTTCATGCAGACAAAGGCCCGGGCGGTGGTGCTGGTAAGCCACGACCGCGCGTTTCTTGACAACGTGACAGGCAGGACCATCGAGATATCCTGCGGCAAGGCGTACGACTATAAGGTGAATTACAGCAACTTCCTCGAACTGCGCCGCGAGCGAGTGGCCCAGCAGATGAGGGCATACGAGAACCAGCAGAAACAGATCGCCGATATCGAGGACTTCATAGAGAGATTTCGATATAAGGCCACGAAAGCCGTCCAGGTGCAGAGCCGAATAAAGCAACTCGAGAAGATCGTCCCCATAGAGGTGGATGAGGTGGACAACTCGAGACTGCGTCTGAAGTTTCCCCCGGCATCGAGGTCGGGCGACTTCCCTCTCATCGTGGAGGACGTGGGGAAACGCTACGGCGACCATCAGGTGTTCGACCATGCAGAATTCACCATCCGCCGGGGCGAGAAAGTAGCGTTTGTAGGCAGGAACGGAGAGGGAAAATCCACATTGGTGAAATGCATTATGGGTGAGATTCCATATACCGGCACGCTGAAGATAGGACACAACGTGCAGATAGGATATTTCGCGCAGAACCAGGCGCAACTGCTCGATGGAGAACTGACGGTGTTCGAGACCATCGACAACGTGGCTACCGGCGACATGCGCACCAAGGTCCGCGACATACTCGGAGCCTTCATGTTCGGCGGCGAGGCCGTCGACAAGAAGGTGAAGGTGCTGTCGGGCGGAGAGAAGACACGTCTCGCCATGATCAGGCTTCTTCTCGAGCCGGTCAATTTCCTCATACTCGACGAGCCTACCAACCATCTCGACATAACCACAAAGGATATACTGAAGGAGGCGATCCGCGATTTTACCGGAACGGTGATTGTGGTGAGCCATGACCGCTACTTCCTTGACGGACTCGTAGACAAGGTCTATGAATTCGGCGACGGTAAGGTCCGCGAGAATCTCGGCGGCATCTACGACTTCCTCAGGCGCAAGAACCTCGCTAACCTCAACCAGCTTGAGACCAGAACGCCGGAGGCTGCCAAAGCAGGAACGCAGACACAGGCTGTGCCGGCAGAGGAGAACAATACTGATGCAGGCAAGACCGACGGGAAACTCTCATACGCCGAACAGAAAGAGAGGCAGAGACTGATCAACCGCGTGGAGAAAGCCATTAAACGGCTCGAAGCGGAGATAGAGAAACTCGAAACTGAGCAGCAGGAATTGGAAGGGAAGCTTGCCGCCGGCGATGCGACGGAAGAGGTGCTTGGTCGATACGCGGAAGTACAGAAACTCCTTGAAAAGGCTATGGCCGACTGGGAGAGTGAACAGGAAAAATCCGAAATGCTGAAATGAACATTCTTAAAGACAATATAGAAATTTCCGTGAATCCGAAATCGGATTTCTACGGATACGCATGCGGAGGATGGCAGAAGAGTCATCCTCTCGAAGGTGAATATGCAAGCTTCGGGACATTCAATGTGCTCGGAGAACAGGCGCGTCGTCAGGTCCGCGATCTCATTGAGAATCTCGGAGAGGACCCTCAGGCTTCGGTGCGCGACACCATCGCACAGAAAGTCAACGACATCTATCGTCAGGGCCTCGACATGGAAGAACGTAACAGACTCGGTATCACTCCCCTGCTACCGATGCTCGAACGCGTAGAGATCATGCGGAAAGAAGACCTGACAGATACGTTGATATGGATGATGCAGGGAGTGGAATCCCCTTTCTTCACGTTGGGTGTGGGACCTGACCCCGCTGATTCCGACATGAACATTCTGCATATCGGAGAGGCGGGTCTCGGACTGGGCGACAGAGACTACTATCTCGTGGAAAACGAGACCAACACGCGCATCATCGACGCATACCATAAATATATCGACCGCATCATGACCCTTGTCGGTTATGATACTGAATCCGCCGAAAGGATCTGGGATTCGGTTATCCGAATAGAGACCGAGATGGCCAGGCATAAACTGACGCGTGAGGAACGACGCGACCCAATGAAGCGCCACAATATGCGGACACTTGCCGAAATCAAGGAACAGTATCCACACACCGAATGGGAGAAACTGTTCGAGGGAGTGGGACTTCAAAATGTGAAGGGGGCGAATCTGTCATCGCCGGACTATCTGAAATTCATCGACTCCTATATCCCGCAGCTCACCGAACGGGAGCTGAAGGACTTCCTGATTTCCGGAATCATTATGGAATCCACCGGTGTGCTCGGTGAGGATTTCTATAATGCTGATTTCGAGCTGTATGACCGCGTGATGAGCGGCACCGAGGAGAAGAAGCCGCTTTGGAAACGCGCCATGACCATACCCAACTCGATGTTCGGAGAGGCTATCGGACAGTTATATGTGGAGAAATATTTCCCTGAGGAGAACAAGCTGTATATGGTCGGACTGGTCGAAAATCTGCGCAAAGCCCTCGGTGTCCATATCCAGGCACTGCCGTGGATGAGCCAGGAAACTAAAGAAAAGGCTCTGGACAAACTCAACGCGTTGCGAGTGAAGATAGGTTATCCTGACAAATGGAAGGACTATTCCGGAATACATGTCGACCCAGCGCGCACATACGTTGAAAACGTACTTGAGGCTTCGAAATGGTTCACACATGATAATTACTCTAAACTCGATAAACCGGTAGACAAGGATGAATGGTTCATGACCCCGCAGACCGTCAACGCTTACTATGCCCCTTCAATCAATGAGATATGCTTCCCGGCCGCTATCCTGCAGCCTCCCTACTTCGACATCAATGCTGACGACGCTTTGAATTATGGAGCGATCGGCGTGGTGATAGGTCATGAGATGACGCATGGATTTGATGACCAAGGGCGCCGATTCGACAAGAACGGCAATCTTTCCAACTGGTGGACTACAGGGGATGAGACCAATTTCAAGCAACTGACCGCTAAGCTCGTGGAACAGTTCGATGCAGTTGAGGTAGCACCCGGTGTACATGCCAACGGCACATTTACATTGGGAGAGAATATTGCGGACCAGGGAGGACTTCGCGTAGCGTTGACAGCATATCGGGACAACTGCAAGGAATCGGCCGCACGCGAAATCGACGGTTTTTCGGCTCTCCAGCGTTTCTATCTCTCGTATGCCGGAGTGTGGGCCTCAAACATCAGACCGGAAGAGATTCTCTCGCGCACAATGAGTGATCCGCATTCGCTTGCCCGCAACCGGGTGAACGTGACCCTGCGTAACATTGAGCCTTTCTTCGAAGCCTTCGACATTCAGGAAGAAGACGAGATGTATCGTCCTATTGAGGAAAGAGTGATAATCTGGTAAGGCGGAAACATGCGGGAATTCGGACTGATAGGTTATCCGTTAGGACATTCCTTTTCCGGTAATTTCTTCTCAGAAAAATTCCGGAGAGAGGGATTGCAATGCACGTATAACCTATTTCCGATGCCCAACATAGGAGAAATTACCGCTCTTTTAGAGTCTCATCCGCAGCTTGCAGGGGTTAATGTCACCATTCCGCACAAAGAGAGGGTACTCCCCTATCTCGATTCCATCTCGGATGATGCGCGGCACATCGGGGCCATAAATGTAATCAGGATTCATAATGGAAAACTCGAGGGATACAACACCGACTGGCATGGATTTGCAGACAGTGTCAAGCCATTGCTCAGGCCTGATGTCAGAAAGGCGCTTATATTAGGCACAGGAGGATCCTCGAAGGCTGTGGCATACGCACTGCGGCAGCTCAAAATAGGTGTCACATTCGTATCGCGCAAACCTGAAAAGGCCTTGCATGATAATGAATCCGAAATCAAACCGGACATTATCGGATATGACAGTCTTGACGAAAAGACGATGAGCGCGAACCCGTTGATAGTAAACTGTACTCCGCTCGGAACATATCCGGACATAGGGAGTGCTCCTGATATTCCATATCATCTTATTACAGAACATCATATCTGCCATGACCTCGTCTACAATCCGGAAAGGACCGAGTTCATGCGTCGATGCGCGGAAAGAGGCGCCACAGTCAAGAACGGGCTTGAGATGCTGCACAATCAGGCTCTCTTATCCTGGAAGATATGGACGCGCCGATGACCATTCCTGCGGCTGCCATAGTCGCGGGAATATTGCTATCCACTATAGGAGTACCCTGGTGGACAGGCGGTTGCCTTATTGTAGCCGGTTGTCTGCTGCTCCTTCTCCTCACTTATCTCTCCCGCAAACCAATCCTAAGCATGCGGATCAATCCACTCCACTATGTATGGGTAGGGCTATGGTTCGCTGGATTAGGTATAATCTGTGGCGCGTTTTCCCAACCATTTAAGGTTGCCAACGATGATTTCTCAGCATATCATTTGGCTGAAGGGAGCATAACCGACATTACCAACGGCACCTCGGGCGACCGAGCCACCGTAGCTGTGAACCGTCTGCGCGGCAGAGATGGCAGCATCACTGAATGCTCTAACTTTACAGTCTTATTGAGGGTCAATCCGGACCTTTCGCTCTCGAAGGATATAGATGACAGAGTTGTTTTCCCGGCTAATTTTCAAAGGATAAACGATTCTCCCAACTCATTCGACACCGGTTATGCGTCCCGGATGGAAAAGAAGGGTATACTGTATTGCACGCAGGCTGACGATGTGGATATAATCAGAACCGGACACAGCACATCCTTCATGGGATTGTCCCGAAACATACGGGACCGGATTGAGACAGTGGTGGAGAAAAGTCCACTGAAACTTGAGACTCGTAAATTCCTGATTTCAATCCTCCTCGGCGACCGCTCATATCTCGACCCTGACATCCGCAGTAGGTTTGCCGATGCCGGAGTGGCTCATGTCCTGGCACTTAGCGGTATGCATGTAGGAATAATCGGCGGCATTCTGCTTTTCATATTTTTCCCATTGAATTTCTTCGGGCTATACAAGTGGCGACTTCTGTTGGGCACGTTGATGCTGTTCGGCTATGCATTCTTGTCAGGTATGGCACCCTCCACAGTGAGAGCCTGTGTGATGGCTGCCTGCATGATGACAGCTGTATGGCTTGAGCGTAAGAACTCCTCTTGGAATTCGCTGCTACTTGCCGCCATCATTATTCTCCTCTTCTCTCCCATGGCTCTTTACGATGTCGGTTTCCAGCTGAGTTTCATCTGCGTAGCGGGACTTATATTCTTCGCAACGGCACTTAATCCTATAGACCGGCATGAGCATCACCGGCTCTACAACATAGCGGCCTTACTTATCGCTACGATTGTTGCCACTGGAGTCAGCTGGACACTGACGGCATATTACTTCGGGCGGCTACCCATAGCCTTTATACCGACAAACATCCTGATTCTTCCTTTGCTTCCTGCATACATCTCCATAGCCGTGATAGCCCTTTGCCTGTCGGCTGCCGGAATACACATAACGGCGTTGACACTCATTACCGACGGGGGTTATGAACTGCTCACAAAATTCGTGGCACTGATGAGTCGCGCCGGAGGTTCGCTGGAGATACAGGTTGGCGCGGCAACCGTCGCACTTTGGATGGCAGCTGTAGCGAATCTGGCCTTAGCCCTTCATCTGCACTGCCGAAAATCCCATAGGTTAGCCTTGGGGACAGCAGCCGCAATCTCGGCTATACTTGCAATCATCATGATTCCAGCCAAGGAAAGTCCATCGTTCATTGTGACGAACAACACTCCGACCTTGACTCGGATTCTGGTGAAAAATCATGGTAATAGCGAAACGGTCGCGTTCCGTCCAGGTGCTCTCACCGTCAGGGAGATTTGCGGAATACCAATCGCCATGCTCGACTGCAACTTTCCCGAGAAGAGGATGAAGTCTCCTCTGAAGTGCCGCTATCTCATCGTCTCGAGAGGATTCCGCGATAAACTATCCGACATATCCGGACATATTGAAGCTGATACGATAGTTATACATCAGTCCATGCGCCGCAGCAGGGAATCCGAACTACTGCATGAAGCTGACAGTATCGGAATCCCTGCAAAATCTCTCCGCGAGGCTCCTCTGCGGGTCATCGGGCAGCCGGTCAACATCAGCCGGCCACTTCAGTAGGATAAGGAAGAAGGCGATCAGAAAAGTCAGTGTTGCGCAATTTGGCGTACGCACGGAGATACTTGCGGATGGTCGAGACCATTTCCCTCGTTTCCTGCAGCAGATTCAGATACACATATAGAACCGTGATGGTGGCGGTGTCGCCATCATGAAGCTGCATGTAGAGGCCATGATAGGAATCGGAGGCAAAATTCTTGATGTCCTCACAATGACGCCGTAATGTCGGAACAGTCTCCTCATCTCCGGAATCAATGAGTTCCTTGATATCATTGAAAAGAGTTGAGATTCTTGTGCGCAACACTTCATAGTTTTCAAGATAGTGCGTGGGCAGAGGTCTGAAGTTATTCTCCACGTGCTCCTTACATATCTCATTGATTCTACGGAGATTGTATAGAACCGACATACAGCAGTTGTTGCTCAGGTGAAACCAAGTGTTTTTCTCGATTGCTGTTGCCCGGTTTACATGGCGCATACAGAGCGTCTCACGTCTTCTCGCGTTCTTAAGTACTGATTTCTGTTTATGCAGCGTTCTCTCCGTCTTGTCGAGGGCCCTGATATCCTCCTTGATGAAAGCCTGGGTGGTAACACGATACACCTCCTCGGCTACATCCATGAATTTACGCTGGTTGCCTACGACATACAGCTCGACCATCGGCCAGACATTTGTATCGTCTTTGGAGGAGATGATGGCATTGAAAACCGTCTCGCCGCTTTCATCCTCGCTCTTTGACCTGAATCTGCGGTTGCTGCGGATTATCACGATTATAGTGACGACAGCGAGCGCGCACATAGCCCATGCGCCTCCGAAATGCATGGCTGTCACGATGATGCCGGCTCCGATGAATGCCACTCCGGCTGTAAGGAACCAGCCGCCTATCACAGAGATGACACCGGTAATCCTGAACACCGCGCTCTCACGACCCCACGCACGGTCGGCAAGCGACGTACCCATGGCCACCATAAAGGTCACGAACGTAGTGGAGAGAGGAAGCTTCAGCGATGTACCAAGTGCTATAAGAGCACCCGCGAGCACCAGATTGACGGAACCGCGCAGAAGGTCGAATGCCGCTCCCTGGTCCATTATCGCTTCATCAGTATTGAAACGGCGGTTGGTCCAGGCCCTCACCTTGAGCGGCGTTATCCTGCGCACCCATTGGAGGATTGTAAGCGAGAACCGCACAAGACTGCGCGCTATGCGCGAGCTGCCGAACATCTCATCACCCTCACCGCTGCTGCCAAGGCCTATTTCTGTCTGACTCACTTTCCGGGCCTTCTTTGAGGTGGCGAGCGCGACAACCATTATGAGTCCGGCACCTACCAGGAAATAGAGCGGTGTGTCGGACGGTCCGTTGAGCGATCCCATAAGATAGGATTTCGCCTCCCCTTCGCCATTGGCAATATAATCCTGATATGAGGCGAGACCGGTGAGCGGCACTCCGATGAAGTTCACGAGGTCGTTACCGGCGAACGCCATCGCCAGCGAGAAGGTTCCTAAAAGCACTATCACCTTGAGCACATCCACTTTCAGCAGATGGAGAATCTGCATCAACACGGTGCTAACGGCGAAAGTCATGCCTACGATCAACAATGTATTGTGGTTGACCCATGCCTTCACCTCCGGAGTCATGAACGTAAGGTCCTTAGCTCCCTTGATGAGTAGGAAATATACAATGGCCGTGGTACAGAGTCCTCCGAATATCCCTATCTTCCATTTCAGGTTAATCTTATAATTGAACGAGAAAATCATGCGTGTCAGGAACTGCACCAATGTACCGAACACAAACGCTATTCCTACGGAAAGGAATATACCCAATATGACCGACAGAGCCTTCTCCGTGTTAAGCAGATCGTTGAAACCGAGTTCGGTAGAGCCGGAAGTCATCTTTATCAATGCCACCACGAACGTGGCACCAAGAAGTTCGAACACCATTGACACTGTTGTGGACGTAGGCATTCCAAGCGAATTAAAAATGTCAAGGAGAATGATATCGGTGACCATCACTGCCATAAAAATGCAAATCAGGTCGTAGAACGCAAAATTCTCCGGCCTGAAGATACCGTGGCGTGCCACATCCATCATGCCGTTGCTCATGGCGGCTCCGATGAAGACGCCAATCGACGCCACTGTCAGGATCCGCTTGAATGGAGCTGCCTTGGATCCCAACGCTGAATTCAGAAAATTTACCGCATCATTGCTGACTCCGACAGAAAGGTCGAACACAGCAAGAATGAAGAGAAAAATCACCACACAAAGAAACAGTATATCCATATAGATCGATTATTATGTCGTGAAATCATATAGGAGTTTTTGATGAGTTTTATGTCTTCTTCCATACTCTAAGATTTCAACCGCAAAATAATGGAAAGGTTGTTACGTAAATGTTTCATATCGGTCACAATTTTATGAAAGCTCCAAAGCGGAGCATCCGGGTCCTTGGAAGCATAAATCGCCATATGTTGACATACAGCATGTTGAATGATGAAGTTTTGTTAATCGTTGTTAAAAAAAATATCGGGTTTAAACTATCCTTTCTTCAAAGCGTCTTATTTGCAGTAGCTACAAAAGCAATACCGATTGTAAGCAGATGACAGAAATCAGCGACATTAGGATATCAAAAGAACAAAAATCAATACAGAAAGAAATGAAAGGTAAAATAGCAAGCCTCGCCATTATGGCGATGACATTATTCTCCTCGGCTGCCATCGCGCAGAAACCTGCGAAATGTGTGGCACAGTCCTCAACCCCCTGTCAGGTTCAAATCTGTGATGAATCTGCAGTATGCCCGGCAGCATGCAGACCGATGCGTGACGGACAGTGCAACATGATGGCCTATGACTTCTCCAGCCTCGAGCTTACCGCAGACCAGAAGAGTAAAATCGAGACACTCAACGACACCCAGCGCAAGCAGATAGAGCAGTGCCGCCGTGACCGTAAGGATGCAAAAGATGCCGCAAAGGCCCAGGCTCGTCAGAAGCGTCAGGATGTCAGGAAAAACTACCTCAACGGACTCCGTTCAATCCTTACTCCTGACCAGTACACGAAATTCCTCGAGGATAATTTCGTGAACGGCAATCCCGACAATGGCCGCAAAGCCAAAGCGCATAAGATGAAGGTAGACCGCAACAACCGCATCAAAAGCTCAGAATTCCAGAAGGGAGGCAAAGTAAAGAGCTTCCAGCGAGCCAAAGAGGGCAATGATCAATCGAAATAATACAATCCGCAAAACGTCATATAGTTGAATCAAAACGTGAGGAACCGGACCAACAATCCGGTTCTTTTTTTTTGCCGTTTCGAAATAAGGTCCTAATTTTGCATTGTGAACGAACTGACCACAGAAGATAGAGACCAGCGAAGCCGGCTCGCACGGATCATCAGCCGTGGAGATCATGCCAGCATGCAGAGCATATTGTCGATGGCAGTAAATCTCAGCCTGCCATCGATCATGGCCCAGCTTGCCAACATACTCATGCAGTACATCGATGCGACTATGGTGGGACATGTTGGCATGGATGCTGCTGCAGCTGTCGGTCTCATAAGCACATCCACATGGCTCTTCATGGGACTATGTTCGGCGGCTGCCACAGGCTTCGCAGTGCAGGTGGCGCACCTGATAGGCGCGCGGAGAAACACGGAGGCTGCAGCTGTGGCCCGACAGGGATACGTTGCCACATTCCTTTTCAGCATTGCAATCTCTGCGGTTGGCGTAGCTTTGTCACCGCGACTGCCCTATATACTCGGGGGCTCAGGAGAGACGGCACTTGGAGCTTCAGCATATTTTCTCATTTTTGCCCTGTCCCTACCGGTGATGCAGTTGAATTTCCTTTCCAACAACATGCTGCGTTGTTCTGGAAACATGCTTGTACCCGGCATAACCGGAGTATTGATGTGTGTTTTCGATGTATTCTTCAACTTTTTCCTTATCTTCCCGACCAGAGAGATAGAACTTGCGGGGACAGCGATCACAATACCGGGATTCAACCTTGGTGTAAAGGGAGCCGCACTCGGTACGGGACTCGCCATGCTTGTGGCCACGCTTATACTCGCGACCTATCTATGGCACGGTAATTCCGAACTCAACCTGCGCCGTATAAGAGGATACTGGAGACCTACACGTGAAGTGGTACGTAACGCATTTACTCTCGGCTACCCCATCGGCATAGAGAGGATCATCAACAGCTCCGCACAGATTACCCTGACCATGATCGTCGCTCCACTGGGAGCGGCGGCGATTGCCGCAAACGCATTTGCCGTGACGGCTGAAGGACTATGTTACATGCCCGGCTTCGGAATCTCGGACGCGGCTACAACCATGACCGGACAGGCGATAGGAGCCGGTAAGAAAAGCCTGGCTCGCCGATTCGCCCTCATCACCGTGGTTATGGGAATCTCGGTGATGAGCGTGATGGGGTTGATGATGTATCTTGGAGCACCTGCAATAATCGGCATAATGACGCCAGACCGGGAGATTGTGGACCTTGGAGTGATGGCATTGCGCATCGAGGCATGGGCTGAACCGATGTACGCGGCCGCAATCGTGTGCTACGGGGCCTTTATCGGTGCAGGCGATACATTCAAGCCATGTGCCATGAACCTTGCAAGCATGTGGCTGGTAAGAATCACGCTTGCCGCCATTCTTGCACCGATCATGGGACTCAAGGGTGTATGGGTGGCCATGTGCGTGGAACTCTGTTTCAGAGGCATCATATTCCTGATGCGACTGCGGTCAGGGGCATGGTTGAGGAATTCCGTTCTGAAGAGCGACAGGGCTACGGACGATGCGGATACAGTTGTAAACGATACTCCGGGTCTGGGGTGACACCTGAGTAATATAATATATTTTATGGAATTTGTACTAATGGCGGTCGGACGCACTTCGACCGGTTTCGTCATCGAGGGTATCGCTGAATACAGCTCACGTATGAAACACTACATACCCTTCTCCATTCAGGAAATAAAGGATGTGAAAGTCAGCTCAGGCACTGGCCCTGACCGGCAGAAACAGCTTGAAGGGGAAGCGGTTCTCTCCAAGATAGGACTTTCCGACATGCTTGTGCTTCTTGATGAAAGAGGTCGCGAATACACCTCCATGCAGTTTGCGGCCTACCTTGAAAAACTTCAAGTGTCAGGCCGCAAACGAGTCATATTTCTTATCGGCGGTCCCTACGGGTTCTCCGACAAAGTGTATGAGCGGGCAGATGCCAAAATCTCACTCTCGAAGATGACATTCAATCACGAGATGGTGCGTCTGTTCTTCGTAGAGCAAATTTACCGTGGAATGACTATTCTTCGCGGTGAGCCTTATCATCACGAATAATCTTGTCTTTTTGAGTCTTTCCGACAAGCTGTCTTCCCTTGCTGACAATATCCTTTCCCTTCTGTTCCACCTTGCTCAAGAGTTTAGGCATCTGAGAAACAACGGCGAGGAGAATTAGCACAACCGCATAGAGCCATATCCTTCTATATAGGTTATGGATGCCGTCCGGGGCGTAATTCATGGGATTGGGATCAATGTCCGGGGCCATGAAATCATCGACATCTACGGAACTAAGCGTACGCTTCCATACCACTTTGCCGTCGCGTAGAAATACCACCGCTGGATTTCCTCTCGCCACCTCCTTGATGGATGTGTCGTCGGAGGTATAGACCTCATATTCGGGAATGGCGATGTCCTCCCATTCAGACACTTCCTGAGGAGTTCCAGCCACGACAGCAGACATCTCCGCGTCATGATCCCGGCTCCAGTCATACAGAGAGTTCAGTTTCCAGGTCATGGCCGGAGTCACCTCCGCCAAATCCGGCATCATCAGGAGCAGCATGTCTCCCTCCTCAGGCACAGCTTCTTCAGTAAGGTCCTCTGCCCCCGACTTATCCCAAAGCCGGATGGTACGGTCACTTCCAGAATCCTCGACTTTGTCTCCATTGTCCCTGACAGGAATTATATCGCGGCGCTCCACGAACTTCCATCCCTCATCCTCCGAAGGGAGGGTGTCGGTCTCGGTGAACTCTTTCCGGACTCCATCCTTCTCATATATGAATATGAAACTCCCTTCATCCTCATCATGACCTTCAGGGATAAGAGCCAGTCCGGTCTTGTATGGACGGAAGTCGAGTAACGGCTGCTGGAGATATCCTGTCATCTCGATGGAACCTAAGAAAAGCATGGTGCATAGAAACGCCACCCACTGCAATGCGGGGGCGATGATACAAGGACAGCGCATGTTGAACTTTATCAACCATATAACGCCGACCATCAGAGCCACATTCTTCCAGAACGTGCCCCAGTTCGAAATCAGCACCGCATCTCCGAAACAGCCGCAATCGGCTACAGGGTTCGATACCGCAATCCAGAGGGTAAGCGGAAGCATGAAGCACATAGTGATGAATGCCAGCCAGGGAGTGGATCTTCTATAACATCCGAGAGCGAGAAAAACACCAATGGTGAACTCGAAGGCGCAGAGCATGAAAACTCCGGCAATCACTATTGAATGCCAAAGCCCTATGCCCATAACGCTCAGATACTCCTCAACCTTATACAGCGTGCCCCATGGGTCGATGGCCTTGACAAATCCGGAGAAGATGAAAACTCCTCCGACAAGTGCTCTGAGTATCCATGTCACGCACTGTATCAGTCTCTTGTGACCGGTGGTTCGGTCACTGTTCGATTCGGAGCTTGATGATTGCGAAGATTGCATAGTTTATCATATCCATATAGTTGGCATCAACACCCTCGCTGATGACTGTCCGTCCGTTGTTGGACTCTATCTCTTTAGTACGCAGCAGTTTCTGGAGTATGATATCAGTGAAGCTACTAACCCTCATCTCTCTCCAGGCCTCATCGTAGTCGTGGTTCTTGTGGAGCATAAGCGAGGTAGCCTCCCCGATCTTTTCATCATACAGACGGAAAGCCTCCTCCGGCGGAATCGGTTCTCCAATGCCTAAGGAAAGTTGAATCAATGCAATCGTGCAGTAATTCACAATTCCGATGAATTCAGGCAGTATACCCTCATCTACTGCGGCGTTGTCCTCCCCCAGCATTTCGAGAGTACGGATTCTCTTGGCCTTAATATAGATCTGGTCGGTCAGGCTCGAAGGGCGCATCACTCTCCATGACGTGCCGTAATCCTGAAGTTTCTTGACGAAGATGTCGCGACATATAGCGATGGCATTCTTGAACTCCGCCGCAGTATCCGGCTTCATGTTTTTATCCATGTCAATTTCCCGATTGGTTGGTTATGTTGCGGGTTGACTCAAGCAGAGGAAGATTGGTCTCAGTAGGCACATATATCACGGTCTTGTCATTAAGATTCGACTGCTGGCGCACCCACAGATACTGGATGTAAGTCGGGGTTATTGAGCCGTTCTCGATTCTGATAGCCTCCGCAGCACCTTTGGCGCGCTCTACTTCAGCCTGCGCGTTAAGTTTCTCGGCCTCGAGGTTGGCGCGGGCCTCCTCGATCTTGATCTTACGGTTCTGCTCGGCTTTGGCAAATTCGGCCTTACCTTCCATCTCCTGCGACCATACATGGTACCATGGTATTGCGAACATCAGTCCCACAGCCACAATCACAATGCCTACAACAGCCCCGATAATCGACTGAATCGTCTTGGACGATACATTTACATTCTGATAATTATTCATGATTTTACTTTTATTCGTTATACTGTAACCCTTGCGAAGGGGGGAAGCGAGATGTCGCTGTATTCGTCGTCGAGATATTTGAAATATCCTGCGATAGCCACCATCGCGGCATTGTCGGTTGTGAAAGAGCGTTTAGGAATCCATGCCCTCACTCCTAAGTTCGTGCAAAGCCGTTCAACCGCATCGCGCACACCTGAATTAGCCGATACTCCCCCGCCGATAGCCACGTGACGCACCCCTGTCTGCCGGATAGCCTGTTTCAGTTTTTCGAGCAGTATTTCAATTATGGTATGCTGGAGCGATGCGCACAAGTCGTTGATATTGTTCTTCACGAAATCCTGGTCCTTCTTACTTTCGTCGCGAAGAGTATAGAGGAAAGAGGTCTTGAGGCCGCTGAAAGAATAGTCAAGGGCCGGGAGGTGAGGTTTACTGAAACGGAAACGCTTCGGGTCGCCAGACTGCGCGAGCCGGTCGATGTGCGGACCGCCTGGATAAGGGAGGCCCATCACTTTGGCGCACTTGTCGAAGGCCTCGCCGGCGGCATCGTCGATGGTCTGTCCGAGAATCTCCATCTCGCTACGGCTTTTCACCAGTACGATCTGAGAGTTGCCTCCTGACACAAGAAGCGTTATGAACGGGAACTCCGGAACTTCCTGATCCTCTGTCTCACGGATGAAATGTGAGAGAATATGGCCGTGAAGATGGTTCACGTCGAGAAGAGGTATATTCAGACCAAGAGCCATTCCTTTGGCAAAGGAAGTGCCTACATGCAACGAACCGAGCAATCCCGGTCCACGAGTGTAAGCTATGGCAGAAAGATCCTCCTTACGGACACCGGCCTGACGTAGAGCCTCGCTGACCACAGGCACAATATTCTGCTGATGAGCCCTTGAAGCGAGCTCCGGAACCACTCCGCCGTAAGCCTCATGTACTTTCTGGCTCGCGATCACATTGCTGAGAAGCAATCCGTCGGCAATCACCGCCGCCGAGGTGTCGTCGCAGGATGATTCTATTCCAAGTATTATTGTCTTCATCTTTTTCTTTATAAAAACTTCTCCGGCTACAGTGCATGTAGTCACTGCACCGCAGCCATCTAAGCTTGGAACTGCAAATTTAGCGAATTCTCGTCAATCCGCAAAAGATGAAAAAGCAATTGTGCCCGATTGTCACCTTATATAAGTCATTGCAAACAATAAAATCAGTTTTGTGTTTGCTATCACAGGATAATTTTGTAAATTTGTCCTTAATTCCGTTCCGGATGTTGTCGGACCTCTGTCATGGATAATATTCCGCGGATTTTGTTATATGATATAAGGATAAAAGAAACCTCATAATCAGGCACCTCTATGAAAGATGTAACGGACACCGTCTCCGATGTCAGGGAGAACGAAGGGGAATCGGGAGCAAAGAACAGCAAGTCCAGGGATGGGAATCGCCAGAGCACACCCCGGGAGACCCGTCATGTAGTCATATATGGTTATACGCGTCGTGAGCTTTCCAATCTCATTAAGCATTTCGAACAGATGTTGCCTGAATATGTGAAGGTAACCGTAAACACCGACAATCTGGTCACCAACATCACCCTTGCGGGCGTGAATTCCGGAGTGGAGCTCCTTCGGTTCAGAATGAACCGATATCAGCAGAGCCTGAAAGACCTATTCTCCGAAGAACTCATAGCAACTGAAAAGAAGACCGTCGCCGAAGTAATGGGAGACCTGTTGACAGAACGTGAGCTTACCGTGTCCTGTGCGGAAAGCTGTACAGGAGGCAACATCGCACACCGCATCACACAGGTAGCGGGATCGTCTGCATATTTCCTCGGCAGCGTGGTCAGCTACAGCAACGATGTCAAGGCGAAAGTACTCGGAGTGTCGAGAAGCGATCTTGACAGATACGGAGCAGTGAGCCGACAGGTAGCGATACAGATGGCACGTGGAGCGGCAAAGCTGATGCAGACGGACTGCGCGATAGCCACGACCGGAATCGCCGGCCCAGATGGCGGAACAAAATTCAAGCCGGTCGGCACCGTCTGGATCGCTGTGAAGTATGGCGACACCGAGGTGGCCGAACTCATACAGTTCCACGGTAACCGCGAGAATGTGATCGAGAGTGCCACGAACCACGGCATGGTGATGCTCATCAAACTTCTACGCAACAATTACACTCTTCAGGAAGAAATTAACGACGACTGACATCCCGGAAACACCCCTTTACGGAGACCGAGACGGGGTTCAATACTTATTTCAGGGATTCATTTTCGTAAAAAACGGGCATAAATCGTCCAAAATTGATGTTTGGACGATTTATGCCTGTATTTTGAATAAAGGCATGACATGAAACGCGCCATTTTACCTTAATTTTGCAACAAGAATCAGCCGCCCGTATATCCGGGCTTCAGAACCACCCTAACAACCGAATCAAAATATCTGATCAACTCATGAAATTGACAAGATTTGTTTTGACCACGCTTGCGGCCACCGCCATAGTGCTTACCATATCGGCTTCGGAGACGAAAGAGTCTGGACAGGTGCGTGAGATTATCATTAAGGTCAACAACAAATGGCAGGCAGAGCATCCTGCCGAGCACTCCCCTTTCTGGGACAACGCCGCCTATCACACGGGCAACATGGAGGCATATTCACTTATCGGGAATGACGACTGGCGCGACTACTCGGAGCGCTGGGCCGAGCACAATCAGTGGAAAGGCGCGAAAAGCGATGACCGCACCAATTGGAAATATAACTACGGAGAGACGGACGAACACGTGCTGTTCGGTGACTGGCAGATCTGCTTCCAGACATACGCCGACCTCTACAACATACTTCCTGAAGACCGCAAGATTAAACGCGCCCGCGAAGTGATGGAATACGAGATGTCCACGCCGCAGAACGATTACTGGTGGTGGGCCGACGGTCTGTATATGGTGATGCCGGTGATGACGAAACTGTATAAAATCACCGGTAACGGAAAATACCTTGACAAACTATATGAATATATAACCTACAGCGACAGCATAATGCTCGACCCGGAGACAGGCCTCTACTATCGCGACGGGAAATATGTATATCCCAAACACAGAAGCATCAACGGCAAGAAGGATTTCTGGGCCCGTGGAGACGGATGGGTACTCGCCGGACTGGCAAAGGTACTCAAAGACCTACCAGCCGACTATAAGCACCACAGGTTCTTCGAGGATAAATACGTAAGACTCGCCGATGCCGTCGTGGCCCTGCAGCAGCCGGAAGGACACTGGACCCGCTCTATGATGGACCCGGAACATGCTCCTGGCTATGAGACCAGCGGAACTGCTTTCTTCACATACGGACTTCTCTGGGGAGTGAACAACGGCTATCTCAAGGACCCCAAGTATCTTGCCTCCGCCAAGAAGGGATGGGATTATCTCTTGAAAATAGCACTTCAGAAAGATGGTACGATAGGCTTCGTACAACCCATAGGAGAAAGGGCGATCCCCGGCCAGACAGTAGACCAGAAATCAACCTCAAACTTCGGAACCGGAGCATTCCTGCTCGCAGCTTGCGAATATGTGAGGAATCTCGAGAAAGAAAACGCATCCGACCGCGAATACTGGGCAGACCTCGCCTATAAAATGGCAGAACCGATACTTAGAAACATGGCCGAAGGCAACCTTCATAAGAACATGCTCGTAGAGGTAAGCCCCAACTGGGATGGCCGCGACGTGCGCGTGACTTATATGGAGGCGTTCGGCCGGCTGATGGCCGGAATCACTCCCTGGCTGTCACTTCCGGACGACGACACGGAAGAGAGTCAGAAACGCGCACAACTCCGCGAATGGGCAATGAAGGCCTATCGCAACGCCGTCGATCCCCAGAGCCCTAACTATCTGCTATGGAACAAGGAGGGACAGCCGCTCGTCGATGCCGCATACATAGCCGAATCCCTCATTCGAGGTTACGACTCATTCTGGATGAATTTCGATGAAGAGACAAAAAACCGTTACATCAAGGAATTCACCGCCATCCGCAGGGTAGACCCGCCCTACACCAATTGGCTTCTTTTCTCCTCGGTGATAGAGAGTTTCCTTGCAAAGGCGGCTGCGCCGTTCGACGAATACCGCGTCAACTCCGCGATACGTAAGACAGAGGAATGGTACACAGGCGACGGATGGTATGCCGACGGTCCCGATTTCGCGTTCGACTACTACAGCAGCTACGTGTTCCACCCGATGTACCTCGAAACACTTCAGAACATGAAAGAGTCCGGACGCTATACCCGTATCCATTATTCCAGATATTACGACCGCGCTCTGAAACGGGCTCAGAAATACAGCATAGTGCTCGAGAGGCTCATCTCTCCCGAGGGCACGTTCCCCGTATTTGGCCGCTCCATCCCCTACCGCATGGCCACGATGCAGCCTCTCGCAC
This sequence comes from uncultured Muribaculaceae bacterium, assembly GCA_910584545.1. Taxonomy (GTDB): domain Bacteria; phylum Bacteroidota; class Bacteroidia; order Bacteroidales; family Muribaculaceae; genus Lepagella. Next base: position 2,344 of record CAJUBC010000010.1, on the reverse strand, counting down.
TGATGGCCTGGTACGACAGACTTCCTGCGGGTCTGACTCCGGCACAGGTCCGCGGTGCCCTGACCGCAGTGATGCACAACATGTTCGACGGGAAGGATAACTTCAACGAGAAAGGCTATCTAACCATCGGTTTCGCCGGACGACAGCCCAACGTAGCCGACTGGTACACCAACAATGGATCCCTCTACATGACATCGCTTGCCTTCATGCCATTAGGACTTCCGGCTACCCATCCGTTCTGGTCGGATGCACCGCAACCATGGACATCGAAAAAGGCATGGGATGGCAAACCCTTCCCAAAGGACCACCGATGGGGAGAAGAAGGTAAAATAAAGGACCTGTTCTGACCTTACCGATTATTATAGTTTGGAGATGTCGAGATACCTGTTGACAATCACCCTTGCAAGTTTGGCCTATTGCGCCTCCACGGCCGGAGTACATCTGTCGGAAGTGGCGGAAGGCTACGGCGCGACATCGGTCAACACCACTGTTTTCCGCTCAAATTCAGTGACAAGTCAAGGTGACAGACAATATACCAGTTTCTACGACCCAGAGGGTTACGTATGCGTGGCGCGCCGCAACCTGAACGAAGACAAGTGGAACGTGGCGCGCACACAATATAAGGGGAATGTAAAGGATGCCCACAATGTCATCTCTATGGCTGTGGACGGCAAGGGATATATCCATCTCTCTTTCGACCATCACGGCCATCCGCTGAGATATGTGAGAAGCGTGGCTCCCGACTCACTCGCATTCGGAGAACTCGAGTCAATGATTGGCCGGAACGAGACTAACGTGACCTATCCGGAATTCCACTCCCTCCCAGGAGGAGACCTTATTTTCGCGTACAGGGACGGAGAATCGGGAAGCGGCAACATGGTGCTTAACCGATATGACATTGAATCCGGACACTGGAAAAGGATCCACGACATCCTCATCGACGGAGAGGGAAAGCGCAACGCCTATTGGCAGATGTGTACATCGCCCGACGGCAGGATACATCTCTCATGGGTATGGCGCGAAACATGGCTCGTTGAGACGAACCATGACCTCGCTTACGCAGTCTCGGACGATGGAGGCAAGACCTGGAAGAAAAGCGACGGAACAGCGTACGCGCTTCCCATCACGATGAAGACAGCGGAATACGCCTGGCATATCCCCCGGAATTCTGAACTTATTAATCAGACTTCGATGACGACAGATGCCTCAGGCCGGCCGATGATCGCAACATATTGGAGAGCTTCTGACAGCCATATTCCTCAGTACAGACTTGTGAGTCGTACCGACGGTGGATGGAAGATGGAGCAGGTAGCGCAACGCAGCCTACCCTTCTCTCTGTCGGGGGGAGGAACGAAAATGATACCGATATCGAGACCTCAGGTAGTGGCAGACAGCAACACTGTCTATTTCATCTTCCGGGATCTGGAAAGAGGTTCGAGGGTATCATTAGCTTCTCGGAGCATTGACGGAGATGAATGGCAGGTGACAGACCTGACAGACTTCTCAGTCGATGCCTGGGAACCGACAATTGATAAGAATCTATGGAAAGAAGGGGGTACATTGAACATATTCGTACAGATTACTTCTCAAGGCGACGGTGAGAAAGTTACCGATGCCGGACCCACGCCGGTCTACATCCTCGAATACGGGAGTCCATCGGCTGAGGCTATCTATTCCAATCAGGTTGAATAATGATTGGTTATCCTGGAATCAATGCCCTGTAGGAGGGCAGGTAGTCAGATGTTCATCCTTACTTATTACGTACCTGTTTTAGAGAAAACTACACTGTCACAACAAAAAAATGAATTATTCTCGTTCTAAGTACATGACAAAAATTTGAAAACATCGAATTTTGGGGTATAAGTCGGGCGCAGGAGTATGGTCGCAATCTCTTCCAAACCATACTTGACCAGTGACTTTGCCTTTCTTCCATGTTTCAGGATTCTTATCGGTTTAATATTTATATCTTTATGTTCACCAACGAGATACGCCCATACAAGAGCCATACACACCATCGCAACAAGTCTTGCGATTCGTTCCGTGTCGCGCATGTGGGTGTCCTCGATGTTGAATCCGGAGGATTTCATGGCCTTGAAAACCGTCTCGATCTCCCACCGTTTCTTATAGGTCGTGACAGCGCCTTCGGGACGGTTGAAGCATATGAGAATCTGCAATTCGGGAATTCCATCGGAATTCTTTATCCGGCTCCCAGCAAGATAGACATATTCACCCTTGTGAAGGAAGATCTTATAGTAGAATTTCTCCTGCCCGACCCTGAGGTCATTGAAGAGCCACCATGCACGTATCCGCTCACCGGTGGAAGGCTTGACAATCCAGAAGTTCT
>CAJUBC010000009.1 GCA_910584545.1 uncultured Muribaculaceae bacterium | reverse complement strand
CGTCTGAAATTTAGATGTTTAACAGCATAATTTCAATTTTTGTCATGTACTAAACATTACCAATAACCAAACTACGCCAAACAAGAGGTTTAGATTTTACCGTCGGATGATGCTATCTATATTTGGCAAGGAAACCTTCGCGCAAGCATACGATATAAACAATTCCATATACCTGCTTATCAATAGAGGTATGCTGGAGAAAGGCATTATAACGATTCCTCAGATTGAAGCTGAAATATCTCGATTGTACGAAGGCGATTACTCGTTGGAATTAGCACCATAGAATTCGCAATACACCTCGATGCGGGAGCATCGGGGTCGCGAAGCTATGGAAACCCGACGTTCCGCATTGTGGGTGCGTTGAGGAGACTTTTGATTTGTAAAATCCATCGGAAACTGTTAACTTTGCCGTGCCGATGACACATTGTCGATCACAGCAGTAACATCATGTACGGAATGAAGCATAGACGCCTTAATCATACAGAACCGACATGCACTACGTGCGCCCCTCAGGCCAGTCTGCCGGCCCGGGTGCGTACTTCCGCTAATTTTGTTTTTTAATTTGGGAAATTGCTCGAGAACAGTTAATTTTGTGTAAGGAATGAGAGAAACGACACAATAACTTATGAGTCTGGGTAAATGAAGTGCTTCGGTAGACATATCCTCAATACAGCCGGCTATTGCGACCTGAAACGGAGATTTAGAGGGATAGCTTTTCGCGTTATGGCAGCGGCGGTCCTGTCGATTCCGCTGATGTTCATGCTGCCGCTCGGCGGTTGCGGGCAGAGCTCAGCCGACCGCGCCCTTGACCGGGCTCAGTCCCTTATGACTGAACAGCCGGATTCCGTCGGAGCCAAGTACAGTCCTGAGGATGCACTGTCAATCATCAGCTCTATTCCGGAGTCCGATCTGAAATCAAAAGCGGCCCGCGCCCGACATGCGCTGTTGCGAACCGTGGCTGAGTATAAAACCGGAGAAAAGGAATTGTCCGATTCCCTTATGGATATGGCTGTCCGCGAATATGGAGGAAAGACCGGTACCTTGCCGTTGCTCACTGTCTATTACAACGGGGTGCGGCTGATGAACAAAGGCGGTTACCGGGATGCCATCAAGGAACTGCTGAATGCGCGGGATATGGCGAGGAGCGAAGGTGATATGTTCCGCGAGGCAATGTGCGAGCGGGACCTGTCAGGTGTCTATAAGGAGACATCCCAGATCACTGAAGACCTGAGGAGTGCGAAAGCTGCATGGGCTCTGTTCACGAAGGCCGGTTATGAATCAATTGCCAACTACGCTCTTTATGAGATAGGGGCGGCTTATATCAACAATGTGATGCATGATTCCGCGATATCCGTAGGAAAGAGAATCCTCAAAATTGCCGAGAAAAATCCGGAACTTCTGATGGATGCCGACGGGATTCTCGGGCCGGCTTATTATGCCAAAGGGGAATACAGTTCAGCTGTCGGGAGTCTCCGGAGACTTGTTAACGGCAGATACGCCACGCATGAGGATTCCGTCTATCTTGCCATTTCATTGATAATGTCGGGAAACGTCGAGGCCGGGTATGCACTGAAATCGAAACTGGATGCTTCGGGAGCGGACAGTCCGCAGAAACTCGAGCTGGACATCCTCTGTTCGGAAGTCGGAAATGCGTCCGTCGCCGACAAGTATAAGCAACTGATCCATGCAATGGACAGCATATCCATCGAACGGCTGAAGGCCAACGCCTCCATCTCCGAGACCGAATATCTTGAGACAAAGAACATGCTGACTCAGGAGAGTCTGCGGTCATCGAGGCTCGCGGCGGCATTGTTCGCCATGGCGGCGGTGTTGATTCTCTGCATCATGGTTTCGGTCATCGTCATAGTCCGAATCAGAAATGCCCGGGAGAGGGAATCATTCAGGAACACCATTCTCGAACTTAGGGAGTCGCTGCGGCAGGTGCAGGAACACACATCCGACTGCTCCGGCGCGAAACCCGGACCGGGCTCTTCCCCCGATGTGCTGCGCAAGCTGCTGTCAAGACAATACGAGGAAATAGAGACTCTCATAATCAAGGCCGAGAAGGGGACACCTCAGAAATTCAGTAAAAAGGACTTCCTCAAGGAACTCCATCAGCTGATGAGACTGAACGACAGTGCAGTGGCGGAGCTGGAGAAAGCGTTCGAACGGGAATATCCCGGAATCCTCGCCCGGTTCAGGAAGGCGGCGTCGGAAACCGACCGCACGACGTACCTGATATTCGTAATGTCAGGCCTAGGCGTGAAGGCCTCCGTACAGAAGATAATGCTCGACGCCACGACTGACGGCGCGGTCTACTCCAGAAGGAAGCGGCTGAAGCGCCATCTCCTCCAGACCCCTGGAGGCGAAGACCTCGCCGACATCCTTAACGGTCCATGCTGAGGTTGCCTGAAGACAGGCGCGTGCGTCCGGCACCACATGCCGGCGGGCGAAAAACCGCAATTTATAAGATATTCATGCAATAAAAGCGCCTGTCGCTCTCACGCACGCAATTGTTAGATAATAAGAAAGATAGGAGGGATGTGCCAAACAATTTATTTGGCACATCCCTCCTATCATGGTGATTTCATGATAGATACCGACTTAGCTGCGCCCAGCGGTTTTTTCTTGGAAATGCGGTTTGTGCTCCATAACTTTGCATCCGGAATCAAATTCTAAAAATATTGCTGTCCGGTAAAAAAAGACAAAATCATATATTCTCTACAAATATAATAAGTTACACCTGTTTTACGAAAAAGGGCTTGTCATTTGAGGCGATGTGAAATTGGTAGCATTAAGCATCAAAAAGCCCTTAAAAGACATCTATACGAGTCTGTTTCATGCTGTATGAGATAAAAATAGTCCATTTCCTATCATGTCAAAGTTTTACCGGACAGCAATATTCTAAAAATATATGAAGAAACCAAAATTTATCTTAAGAACCTTGCTGTTGATGCTTGCTCTGTTCCTTACAGCGATGCCGGACGTATGCGCGGCGGCCTCCCCTTCCCATACTCCGATTTTCATATCAGTTAGGAAGAGCCGGTCAAGAAATCCTGGGCAGCATCGAGTTCCGGGCGATGACATACTGACCTTGGAAAAGGATGGCAGGGACCTAACGGTGCTCTTTCCCGACTATTCGGAATACGCGCGTGTGATGGTGGGCCATGGCAACATTGTGGAATACGAGGAATTCGCGACTCCCGACAGTCCGACAGTGCATATACCGGAAACCATGACCGGCATCTACACGCTCACAATCAGCCTTGACGACATCGACTACTACGAGACCGATATTCTGTTGCAGTGAATGCCACTTATTGAAGCTTCCTCCTATCGAGGCAAGGGACACTATATTTAACGCGCGAAACTGTCGGCGCAGGAACAGGCATAATCTAAATAAGACAACAAGAACCGGACAGTACATCATTTAAACCTCGAAACCTCTCCCTCAAGCAATTCAATTAAAACAACAAACAAATCAAGATTATGAAAAGAATCTATTATTTTCTCAGCGTCATTGCGCTAATGGCAATGAGCACCAGCTGCTCCTCCGACGCTCCGGAGGACGGGATGACACTGCACAAGTACGACGAGCCGAGCTGGAAAGAGACACCTTTCCGCTCAATCACGATGGGCGAGGATACCAAAGCCGTGGTCGACAGGACCGGCGGGTTCTCGTTCGACTTCTTCCGCGAGGCGATGAAGCTTGATGATGGGAATTCGGCCGTATCGCCGGCCAGCATGGCGATCGCCATGGCGATGGTGGCCAACGGTGACTCAGGAGAGTCGCGCGACGACGTGCTCCGCGTCCTCGGCCTCGACCCCGCCACAGCCGACATCGCGCGGCTGAACGACTACTGCCGCATAATGCTGACCGAACTGCCGAAGCTCGACGGACGCACCCTGTGCCGCTTCGCCAACTCCTTCTGGCATAAGCCTGACCTGAAAGTGATGAAACCCTTCTCCGACGCATTGGCCAACGTCTATTCTTCCGAAGACATCGCCGTCGACCCCAACGGCGAGAAAGGGATGGGATGCATCAACAAGTGGGTCGACAACTACACCGGCGGCATGATTCCCGAATTCCTTAAAGAACCGCTGTACGACACCGCCATATTCCTCATCAATGCCACTTACTTCAAGGGAATGTGGGCGACCGAGTTCGACAAGGATGCGAACCGCGAGGGTGATTTCCGCAATCTCGTCGGTTCACGTTCCAAGGCGACGTTCATGCATGCCGACAGACGGATGAGTCACGCGAAGACCGACCGCGTGGAGGCCGTCTCGCTGCCGTTCGGCAGCGGCAACTTCGAGTTTGTAGCGATGCTTCCGACTCTGGAGAACGGATTCGGGGAATTCCTCCGCAGCGTGACGTACGGGGAGTTCAAGGAACTGACGGAGCTGATGCGTTCCGGCCAGAGCGCGCACGTGCTCCTCTCCTTACCGAAGTTCCAGACGGGGACTGACAATGACATGACAGAAGTGGTCAGGAGTCTCGGACTCGGAAACGCATTCATGCGCGGCTTCGACGCCATGGTCGAGGGACAGGACGCATTCATAAAGAAAATCCTTCAGGCTGTCAACATCAAGGTCGACGAGCAGGGAGTGGAGGCCGCCGCAGCGACCGCAGTTGATATGGAAACATCCCCCGGTCCGGATCTGTCCGAGACAATAGAGATGAACTTCAACCGTCCCTTCCTCTATGTGATCAGGGAGACATCCACGGGAACCATCCTCTTCATGGGAAAGGTGACGGGGTTCTGACAAGTCAGAAGGCATAATGACGAGTTGTTAAGTAAGAAGACAAAGTGATGAGGAGCGCGGTACGCGACCCGGAGGCCAGCCTGCCGGCCCGGGCGCGTACCCTTTGGAGGATAAAATCGGCGATTATGGAAATTTTTCCATAAATTTCGTGAAACCGGGCCTTGTGCCCGGCTTTTTATTTTGCACAGTTTGCAATTTTTGTTAATTTTGCGGAATATTAGATATATTTAACCTGAAATCTATAAACACCCCTCCCCAAATCATTGGGCGGGGTCCATGATTAGCTGATAAGAAAACAACATAACAATTTTGATCAGAACTATGGTCAATAAGATTAAGATTAAAAAAGGGCTCGACATACCGTTGCCCGGCGCGGCCTCAGACTCTGTCACCGTTGACAGCTCCACATCTCTGTTCGCCGTAGTGCCGGATGACTTTCCGGGATATACCTGGAAAGTCGGCGTCAAGGCCGGCGATGCCGTACGGATAGGAGACCCGCTGCTTTACGCCAAAGAGGACGAGGAAATCAAACTCGTATCGCCCGTGGCCGGCACCGTGGCCGAAATCCGTCGCGGAGAACGCCGTAAGATTGAATTTGTTTCGGTGGAGCGAAACGGAGAACAGACCCAGGCGGATTTTTCCGATGTGAAGGATGATATCCTGAAACTCCTGAAACGCTCCGGCATGTTCGCGCTTATGCGGCAACGTCCGTTCGACAGCGTGCCGTTCGCCGATGCTGTGCCCCGCGACATCTTCATCACTGCCTTCGACACCGCGCCGCTCGCGCCATCGCTGATGTCGGAGGAGGTAGCCCGTCATTATGACGCGGGCATCAAGGCCCTCGCCCCGCTGACTTCCGGCAAAGTCTACCTGTCCGTTCCCGCAGGTTCCGGAATCAGCTCGCAGTATGCCGAGGTATACAGCGTGGAAGGCCCGCATCCGGCAGGAAATACGGGACCGCAGATTGCGGCGATCTCACCGGTGAACAAAGGTGAGAGCGTCTGGACTCTCGATATAGTCACGGCAGCCCGCATAGGCAGACTCGTGACCGAGTCCCGGATCGACTACTCCACCGTCGTGGCGCTGACAGGTCCCGACATGGCCGACCCGCACAAGGTGAAGACCGTGGCGGGCGCGAAACTGTCGACCCTGCTCGCGGGGCAGCTCGTGAAAAATGGGGGACACGTCCGCGTGATCTCCGGCAACGCCCTCACCGGAGAGAAAGTATCGGTGGAGAAGGGTTTCCTCCGCTATCCCTACCGGCAGATCACCGCGATCGACGAGGGAGACCATGCCGACGAGTTCATGGGATGGGCCTCGATGGCCCCCTCGAAGTATAGCGTGAAACGCACATTCCCCGGATTCCTCAACAATCTCGGCAAACCCTACCGGTTCGACGCCCGCATCAAGGGTGGCCACCGCGCCATGATCATGAGCGGAGAGTACGACAAGGTGTTCCCGTTCGACATCTATCCCGAGTACCTGCTCAAGGCCATCATGGCCAAGGACATCGAGAAGATGGAACAGCTCGGCATCTACGAGGTGGCTCCGGAGGATTTCGCCCTTCCTGAATTTGTAGACACATCCAAGATAGAGCTCCAGAAGGTCGTGCGCGACGGTCTGGACTATCTACGCAAGGAAACGCTGTAACACAAAACAAACCAACGACGTGAAAGGATTAAAAAAGAAAATAGACAGTATAAAGCCGCAGTTCGAGAAGGGAGGACGGTTCAGCAAGCTCCACTCCGTGTTCGACGGCTTCTATACATTCCTGTACACACCGAACGAGACATCCCGCTCCGGCGTGCATATCCACGACAGCAACGACTCGAAGCGGACCATGATCACGGTGGTGATCGCGCTGCTCCCCTGCTGCCTGTTCGGAATGTGGAACATAGGACTGCAGCATTTCATGGCCACCGGCAATCCGTCGAGAGAGTTTTTCAGTCTCTTCTTCTATGGGTTCTGGGCAGTGCTGCCCCAGATACTGACGGCTTACATAGTGGGACTCGGCATAGAGTTCATCGTGGCCCAGATACGCGGGCATGAGATCCAGGAGGGATTCCTTGTTTCCGGTATATTGATTCCGATGATCTGTCCGGTCGACACCCCCTGGTGGATGCTGGCCGTGGCCGTGGCTTTCGCGGTGATATTCGCCAAGGAGGTGTTCGGCGGCACGGGCTACAACTTCCTCAACGTGGCCCTCGTGACCCGCGCGTTCCTCTTCTTCAGCTATCCCTCGAAGATGAGCGGCGACAACGTGTTTGTCAGCCTCGGCGGCGAGAAGGCTGTCGACGGTTATTCGGGAGCCACACCTCTCGGACAGATCGCCTCGAGCACCGAACCCGGCGCGGCAGTCACCAACATCCTGGGCGACCCTCTCAGTTTCGGCGACATATTCATGGGTTACTACCCCGGCTCATGGGGTGAGACCTCCACGCTCTGCATCCTGATAGGAGCCGCGATCCTGCTGCTCACCGGAATAGCCAACTGGCGCATCATAGTGTCGGCGCTCTGCGGCGGACTGCTGATGTCGGTGGTGGCCCACAACTGGGCCTCGCCGCTCTATCCGGTGTCGTATCTCGACCCGATCACACAGATATGCTTCGGAGGCTTCATGTTCGCCATCGTCTTCATGGCCACCGACCCTGTGACGGCATGCCGAACCACAATCGGTAAATACATCTACGGATTCCTCATCGGCGCAATAGCCATAATCATCCGCTGCTACAACACCGGATACCCCGAGGGTGCCATGCTGTCGGTACTGCTGATGAACTGCTTCGCGCCGCTGATCGACTGGTGCGTGGTCAACAGCAACATCCGCCGCCGCATGAAACGAATGACAGTAAAGAACTCCTAACCTCACAACGCTATGAACCGACAAAGCAATACATATACCGTGATTTACGCAGTGGTGCTGGTGGCAGTGGTGGGAGTGCTCCTATCAGTGGTCTATCAGGCACTGCGCCCGCAACAGGTTGAAAACATCGAGAACGACACCAAGCGACAGATCCTGGCCGCGGCCCTCATCTCTCCGGCTCCCGGCGAGAGCGTGGCCGACCTCTACAGCAGCCATATCACCGACTCCTATATCGTAAACTCCAAAGGGGACCGCGTCGACAACGGAGTGAAGGCATTCGACGTGAACGTGGCCAACGAAGTGAAGAAGAGCGACATCTCGGAGCGTCTCCTTCCGGTCTTCGTATGCTCCACCGACAAGGGTCAGAAATATATCATACCGGTCTACGGAGCCGGTCTCTGGGGACCTATCTGGGGATACATGGCCTTCGATGACAACGGCGACACCGTCTACGGAGCCTATTTCGCACATCAGGGCGAGACTCCGGGACTCGGCGCCGAGATCGAGAAACCTACGTTCCGCGACCAGTTCGAGGGCAAGGACATCTTTGCCTCCGACGGCGCTTTTCAGGGAATCAAGGTGGTGAAGAACGGCCAGGAGCCTTCCGACGGCTCGGCCTGGGTGCATGCCGTGAGCGGCGGCACTATCACCAGCCAGGGCGTGCAGAAGATGCTCTACAACTCGCTGGAACCTTATACCGCCTTCTTCAACAAACTCTCAAAAGGAAAGGAAGCTGACAAATGAATCTGAAGAAAACATTCCTCCCGCTTATAAATCCGATATCGAAGGACAACCCGATTCTTGTCCAGGTGCTCGGAATCTGCTCGGCGCTCGCGGTAACGTCGAAACTCGAGCCTGCCCTGGTTATGGCAGTCTCGGTGACCGCAGTGTGCGCCCTGGCGAATGTGATAATATCGCTGATGCGCAACACCATCCCTCAGTCCATCCGAATCATTGTACAGCTCGTGGTGGTGGCCGCCCTCGTGGTGGTAGTCGACCAGGTGCTCAAGGCATGGAACTATGAGGTGAGCAAAGCCCTCTCCGTCTTCATCGGACTGATCATCACCAACTGTATCATAATGGGACGCCTCGAGGCATTCGCACTCAACAACCGCCCCTGGCCGTCGTTCCTCGACGGTATAGGCAACGGCATCGGTTACGGCGTGATCCTGATAATCGTGGGATTCTTCCGCGAGCTCTTCGGCAGCGGAACGCTCCTCGGTTACCAGATATTCCCCCAGTCATGGTACGACGCCGGATATATGAACAACGGCCTGATGATACTCCCGCCGATGGCCCTCATCGTGGTGGCATGCATCATCTGGGTACACCGCAGCTACAACAAGGACCTTCAGGAATAACCGCTAAACATCGTAAGAAATGGAGAATCTAAATCTGTTCATCAGGTCGATTTTCATCGACAACATGATATTCGCCTACTTCCTCGGAATGTGCTCATTCCTGGCGGTATCCAAAAACGTAAAAACGGCATTCGGTCTCGGCGTGGCGGTCAGTTTCGTGCTCATGATCTCGCTTCCCATCACCTGGTGCATCAACCAGTATATCCTCATGCCTGGAGCACTCAGCTGGCTCGGCGAGGAATATGCCTCGACCGACCTATCGTTCCTCGGACTGATCATGTTCATCGCGGTGATCGCCGCGCTTGTACAGATCCTGGAGATGGTTATCGAGAAATATGCTCCGGCTCTCTACAACTCTTTGGGAATCTTCCTGCCGCTGATAGCAGTGAACTGCGCTATCCTCGGCGCGGTCCTCTTCATGCAGCAGCGTGAGTTCGACAACGCCTGGACTGCCACCGTCTACGGCGCCGGCTCCGGAATCGGATGGCTCCTCGCCATCACCGGTCTCGCCGCCATCCGCGAACGGCTCAGCTACAGCCAGGTGCCCAAGCCCCTGCGCGGAATCGGAATCACTTTCATAATCACCGGACTCATGGGCATAGCCTTCATGAGTTTCCTCGGAATCAAACTGTAACCGACCAAGATCATGCAATCTTTAATGATATTAAATGTGATTCAATGGAATAACGTGGCTGTCGCCACGCTGATATTCCTCTCCATAGTGCTTCTGCTCACTCTGGTACTGCTTCTCGCCAAGCATTATCTGGTAAACTCGGGAGAAGTGGCCATATCGATCAACGACGGCAGCAAACTCCTCCATGCCCAGGCCGGCAAGAGCCTGCTCGCCACCCTCGGCGAGAACGGCATCCATCTGTCGTCGGCATGCGGCGGCAAGGGAAGCTGCGGACAGTGCAAGGTCCAGGTGCTCTCGGGCGGAGGCGAGATCCTCCCCACCGAGGCCGTGCATTTCTCCCGCAAGGAGGTTAAGGACCATTGGCGCCTCGGATGCCAGGTGAAAGTGAAGAACGACCTCGACATCAAGGTGTCGGAATCGGCGCTCGATGTCAAGGAATGGGAATGCGAAGTTATCTCCAACAAGAATGTCGCAACATTCATCAAGGAATTCATCGTACGCCTCCCCGAGGGAGAGCACATGAACTTCATCCCCGGAAGCTACGCGCAGATCCGCATCCCGAAATACTCGATGAGCTACGACAAGGACATCGACAAGAACCTCATCGGCGAGGAATATCTGCCGGCATGGGAGAAATTCGGTCTTTTCGGCCTCACCGCCCGCAACGACGAGGAGACCGTCCGCGCTTACTCCATGGCCAACTATCCCGAGGAGGGAGACCGCATCATGCTTACGGTCCGCATCGCCACTCCCCCGTTCAAGCCGAAGCCTCAGGTAGGTTTCCAGGATGTACCGGCGGGAATCGCCTCCTCCTACATCTTCTCGCTCAAGCCGGGCGACAAGGTGATGATGAGCGGCCCCTACGGAGATTTCCATCCCATCGTCGACTCCAAGGCGGAGATGATATGGGTGGGCGGCGGCGCCGGCATGGCTCCCCTCCGCGCCCAGATCATGTGGATGACCAAGACTCTCCACACCACCGACCGCAAGATGAGCTACTTCTACGGAGCGAGAGCCCTCAACGAGGTGTTCTACCTCCAGGACTTCCTGCAGCTTGAGAAGGATTTCCCCAACTTCAAGTTCCATCTCGCCCTCGACCGTCCCGACCCGGCGGCCGACGCGGCCGGCGTGAAGTATACAGCCGGATTCGTCCATGACGTGATGTACAAAACCTATCTGAAGGACCACGAGGCTCCGGAGGATATCGAGTACTACATGTGCGGTCCGGGCCCGATGAGCAACGCGGTGAACAACATGCTCTACAACCTCGGAGTCGAGCCGTCGTCGATACATTACGACAACTTCGGAGGATAACTTCCTCCCGGCGGAATTCCGTTCCTCCGGCACTGATGAATATAAACGAATCAACTAATCCTTAATATAATATCAATGAAAAGAGACAACGAAATCTTTGAGATTATCGACCGCGAACATCTCCGTCAGCGTCGCGGAATCGAGCTGATCGCCAGCGAGAACTTCGTAAGCGACGAGGTGATGCGCGCCATGGGCTCATGCCTTACCAACAAGTATGCCGAGGGTTATCCCGCGAAGCGCTACTATGGCGGCTGCCAGGTTGTTGACGAGGCCGAGAACCTCGCCATCGAGCGCGCCAAGAAACTCTTCGGCGCAGAGTGGGCCAACGTACAGCCCCACAGCGGCGCACAGGCCAACATGGCCGTGTTCATGGCCGTTCTCCAGCCCGGCGACAAGTTCATGGGTATGGACCTCAGCCACGGCGGTCACCTCAGCCACGGCAGCCCTGTGAACTTCTCGGGCCTTATGTTCCACCCGATCAGTTACACCGTAGACGCAGAGACCGGTCGCGTGAACTACGAGGAGATGGAGGAGAAGGCACGCGCGGAGCGTCCGAAGCTCATCATCGCCGGAGCCAGCGCATACAGCCGCGAATGGGACTACGCCCGCATCCGCAAACTCGCCGATGAGATCGGCGCCATCTTCATGGTCGACATGGCTCACCCCGCAGGCCTCATCGCCGCAGGTCTTCTCGAGAATCCTGTGAAGCACGCCCACATCGTCACCACCACTACCCACAAGACCCTCCGCGGTCCGCGCGGCGGTCTCATCCTCATGGGTAAGGACTTCGACAATCCCTGGGGCAAGAAGACTCCGAAGGGTGAGATCAAGAAGATGTCGGCCCTGCTCGACTCCGCAGTATTCCCCGGAGTACAGGGAGGTCCGCTCGAGCATGTCATCGCCGCCAAGGCCGTCGCTTTCGGCGAGGCTCTCCAGCCCGAATGGAAAGAGTATGCAATCCAGGTGAAGAAGAACGCCAACGCGCTCGCCAACGCCCTCATTGACCGCGGCTATAAGATCATCTCCGACGGTACGGACAACCACTGCATGCTCGTGGATCTCCGCACCAAATTCCCCGACATGAGCGGTAAGAAGGCAGAGCGAGTGCTCGTGGAGGCTGACATCACCGCCAACAAGAACATGGTGCCCTACGACAGCCGCAGCCCGTTCCTCACCAGCGGTCTCCGCTTCGGTACCGCCGCCATCACTACCCGTGGCGCCAACGAGCAGCTTATGGAGACGATCGCCGACTTCATCGACCGCGTACTTACCAACGCCGATGATCCCGAGACAATCGCAACCGTTCGCGCCGAGGTCAACGAACTGATGAACTCCTACCCCATGTTCGCATGGTAAACCCCGCAGAGGCTCTGCCGAATTCAATTTTTGACAAAGCTTCTTAAGAAAGGAATGCCCTCCATGAGGGCGTTCCTTTCTCAAAATTATCCCCATTATATCGTCCTCCTCCCCTCAATTACTAATTACTAATTCCCCCGATTACTAATTAAGAAAAATGCACTGGCCTTCCAAACTATTCGTAACAGGCACCGACACCGACGCCGGCAAGAGCTACGCCACCGGCTGGCTCGCCAACAAGATAGCGGCAGACAACCGAAAAGTCATCACCCAGAAATTCATCCAGACCGGCAACAGGGAGTTCAGCGAGGACATCCAGGTCCACCGCAAGATCATGGGCACGGGTCTGCTTCCCGCCGATCTGCTGCACATAACAGCGCCCATCATCATGTCATATCCCGCTT
The DNA here is from genome assembly GCA_910584545.1 of uncultured Muribaculaceae bacterium. Lineage (GTDB taxonomy): Bacteria > Bacteroidota > Bacteroidia > Bacteroidales > Muribaculaceae > Lepagella. Next base: position 43,463 of record CAJUBC010000009.1, on the reverse strand, counting down.
CGCCGGAACTGGCCGCACGCATTGACGGCGTAGAGATCGACCTCGGTATCGTGGACCAGGCCACCAAGACCCTGCTTGCCGAATACGACACTGTAATAGTGGAAGGAGCCGGTGGCCTGATGGTCCCGATCAAGGGAGACTACCTCACCATTGACTATATCCGCGAGCGCAATATATCAGCCGTGCTGGTGACAAACGGCAAACTTGGATCCATCAACCATACGTTGCTTTCCCTCCGGGCCATCAGCGATGCCGGAATCGATCTGTTCGCGGTGATCTATAACCCCTATTTCGACAAGGATAAAATAATTGCCGAAGATACACGTAATTATATCAGGGGATGGCTGAGGAACCATTTCCCGGACACTCTCTTCATGGAGATGTCGAATCATTGACCGAGAGAAGCCGATATGCAGGATTGTGCTCTAAATTATAAGGATCTGAACATTCAGGAAGGTTATGGAGTAACTATCTCCAAGCAGCAGTTGGCTGACCTTCCCGCTGCCGCCTATACCGGTAAAGCCTTCGTGGTGGATTCGGAGGAGGATGCGGGGAAAGCCGCCGAGGTTCTCCGTAACGCCGATATCATCGGTTTCGACACAGAGACCAAACCGAGCTTCAAGCGTGGCGCCACCTACAACGTGGCCCTGCTCCAGCTTTCCACACGCGACATCTGCTTCCTTATCCGGCTGAACCGTATCGGGCTTCCCAAACCTATTCAGGAGATTCTTGAGAATCCCTCTCTTCTCAAGGTGGGGGTCTCGATCCATGATGACTTCCGTAACCTCAGGAAAGTGTATGACCTCAATCCGGAGGGTTTCATCGACCTCCAGAACTTCGTCAAGGATTTCGGAATAGTCGACAATTCCCTTTCGCGCATCTACGCGGTGCTATTCGGGAAACGCATATCCAAGGGACAGAGGCTCACCAACTGGGAGGCGAGTGAACTGACCGCGCACCAGTGCGACTACGCAGCCCTCGATGCCCTCTCTTGCATCGAAATATATGAGAGGCTCCGTACCGAGGGATTCGACCCTGCCGGCTCGCCGTATCTGACCGACCTTGTGGAACTCGCAAGGATTCAGGAGGAGCATGCCGAGCAAGCGCGCATCCATGCCCTGGAGCTGCGACAGCAGCAACAACAGGCGCAGCAACAGCTACCAACAGAGGAGCCGGCCCCCGAAGCCGCTCCGGCACCTGTAAAGAAAACTCCTAAAAAACGACACTCACGCCATGCCCGGAAACAATAAGAAACTACGCAAGTCAATCTGGCTGCCAGGTCTTCTGTTCATCTATCTTCTCGCGATGACCATCATATTCGGAGCCGACCTTATCCGCGGAGGAGAATGGATGCGTCTTGTCTCCGTCTCCCTGATTGAGTTGGCGATGATAGTAGTGCTCCATATCCTGCTTAAGAAGCAGGAGGAACGAAAACAGCGGTGATTATCTGTAATTATTGCACAAACACATATTTGTATAAAAAGGTGTGACCTCGCGGTCACACCTTTTTATAATCAGTTTATACAGGTAAAATCTTAAGGTAAAATAAGATTGTTTTAGGTTTTGCAAAGGTACTGCTAATATCCCAATTAGCCAAATCCAAAAGGTTAAAAATCAGCAAACATGTTGTAAAACATGTTATAGAACTCCGGGAAAACTTTTAGCTGGACGAGGAGAGGGTCGCCACATAATTATGAGGTTTTGACAAATCATTGTACCAATACGAAATCGGCTGCGATGCCTTGCGGGTCGCAGCCGATTGTGCTGAAAAATTGGCAATGTATTGTCTATGATAAAATAATCCTCAATAAATTCAAGAAGCTATGTTCCTATTGATTGATGCTGCGCGGGTTTTGCAATTGCTAATCTTCCAATCTTTATTGCCGGATAACTGCGCAATCTTTTCTCATTAACAAATTTGTGCTTTCGAAACCGGTTAAACTCCGTTTTGCTTTCGAAGTCAGAGATTGAGATCTTGTCGTTTGATAGGCTGAAATATGCCAACACTTCATCTGTATCCCTGTCTTCCACAACATAAGTCACTGACAATAAAGCATTACGATAAAGATTTGCTTCATTCAACAAAAAATCGTTTAAATCCTCATCATTACAATCAAACGTTATGACAGTATCGCCGATGTTAAGGCGACGAACTTTGCATTTATTCTGAAATTCCTCTCGCGCCCTAATCAGTTGACCATCATTTTTATGACGGTTTCATAGGAACGCCTGATTTGCGCACGTTTTTCCGAGGAAACCTTCGGAGGATTTTGCATACGCTCTTCGAATCGACGGGCATCACTGCCGAAAAGAATTGGAGTTTCTTTTATGTGTCTTGCCATAGGATAGTTTATTAATTGAGTACAAATATATAACAAATTTAGTTCTTCGGACCAGGCAGCCCTCAACGCGGAGCGTTGGGGTTCCATAGCTTCGCGACCGCGCACATTGCCGACACCTCCCCTGAGTCCGGCTGCGCGAACGCCGTAAAGCTAAGGAAACCCGATGCTCCGCATCGAGGGACAACGAACATTACCTTCGTATCTATATTTGTAGACTCTAATAATCTATTGTATAAGACACAGACGCTTTCTTATCTCCATAATTATTTGCTTTAAGAGCAAAAGGCTCACTCCCTCTACAAACATATATTCTCACATCACATTTTGCTTGATTCCAACTGCTTGCATCGGCTGTTATTGAGGCGCGAAATCCTTTGTTAAAAGGTCCGAATGTTTGCGAAAAGGTTTTTCCAGTCGTAAATGTATATAAACCTTTATCTGTGTTGACGGTATACTTTATGCTATTACCTATATAAACGGACTCCACTATTGCTTCATATTTTACGTAATATTCGGCATTAGATGACATGTCATTAGGCTCATCATCCCTTGCACATCCGAGAACAAAAATTAGAGGAATAAATAATAAAGTGTATAAATATCTGCTCATTGTCATTGCTGATTTTCTACAAAACCACTACAGTTTGTCAAGTTACAACAATTATCTATAAATTTCATTCTTACCTTGATTTCAATGTATTAGCACTTCTTCTTATAGTATAATACACCTTTTCAAGATTAACAAATTGCGTTTTTCGCACCTTTTCAAGGTTTTCGGTTTGGCAAATTTACATATTTTTTCTTATTTGGGCAAACTCGGTGATTTTCAGAGGGGTTCGGGAGTGCGCGGGTACTAATCGTGTACTTTTGTGGAAGTTGACGGAAAGCGACGGCAAACGGGTTTTGAATTTTTGGCTCCCGTTAGGAATTTTAACTACCGTCAGTTGCCTGTTTTTACCCACTCCCGATGTTGGAAAGTACTCCCGCACGCTGTCTTCTAACCGGGATATTTTATTGTCGCCCTAACTTCAATTCGAAGTTTTGCACACAAAAATAGCTAAAATTTCGGGCATACGAAAATCAATGATGTGATTCTCGATGGATATTTTTCAGACTCGTTGGTTGAATTGTTCTACTGCGTGGCTGATACACTCAAAGAGTGCAGACAATGCCGTGATGAAGACTCAACAAGAAAACCAACAACTCAAGATGATATTATTTGCCAAGTCGTAATATAGCAGGTGGAGCGACTTCATCACGAGGTCGCTCCGTTGATTTCGCTAAAAATTTCGGCCGCCACAGGCAGCATGATGGAATGACGCGCCACCACAAGAGAGATGCAAGAAATGTCTAATCCGTAAATTCGGGGACGCAAACGGATTCAAATGTGTCTAAATAGGGCGCCAAATGTTAAAAATGGCAGTCAGGCTGACAGCTATACGAAAATTTATTGTGTAGCTAAAAATTTCTTTGTAACTTTGCGCCGCAGACCGTTTGTGTAGAGTCCGGTCATGGGCTTGGGGCGGTAAGCGGACATATAGATTAGCGTTTATCAACGCTTGTTCTTGGACAGTCAAGAATCTCGCAAATTCTTAAATCTGTGTCAGGAGCGGAGCAGCGGTAGATGCGCGAGGTATGTAATTCCATATCCTGCTTTCTGAAGAGAGCAGGAGTGTATTACATATATAAGCGTAGGCTCTACACGTTGCCGTTCTACACAGATGGGCAGTGCGAGAGCCTTTGACTAGGAACGGTAATGGTAAGATTCCTGCGCTTTTCTTCGTTAATAAACCAACAATAACACAGTTATCAGAGGGAATCATGGTAGCGATTTGTAAGACTGATTTCGCATTGCATATCTAAAACTTTCTATCCACAATAAAAGAATATCTCAAACCTCAATAAATAATCAATCAAACAACCCCCAAAAGCAACAGTGAAAAAACATTACTTGCTCTGCTGGGTGCGCTGCTCGCGCAGCCGGTCATTGCCCAAGACCTCGAAGATGAGGCCCGCGACTTCACCTACGAGTACGAGGGTCAGACCCTGACCTACACAGTACTGGACGAAGACGCCAAGACCTGCGAGACTAAGGGAGGTTCCATTTTTAGTGGAGGTAATTACGTCTCCGGCAATCTAATAATTCCTGCAACCGCAAAGGATGGTGATATGGAGTATTCCGTCACTTCGATCGGCATGTTTGCCTTCAGTGAATGTTCGGGGTTGACAACGGTGACCATCCCCGAGTCCGTCACCTCGATCGGCGACTATGCCTTCTACTGGTGCTCAGACCTGACCTCGGTCGAGATTTCCAACTCCGTATCCTCAATCGGGAATAATGCCTTCTACCAATGTTCGAATCTGACATCGGTATCCATCGGTAACTCCGTCTCCTCAATCGGCGTTGCAGCCTTCTATCAATGTTCAAATCTGACATCGGTGACCATTCCCGGCTCAGTATCCTCAATCGCTAACACTGCTTTCGAGAATTGCTCCGGCCTGACATCTTTCAAGGTGGAAGAAGGTGAGAGTGTAATCAGTTTTGGTGATAATGCTTTGGCTTCCTGTCCTGTTGAGGATCTTTATCTCGGACGCAATTGGACTTATTCGGGGAGTGGTGCAATTTCTACAGGAATCAAGACCCTTACATTGGGGGAAAAAGTCACAGCCCTGCCTGACAATGCTTTCGCGGACTGCACTAGCCTGACATCGGTAGTGATTCCCTACTCAGTGAAGAGCATCGGCAACTGGGCTTTCTTCAGCTGCTCCGGCCTGACATCGGTTGTAATCCCTAACTCCGTGACAATCATCGGCAACTCGGCTTTCTACTCATGCTACCGTCTGACCTCGTTAGTGATTCCCAATTCCGTGAGAAGCATCGGAACCTATGCTTTCTTCTATTGCTACGGCCTGACATCGGTAGAGATACCCAACTCCGTAACAAGCATCGGAAGCTCGGCTTTCTCCTACTGTTACAACCTAACATCGGTAGAGATACCCAACTCCATGACAAGCATCGGAGACTCGGTTTTCCGCTACTGCACCCGTTTGACATCGGTCATAATTCCTAACTCCGTGACAAACATTGACATTTATGCTTTCGCCGACTGCAACGCCCTGACATCGGTTGAAATTCCCGGCTCCGTGACAAGCATCGGAAATCAAGCTTTTGGAGGTTCGACAAATGTTTCGACCGTTCATTTCCAGTATTCATCCAACCCCATTAAAATTAACAAGGGTGCTTTCAAGGCATTAAAGAATATCGTATGGGAACGCGACATGGAAGGTTTTAACCTTAATGTTTCGAATCTGGAGACGCTTACCGTAGGCAACACTGTTGCCGAGGTTCCTGCCGGTGTATGCAAAGACGCGACATATCTGACTTCCCTTACTCTCGGCAATAGCCTCACCGCCATCGGTGACGAAGCATTCGCCGGCTGCACTGCGCTGAAAGAGGTGATTCTTCCTCCTTCCGTAGAGACCATCGGGGCTTTCGCTTTCAACGGCAACACAAACCTCGCTTCAATCATCATGGGTCACAGAGTCACCACTGTCGGCGAGATGGCGTTTGACCTCTGCCCCGCACAGACCGTAAGCATTACGGCGCAAACGCCTCCCACTGCTACCGACAATACATTCAGCAACTACACCGGCACACTCTATGTACAGGGAGAGACTGCTTCGGACTCATACAGTGACGCCAACGAATCCTGCTGGTCCAAATTCAATGTAAACGTAATGACCGTACCGTCCGAAATCAAAACAACGGGCACCTTGTCTCCCATCGGCGAAGCGGGCGATACTTTCCAGCTCACCGCCACGCTCTATCCGGGCGATGTCACGCTGCCGCAGGTGTTCTGGCGCTCCACCAACCCCGCCGTCGCCACAGTAGACCATAACGGCTTGGTGACAATCCACGCCGATCTCAGTGAGATAATGGCAATGGCCGAGGGGAACGAGGAAGAAACGGCCACCCAATCCTGCAAGATCATCGCCGAGTCGCTCTACGCAAACGGCCCCACGGCAGAGTTTACGATCAAAGAAGACATAACTACGGGCGTGGAGGAAATTTCCGCCGACGTTATCGATTCCAGCCTCCCCGTACAGGTCTACACCCTTCAGGGCATGATGGTGGGCGACTGTGTGGAGAACCTCTCCGCCGGCATCTACATCGTCCGCCAAGGTAAGAACGTAAAGAAGATCGCGGTGAAGTAATCCCCACGAATCATTAATCTAACTCATACGCCCTTGTGGAGCAATTCCTCCGCAAGGGCTTTTTTTGTGGCGGTTTCGCCGGAAGGGGACGGAGGGGCGCATGGATTTGGAGGTGGTCGGTGTTGGGCGGCGTGGAAGTGGCATACGCCCTCCGCGACAAGGCAGACCGGCTGCTTGTATCTTCCGCCGAAATACCTCGCCCAGCTTCGAGGAAATCTATTCCTCGTCGCTTTACCGGCTTTTCGCGCTCAGACTCCCGACCTCTCCGGCTTCGCCGCCGACTATTACAACTACCGAAAAGCCAAATTCGGAAACCATTTTGGTTATGGAATGAACAACGCCCCAAACTCCGTCCACTTAACATATCCCGAATGTTCTTGAAACGGGGTACAAAAGGTGTACTTTTTGAGAAAATCGCCCCATTTGCGGGCAACTCGCGGAAAAACAGCCTCTTGCTAATCCGTTTATTTGCTTGCATTTAATTTTATCCCCGTTTTTCCCGTTTTATATTGCGGAGAATTACACCTTTTCAAGGATAAGAACAAATAAATGCGTAAAAATTTCACCTAAGTGTGTACCACCGGCTCTATGCCACCGGCTCTGCGGGCTTGAGTCACTGTGGGTTTGTAACAGGCAGCCAGATTCGCTCAAACCGATTGTGGGTCGTTACAAACTATCAGTGGCCGGGTCAGATGAGCATCTGGATGTAGAGCATGCACATTACGCCGGCTACGAGGGAGTAGGTGGCCTGCTTCTCGAAGCCGTGGCTATGTGTCTCCGGTATCATCTCGTCGCTTATCACATACAGCATCGCTCCTCCTGCAATGGCCGTAACCGTCGGAAGAAATACAGAGGATATGTCTCCGATGAAATATCCGAACAATACACCGACAATTTCCATCAGTGCCACCACAAGACTTATACAGAATACTCTCGTGAACCTTACCCCTATCATCAGCAACGGCGTGACCACCACCATCCCTTCCGGAATGTTCTGCAATGCAATCGTTATGGCCACTGTGTACGCATTATCTATATCATCACCGTCGAACACTACTCCGGCAGCCAGTCCTTCCGGAAGCTTATGAATCGCTATCGCTATCACAAACAGCAGGATCCTGTCGATGCTTCTGTTATGCGGACCATGATACTCCTCGCATTCATTCGCTCCAAGACCGGTGACATGATGAAGATGAGGAGTGACTTTGTCAAGCACTCCTATCAGCAACACGCCTAACAGCACGCCAAGCAATGGCTGCCACCATCCCGAGGGACCGGCCATATCGACAGCCGGCACAATCAGGCATTCAAGCGAAGCGGTGAGCATCATCCCGGCACAAAATCCGAGAAATATATCATTCCATCGATGAGGAATCCTCTTTATCGTCAGTCCAAGTACCGAACCTACCAATGAAGAGAGTCCCAGCCCGGCGGAACATAAAAGCATCTGTTGAAATACAGTCATAGGTATCAAATAGTCAACATCGAGGAGATGCGTTTTTCGTCGAGGGTTACCAAGACGGGGTTGCCGCTGGGAGTCAGACTCGGATCGGGGAGGCTGAACAGACTGCTGATGATGTGCTCCATCTCATCGGCCGACAACCGGACGCCGCGTCTTATCGAGGCAGATCTCGCCATCATCAGCGCTACCCTCTGCTGGATCGAGAATTCGCCCGCCCCATCCTTGCCGTAATTCACACTGTCCTCCTGCACGGAATCCAGTATCCGCAGTATCACATCCTTCGGGTCTCCCTTGCGGAGCATGGCGGGTACCGCCGTGATCTTCCAGTCAGACCCGCTCTCATATTCCAGCCCGAATCCCATGCGGTGAAGGTCGGAACTGACCTCGTCGAGCGCCGCCTGCTGTCCCTGGTCAAGAGTGATCCGCTCGGGAAACATCACGCTCTGCGAGACCACATCCATCTTCTCGACCTCTCGCATATACTCGTCATAAAGGATGCGCAGATGAGCCCGGTGCTGGTCTATCACCAATAGTCCGCTACGGGTGGAGGTGACGATATACTTGTTGGCAAACTGTATGCACATCTGCCCTACCTCACCTACATTCCGATCGCCGCCGAATATTCCGGACTCCTTGCCCGCAGCCGGTTCGATGGTTAGCGCAGGGAGCGGACCTGCGTTCTCTTGAGAAACCGCCACTCTATCTCCGAAGCCGGAGGAAACACCCTCATAGAGCGATTCCCAGTTCGCATCAACCCTCGTCTGCCGCGATGAGGAAGCCTTGAAAGGGTTGTAACCGTCATGGAAGCCGGAATCGGGAGCCTTGGCCTGCTCTCCCGACAGCAATGGATTCAGCGGGATGGCATCCACCGTGAAATCTATACTCGGCACCGCCGAGTATTTTCCCAACGAAGTCTTGACAGCCGACACCAATATCGGCCATATCTGTTGCTCGTACTCGAACTTTATCTCATTCTTCGTAGGATGTATGTTAACGTCGATACTCGACGGATCGACGGTGAACTTCAGGAAATAGCATGGCTGCGTATCCGTGGCGATAAGAGAGTCGTAACAACTCATCACCGCCTTGTGGAAATAGGGATGACGCATGTTGCGGCCGTTCACTATCAGGAACTGCAGGGGATTGCGCCTCCTCGCGAACTCCGGTCTCGACACGAAACCTTCTATCTTGACAAGCGACGTATCGACCTCAACAGGGAGCAGCTGCTCGCTCTTGAGATTGTTCTTCCAGATATCCTCGATGCGGAGACGGAACGTGGCCGCCCGCAGGTCGAGCGTCCTCGAACCGTTGTCGATGGATAGACGGATATTATTGTTGACCAACGCCAGCCGTTCGAACTCGCGCATGATGTTGGATAGCTCCACACTGTCGCTTTTCAGGAACTTCCTGCGCGCCGGCACGTTGAAAAAGAGCTTGCGCACGCTTATGCAGGTGCCCTTGTCGCACACGCAGGGCTCCTGCGTCTCCACCTTCGAGCCTACAATCACCAGACGGGTACCGATCGCGGCATCGGCGGTACGGGTTCGCACCTCCACCTCCGAGATCGCGCATATCGAAGGCAGGGCTTCCCCACGGAAACCCATGGTGCGGAGTGTGAAGAGGTCGTCGGCCTGACGGATCTTCGATGTGGCATGACGTTCGAACGCCATGCGGACATCGGTCTCCGACATGCCGCAGCCGTTGTCGATGACCTGAATAAGCGTCTTGCCCGCATCCTTCACATTTATACGGATATCGGTGGCTCCGGCATCTACGGCATTCTCCACGAGTTCCTTAATGACGGATGCCGGCCGCTGGATCACCTCTCCGGCCGCTATCTGGTTTGCCACTGAATCAGGCAAAAGTCTTATTATATCGCTCATTGTCTTTTACCGATATTACCTTGCGGAGCCATGCCGCTGTTGATTGGAAAGCTGCCCGGTGGAGTGTTTCCGAACGGAGATTTCGGAACAGACCTGATGATAGGAGCCTCATTGAAATATCGTTCTATCTCTTCTGGGACCTCACCGAGTTCATCGTTCCACTTCACCCAGTCGCCATACCATGAACGCTTCGGGCGCAAGGCCTCCAGCCAACGGAACCCCTGCAGATACTGGTCTGCCTTCTTGATATTGAAGAGAGGCGTGACCGTGCCGGAAACCTCCGGCCACATCTTCAGATGCTTCATCTGCTTACCGTCCATGTCAATGGTGAGGTACGAGCTCTCGGCATGCACAAGCTTGTTATAGCTCGAATCATTCTCCTGCGGAAGAAATATCGTCTCCACGTTACCGTCCACCTCAAGACGCTTCATCTCCTCCCCCTCGAAATAAGCCTTCAGTCGGCTTCCAGACATCTGATTGTAGAAATCCTCGTCGATGTACTCCGCCACCATTCCCGATTCCGGGAGAAGAGCCCAATCAGCCGTGGTGTCATTGAAATGCACGTCTATGCGGTTGCCATAGACCTGACGCTCTCCGCTCCAGACAACCGGTTTGCGGATCATGTTCAATATAGAGTCCACCTCCCTGAAAATCAACGTGTCGGCAATCCCCTGAAGATCCTTGTTGAAGAATCTCGCGCGTCCTATGGCTTTCGCTTCATGGAAATCCTTGGGCACCATAAAGTTGGAATCCCTGCCCAGATTGTCATACCTCGGCACGATCCTCATACTGTCGGCAATGGCGAGAGGAAGAGAATCCACCGCAATAGAATCCGCAGGAGGGAAATCCTCCGGTCCTGTATCCATCGGTTCCGTATTTTCCGGTTCCGTATCTCCGCGCTCCGTATCCTCCCGGCAGACAGCCTCCGCGACTATGTTTTCCTGCCATCCCGGGAGACGAATGTCATCGGGCAACAGTTTGAGGAGTACTGGCATTGCATCGGCTATGGCCTGCAGCGAGGTGTAACTCTTCAGACGCTGGCGTGTAGCGGCCGACAATGGCGCGGCGAGCGAATCGGGCCAAGCCGGGAGTGTGGTCACAAATGTCAGTATGGTGTCGGCGCGAAGGAAAAGCGTGTCGGGGCGGGAATACTCCAAAAGCAAAGGATAACCGGTAGACAGGGCCGCGCGTGTCGAGTCGTTATACTCCCCGTACTCCCCTATCAGCGTCATTTTCCTCGCGGTATCGGTCAATACCATCGGCGTTCGCAACCGCGAAGGGTCTCGGAACATATATGCGCGGCTCATCCGTGAGGCCTTGTCATAGATGATGGAATCCCCCTCGAGGGTGGTCACGTTCATCGATGAATCGCGGTGGATGATTGTGGACCGTGCCGTGAGCTGCGCATGGTCGGTACCGGTATCGTACCAGCCCTGCGAGGTCAGGATTGTGTCGTTGGCGCCCTCTATGCGGGTAGGGGTGCTGATTTCGGCTATATGCGTATCGGTATTGTAATCGAGTTCCTCCGAAATGAGGCGGTAACCATCCTTATTGTTGACGAGCAACACATTCTCGCGAAACTTCGACTGCTTGGTGCCGGGGGAATACTCTCCGTACTGCGATGTAAGCGTATTCACGTCATCCTTAAGCCGGCCGCCGGTGGTGTACCATCCCATTTCCGAATTGAGGTCGTAATCGAGACTATCGGTCACAAGATTCACCGTGCGGTTCTTCAGTTCCACATTGCTGCGCGAAGGGCCTTTGGTAAGCACGGCATGTCTCGCCATGCCGTCGTAGAAAAGCTTGTCGGCATAGACAAACAGGGTATCACCCTGCTTCATCTCTACATGTCCGTAAGCGTCCAGCGAGTTCTTTTCAGGATAGTACCAGGCCGAATCGCAGTACATCCACATGTTGCCGTGACGGAAAATCACGGAGCCCTTAACTATCTGGAACTCCTCATACTCGTTGGCGGGGCGGTACAAGGAATCCGCCTGCTCGAGGAAGACGCGGTCGCCGCGCAACCTTGATGAATCGGGAATGGAAGGCTTTATCGGCCTTGTGGGAGCCGGCCGGTGGAAATTCTCCTTGGCGGTACGCCGTTTTGTCTGGGCGTAAGCGTCCTGCCATAGCACAAGCGTCCCGGCGGTGACGAGCAACGCCAGGACAACTGTCAACAATTTAGGAGTGGCCGATGAAAATCCCTTCATAGAATCACTATAACCGGTCTTTTGGTCAATGAATCCATCCCTTGTAACGGAACTCGCACTTATCCCATCCGTCGGATATCCTCACGTAGGTATCCTGTATCTTCTGTTCAACCCATTTGGTTATGACTTTCTCCTTCTCATGACTCTCATACATCTGCTTGATGAGGTTGAAATCATCTGCGAGAGTCGCCTTATGTCCGGGAATACGGTTCGTGAGCTTCACTATGGAGACAACGTCGCGGTTCTTCTTCTGGTCCTTCATTATGAAGGCTTCGGAGATGTCGCCGGGCTGCATGAGCTCCACCTTCTTCGCCACCTCCGGGGGAAGGTCCTGCATCTCGAATCGGGTTGAACCGTTCTGCATGTTCATCATCACGCCCCTGTTGTTTTTCGTATCCTTGTCCTGTGACACGAATCTCGCCGCCTCGTCGAAGGTGAACTTACCGGCCACGAGTTCCTTACGGAGCGAGTCGAGCTTGACGGTAGCATCCGTCAGTTCCTTGCTGCTCACCTTGGGAGTGAGGAGGATGTGGCGCACGTTGACCTGATCTCCCCGTTTCTCGATAAGCTGGATGATATGATAACCGTACTCCGTCTCAACAATGCGGCTCACCTTCTTCGGGTCACTCAGGTTGAAGGCTACATTGGAGAATTCGGGCACGAAATCCGCACGGTTGTGGAATCCGAGCTCTCCACCCTGCATGCTCGAACCATCCTCGCTGTAGAGGATAGCCAGAGTGGAGAATTCCGCCTCACCCTTGTTGACGCGATCCGCGTAGTCACGCAGACGCGACTTCACATCCTCAATCTCCTGCTGAGGGATGATGGGGTTGACGGATATGATCTGTGCCTCCACCTGCATCGGGATGTATGGGATGCTGTCTTCGGGCAGGGCATCGAAATATTTCCTCACCTCGTTGGGGGTTCCCTTCACATTCTTGGTGAGCTGGCTCTGAACCTGCTCGGTGATATAGGAAGTCCTCATGATCTCCATGAGCTGCTCGCGGAGCTGCGGCAGCGGCTTGTTGAAATACTCCTCCACCTTCTCCTTCGACCCGAGGTTGGCGATGAAGAAATTAAGTCTCTTGTCCACTCCGGCAGCCACCTGGGCTTCGGGAGCCTCGATAGTGTCGAGCTTGGCCTGATGGAGATAGAGTTTCTGCACGGCTATCTGCTCCGGTATCACGCAATAGGGGTCTCCGTCTATATGGCTCCCCTCTGAACGGGCCTGCATGTACTGTTCCTCTATCTCGGAACGGAATATCGGCTCGTCGCCCACAATCCAGGCGACTTCATCGACCACGTTTTTCTTCACCGGCGCCGCAAGCGCGCAAAGCGCCGTAAGGGCCGCCAGCGATATTGTCAGTTTCTTTATTTTCACCTCTTGTCAGTTTTCTTTTCTTTCTTTTCATTCTTCCTCATCGTACCGGACAGTGGATCGTAAAGTCCGGCCTTGAGAATCCCGTTTTCCATCTCTTTATTCAACAGAGCCTTGATCAGACTGCTTCTGTATCTCGACATCTCGGCGTTCAGGAGAATCCCTGAGATCTTCTCACGCGCATAGTCGTAAGGCATTCCGGCTCCCGAGCGGAGATAATCCGAGATATGCAGGATATAGGTCGATCCCCCGTAGGTCGTCTCGAAGTCGCGAGTATCGCTCACGAACGCATCAGCATCGAAGAACTTGTAGGGAATCTGATCGGCCACAGTGTTCCATTCCTGCCAGGTGTCGAGAAAATACTCATACTGCGATGCCTGCTTCAGACCATGCTTCTCGATATTGTCGATTGCCTCTCCGCTCGATGACGCCATCCACTTACGGAGGCGGGGAAGATTCTCATCGGTTTCCGGAACCTTGAGGATCACCCCCTTCACCAAAGGCTGCTCCAGAACGAGTTCCTCCTTATGGGAATCATAATATTTCCTGATCTCCGCCTCGCTCACTATATGCTCTCCGCTCTCCTCCATCTGCCGAAGATAGCTCGTGATGATGAGATTGTTTCGGTAATCGTTCACAAGACGCTCTATCCGGTCGAGGTCGGGGACATTCTTCACGGCCACTCTGTAAAGCACAAGGTCGCGGACCCAGTTGTCCACAATCGCATGAAACAGCTCGGTACTGTCCTCGGGAGATATACCGCTCGGTATATCCGCAAGCACCTCGCGCAGGGTAAGGGTTGAGTCGCCCACGGAGACGAGTACGTCGTCCTCTGTCTGCCCCCGAGTCTCATCGCCGCCGCACGACGCAAGCAGGAATCCGCCGGCCAGCACAGCCGATGTCAATATTGCTACATGTCCGCGCATTTCTCAGCAAATTTAGCAATTTTTCCGCACATAAAAAAATATGAGGTCTATGAATAACGAATGAAAAACGAATCACCGAACAACAGACAACGAAAGGGCGCCCAATATGTTAACGGACGCCCTTGGTAAGATTCTCGGTTTTAAGCGGTTCACTTCACCTTTCGAAGCACCTTCTCATAGACTTTCACCGGATACTTCCGGCGCAGTTCCTTCTCCCATTCCTCCTGGAACTGGTTCTGATAGTCGCTTGTGACGAGTCCACGTACATCACCCACCTCCTCAGGCTCGGTGATCACCTTCGGGTCAATCATGAAGTAGACCTCAAGATTGGCGTTCTTCGGAGTAACCTTCGGGCCTCCGAACACGATGTTGTCGACCATCGGATTGCTACCCTTGGCGACAAGCACCTTGTCGATTGCCACCTTGCGGGAGAATTCCTTGCGGATTGTGTTCACGAGGGTGTCGCGTCCGAGTTCCGCGGCGCGTGCCTTGATCAGGCTGGCGACTGAGTCGTTCTGCGCCTGAACCAGATAACCCTTTGCGTGAGGTTCGTTCCACTTATATTCATCGCGGTGCTGCTCGAAATACTTCTTCAGACCTTCGGTATCCTTGGCCGCGCGGTCCCATACCTTGCGGACGCTGACCTCGTAAAGGAGACTACCGTCCACATACTCCTTGAGCAGATTCTTATATTCAGGCACCTCTACCGCAAGCGCGTCCTCCTCGGCCGAGACAAGACGTCCGTTGTAGAATGCGTCGAAATTGTCATCGAAAAGCACGATAGCCTGAGCCGGATTCTTCTGATTGATCTTGTCTATGGTGCCGACAAACTCGGATACTGGCACAGACACCTTGCCGATGCGGAACAGCTCATCGTTGTAGAACGGAGCCGTGCGAACCCACGCGAAAGAGGTTGAATCCATTCCGCTTCCTGAGACAAGGGCACGGAGAGCATCGTACGACTTCTTGTTGATCCGGGAGTTATGCTTCTTTGCGAGAGTGGCGGTCTGACGGTCACGAATCATCTTGAAACGGGGGTCCTGCCGGCTTGTCATGCGGGCGAGAAGCTGGGGCTTCATCTCGTCCTTGCCGGGAGCTGCCTTGTGGCCTACTCGCTTAACGATATGCCAGCCGAAATCGCTCTCGAAGGGAAGGCTGATCTCGCCGTCGGCGATTGAGAATGCCGCGGAATCGAACGGTTCCACCATCTCTCCGGCTCCGAACCAGGGAAGCATACCTCCCTGACGCGCCGAACCGCGGTCATCGCTGTGACGGGCGGCAAGCTCGCTGAACTTGAACGGGAATTCCTTGAGCACCTCGTAGATGCTGTCGATCTGCTGCTTTGCTGCAGCCTTCTCGGCATCGGTCTTTCCCTTGGTGATTTTCAGGATATGCGCAGCCTGCACCTTGCCGCGGGCGGGGCGATGCTTACCGCCCTTGAGGATATGGTATCCCACAGGACTCTCCACCACCTCGGAGAACTGGCCTTCGGGAAGCGAGAACGCAGCCACCTCGAATGCGTAAGGATACTGGTTGGCGAGTATATAGCCCATCCGGCCGCCACGCTGGGCACTGTTGCGGTCCTGCGAGAGGCGCGTCGCGAGGTCCTCGAAATCACCGCCGGCCTTAAGCACTCCGTAGATCGAATCCATGCGGGCGCGGATGGCGGGATTCTCCGAAAGATCACGACTCTTGAAGAGCATTATATGGTTCGCCTCAACCTCGTCTTTCGAACGGGCCATAGCCTCGTCAACGAGCTTGTTGAGGTAAACGGAATCCGCCAGATAGGGAGCCGCCAGATCATGACGGTACTGCTCTGTCTCCTTGATGAAGGAAGAGAGCGTGTCGATTCCCTCGGCTTTGGCATCAGCCACCTTCATCTTGTACAGCTTGAACATCTCCACATACTCGTCGAGGTTCTGCGGATTGATCTGCTGCTGGCTGTTCTTGTGGTATAGATACTCGAATTCCGACTTCGGGACATCCACGCCGTTCACTGTCATAATCACCGGATCCTTGGCGGCAAACATCAGTGCGGCTGCTCCCAGGCCGATTCCGGCCATAATTGTCTTTTTCATATATCCGTAGATATGTCTTTAAATTTATATTCTTCTTAATCTAACGGAGAATGATTTTAAAAATTTTATGCCCTTACAAACAAAAATAAAACCATGCCCCGCTTCACGCGCAGCATGGACTGCAATCGTACCTGAGGATGCATCGGAAATCAGTTGCCGACATCCGATATGAATTTCACCCTCATCAGCCTCAGGTCATCGTCGTCATACTCGCTTCCAAGTTCGGCGTAGATGCTGTCCATATCATCCTCCTCGATTCCCCTGATGACTTCCATGATTTCCTCCTGCTGGTCCTCGTCGAGAATCTCGTCGATATAATAGCTTATGTCGATTTTCGTACCTGCCTCCACGATGGTGTCCAGCTCATCGATGAATTCGGAGAAGTCAAGTCCTTGGCTCTCCGCGATTTCCTCCAGATCGATATGTCGGTCGATGGCCTGGATTATGGCGATGCGCTTGTTGTTGCGCCCGGGCATCGTCTTGACAGTGATGTCGGTGGGACGCTCTATCTCGTTCTCCTCCACATACTTCCTGATGAGCTCAAGGAACTTGGCGCCATGCTTGGCCGCCTTGCCGGCACCCACGCCGGGTATGGCGAGGAGCTCCTCGATGGTGACGGGGTATGTGGTGGCCATAGCTTCAAGCGAGGGATTGAGGAAAATCACGTATGGCGGCAGATTGAGCTTCCTCGCTATATCTCTCCGCAGGTCGAGCAGGATCGCATACAATTCAGCATCGGCCACACTCGCCGCTCCTCCTCTGGGCTGCGCCTCGAAATCCTTCTCGGCATAATCCACATCCTCCACAATCTCGAACTTGCCGGGATTCACCAGGAACTGCATTCCCTTTGCGGTCACTTTCAGGATTCCGTAATTCTCAAGGTCTTTCGACATATAGCCGGCAATGATGCCCTGGCGGACCACCATACTGACCATTTTATCATCTGAATTGCTGAGATATCCGAAAATCTCCACCATGTCGTGGCCATTGATCCGTATCTCGTCTGTGGCCCTTCCGACAAGGACATTGACCACATATTCCTCGCGATAGCTCTCCCCTATCTGCAGCACACAGTCCAGAGCGGCCGACAGTTCTTCGGAAGCCTCTATACGCACCGAGGGATGGAGACAGTTGTCGCAGTTGCCGCAGTTCTCAGTCTCGAACGACTCGCCGAAATAATGCATCAGTATCTTGCGGCGGCATACGGAGGACTCCGCATAGCTGGCGCATTCCATCAGCAGCTGGCGGCCTATCTCCTGCTCGGAGGCGGTCTTGGTCTGTATCAGTTTCTCAAGTTTGGAGAGGTCCTTACGGGAATAGAACATGATGCAGTTACCCTCTCCTCCGTCACGTCCGGCCCTACCCGTTTCCTGATAATATCCCTCGAGGCTCTTAGGTATGTCGTAATGGATCACGTAGCGGACATCCGGTTTGTCGATACCCATGCCGAAGGCTATCGTCGCCACGATCACGTCGACCTTCTCATGGAGAAACGCGTCCTGGTTGGCCGACCGGGTAGGAGCATCCATACCGGCATGGTACGGAAGCGCCTTGATGTTGTTGATAACGAGAGTCTCGGCCAACCGTTCCACGCGACGCCGGCTCAGACAATAAATGATTCCCGACTGCCCGGGATGGTTCTTCACATACCGGATGATGTCACGCTCCACGTCCGCGGTTTTCGGACGCACCTCATAGTAAAGGTTCTTTCTGTTGAAGCTTGATTTGAAGACCCGTGCGTCGAGGATACCGAGATTCTTCAGTATATCGTGCTGCACCTTGGGAGTGGCCGTCGCCGTCAGCGCGATGACGGGAAACTTACCTATCTCCTGCATCATGGGGCGGATTTTCCTGTATTCGGGACGGAAGTCGTGGCCCCACTCGGAGATGCAGTGTGCCTCGTCGATGGCGAAGAATGAGATCTTGACCGAGCGGAGGAATTCAAGATTCTCCCACTTGGCCAATGACTCCGGAGCCACGTAAAGGAGCTTGGTGCGGCCGGACTTAACGTCTTCCTTCACCATGTTTATTTCCTTCTTGCCGAGCGAGGAGTTCATGAAATGCGCCACATGGTCCTCCTCCGAAAAATTGCGCAGGGCATCTACCTGATTCTTCATCAGGGCTATGAGCGGAGAGATGATGATGGCAATTCCTTCCGACATGAGGGCGGGCAACTGATAGCAGAGCGATTTGCCACCTCCTGTCGGCATAAGCACGAACACATTCTTTCCGTCGAGAAGACTTCGGATAATCTCGAGTTGGTTTCCCTTGAAGGTATCGAAACCAAAATGATATTTCATTGCTTCATGAATCAGCTTGGGATCTGTCATAGCTCATGAGGAATATGAAGTTGAAGAGAGAGTCTGATCCGGAAGCGTTCCGCAAATCATCTCCACACAAAATTAAATCATTTTTTTGACAATTGCAACAGTACGTATTAAAAAAGTGATTTTATGTCCCCAAATTAAGAGGGTGCATCAAAATGAATATTTGATACACCCCCTGTTGATATGGTCACACATCTTAGATAAATACCGATAATGTGCGGCTGTGCGTTGTCACGAAATACAGTCCGTGGGGAAGTCCGCTGAGCGTTGTGGCCGGGCCGATATAAATGAGATGTCCTGCGGTGTCGCTTACTCTTACAGTAGCCTCGGGACTTTCGATCACGAGCGTACCGCAGGAGCCGTACACACGGACGCCATCGGCGACCGCATGCTCGATTCCGGTGATACCCTGCACTTTAGTGAAGCCGTCCCAGCCTATGGCGGCTGCATACGCGCCCCTGCAATCCTCAGGCACACAGAGAACAGCCGAATAGTTGTTTGTATCGAAAGTGAAAACCGTACATGCGGGTGGAGCGGAAGCCAGACAGGTTACAGACTGGAGCGACGCGCAACTCGCCAGCACTTCGTCGCCCATAGTGAGCATGGAGGAGGGGAAGGATACCTCGCGCAGCGCGCTGCAATTGAAGAAAGCGTCATCGCCGACCGATGTCACTCCTGACATAGCCTGAAAGCCGGTCAGAGACTGGCAGAAGGCAAAGCTCCAGGCCGGGATGGATGTAAGCCCGGCACTCAGACGCAGATCGGTCAGCGCGTCACAATAGAAGAAACAGCCTTCTCCCATCTCCGTCACACTGTCGGGGATTGATACGCGTGTCAGTTGCTGACAGCAGTTGAAGGCGTATGATGCCAGGGTTTTCACTGTGGATGGAACGTCATAGCTTGTGCCCGGGCGCTTAGCGGGATACTGGTAGAGGACAGTCTGCTCCTTATCGTAGAAGATGCCGTCGTCCGACATATAATTGGGATTATCTTCTTCCACATTGATTGCAATGAGGTTCATGCAAGCATAGAAAGCCAGGTCTGAGATCTGCCCGCACGCTGCCGGTATGTACACTTCGGTGAAAGCCATGCAGCCACTGAAGGCACCGGTGCCTATGCTTAGGAGAGACTCCGGGAGTATGCGGTCGATAAGCGAGGCGCACTCGCCGAAGGCATAGTCGCCTATGGAGGTCACACCTTCGGGAATGTTGACGTATTTCAGCTGAATGCAGTTGTAGAAAGCATGGTCTGAAATCTCGGTGACAGCATCCGGAAGCTCGATGTTTTCGATTGACTGGCAGTCGGAGAAAGCACCTGAACCTATGCGCGTCACGGTCGATGGAATAGACACTGATTTCAGATTGGACGAATCGTAGAATGCCTGCTCGCCGATGGCTGTCACGGTATATGACTTGCCGTTGTTCTCCACAGTCTCCGGAATGGTGATATTGCCCAGATATGTGTTTCCGTAAGGATTGTCGTTAGTCACCTCCACCGTCTTGTCGGTTTCCGAGACAATGTTGTAAAAGATATCATCTACGCTGAAATCGTAGGCACCGGCATGGGCGGCTACCAGACAGGCTGCCACCACAAGCGAACTCTTGAGTAAATTTAATTTCATAGGTTACAGTATTAATGGGTTACTGAGATAATTCCACAAATTTATAAAAAATTTGCACAATATCCTCACATCATCCTGAATTTCTTTTATTTTCTAACTGTATATGTATCCATGACGACTCATTGACGGGCCCACAGACGGCAAAAGGCCACCGGGAATGCTACCCGATGGCCTTACTATTTTAACGTCATGATTGTCCTACTACGGACAGATCATTTTATCTCCATCTTGCCGAAGTGCGCTTTTTCAAGCTGCGACCTGACGAAGTCACCTGTCACGGTGAATGATTTCTCTCCCGACGAGGGCACCTCGAACATCGGATCTACCATCACGGTCTCAACAATCGAGCGGAGTCCCCGGGCACCGAGCTTGTACTCGATCGCCTTGTCGACGATTGCGTCGAGGGCCGAATCCTCGAATACCAGTTCCACGCCGTCGGCCTCGAAAAGCTTCTTGTATTGGCGTGTGATGGCGTTCTTCGGCTCGGTAAGAATTCTGCGCAACGCATCGCGATCGAGAGGCTCGAGACTGGTGAGGATCGGCAGACGGCCGATGATCTCCGGAATCAGCCCGAAACTCTTGAGGTCGCCCGGCATCACGAATCGCATCAGGTTCTCACGCTGCTGCTTGCGGCTCTTCTCGTCATGGCCGTAACCCACGACGTGGGTGTTGAGCCTGGCGGCGATTTTCCGCTCGATTCCGTCGAACGCCCCTCCGCAGATGAAGAGGATGTTCTTGGTGTCCACCGGAATCATCTTCTGCTCGGGATGCTTGCGGCCCCCGTTTGGCGGAACGAGCACAACGCTTCCCTCCAGCAGCTTGAGAAGCCCCTGCTGCACTCCTTCACCGCTGACATCGCGCGTGATGGAGGGGTTGTCTCCTTTGCGCGCTATCTTGTCGATCTCGTCGATGAACACTATTCCGCGTTCCGCACGCTCCACATCATAGTCGCATGCCTGCAGGAGCCTTGTCAGCAACGACTCGATATCCTCGCCCACATAGCCGGCCTCGGTAAGGACCGTAGCGTCGACAATGGTGAAAGGAACATCTAAGAGACGGGCTATCGATTTCGCAAGAAGTGTCTTGCCGGTACCGGTTGGACCGACAAGCACCACGTTCGACTTCTCGATGTCGACATCGTCGCCATCCTTCTGGTTGATGCGCTTGTAGTGGTTGTAGACCGCCACTGAGAGATACTTCTTGGCCTCCTCCTGACCGATCACGTACTGGTCGAGGAACTCCTTTATCTCCTTCGGCTTCGGAATGGATTCGCCGCCGGATTTCCTTGTACCTTTCTTTTCCTGGCTGAGCTGGGTGTCGCGGGCCGTGTCGATGTATGATATGCAGTCAGTGCAGAGGTTCAGGTTGTCGAAAACTGAAATGACCTTAAGGTCTTTTCCCTCCGGACGTCCGCACATGGCGCATACCCTGTTGGTCTTTCTCATCTCTGGGTTTTATTTCTTCGTGGGGTTGACGAGCACCTTGTCGATCATGCCGTATTCCTGAGCTTCGGATGCAATCATCCAGTAGTCGCGGTCGGAATCCGCCTCCACTTTCTCGTATGGCTGGCCTGAGTGGGTGGATATGATTTTATAGAGTTCCTCCTTGAGCTTGAGGATCTCGCGGGCCGTGATCTCGATATCGGAAGCCTGACCCTGTATTCCGCCCATGGGCTGATGGATCATCACGCGGGAATGCGGGAGCGCGAAGCGCTTGCCATGCTGGCCTGCCACGAGGAGCACCGCGGCCATCGAAGCCGCCATACCGGTGCAGATGGTAGAGACATCGCTGCTTATATACTGCATGGTGTCGTAGATTCCGAGGCCTGCATACACAGAACCACCGGGGGAGTTGATGTATAGCGAGATATCCTTCTCGGGATCCACCGAGTCGAGATAGAGGAGCTGAGCCTGGATTATGTTGGCGCTCTGATCCGACACCTGGGTTCCGAGGAATATGATACGGTCCATCATAAGGCGCGAGAACACATCCATCTGGGTGACATTGAGCTGACGCTCCTCCAGGATGTAGGGGTTCATATAATCGGAAGTCGGGGTGAAGATACCGCCGGCGCTTTTCTCCAGCATCTTTCCGTAGGAGTCGAGAGTGTTGGAGCTCATGCCGAGATGGTTCACGGCATAGTTCTTAAAATCATTGTGCATATCTAAAAAATAATATAATCTAAGTTATTTGTCTCAGGCTCGGGATGGCCGGCCCTGAATTAAAAGGATGCAACTTATAAAAAGGTTCAACTTCACGGATTTCTCCACTATGAATAATGGGAATCCGTGAAGTTGAATATCAGACACACAAATATTGTGCCAATTACGAGTCAGGAGCTACATCACTCTGCTTCTGGAGCGAAAAGCTTGTTGAATTCCTCTACGGAAACTTCCTTCACATCGGGAGTAACCGATGCGCGGATACCGTTGAAGAGCTTCATGTCGGAAGTCTGGCGGGCGATCTGCGGACGCGACTTCTCATCCTTGAGGATATCCTTGGCGAAACGCTCCACTGCATCCTCGGGCACGTTGGTCATGCCGTATTGGGCAAACTGGTTGCGAGCGAGTGCACGGGCTGTGTTCATCAGGTCATCCTCGGTAACCTCTATGGCGAGTTTTCTTGCCACGTTGTCCTTCACGAGGTCCCATACAAGCTGCTTGCGGATGGAGGGATATTCCTGCTCAAGCTGCTCGGGAGTGAGTTTCTCGTTCTGCGTCAGGAGGAAATCCTTCAGCACGTCGTCGGGAAGGCTGAGGTCGCCGGTATTGTCGGAGAGGGCCTTCTCCGCATCGATGGTGAAGCGGTAGTTCTGGTCTCCCTCGAGGCCGGCCTCGATCATCTTGCGGACTTCGTCGCGGTATGACTTCTCGTCGGTCACCTTTCCTTCGCCGAATGCCTTGCTGTAATATTCCTCGCCGAGTTCAGCGGGCTTGAGCACGATGATTTCCTTAATGTCCATGCGGAAATCGCCCTTATGGTTCTCCACATCCTCCTTGTCGATGTTGAGCATCGAAGAGAGTTCTGCGGGATTCCCTTCGGCGGTAGCCCAGGGATTGAACACGACAGCGTCGCCCACGTGCTTGCCGATGAAGAGCTTGCGCTGGTCCTCGCTGCGGAAATACTGCGGAGACACGATACCGTTCTCAACCACGATACCGCCTTCCTTGTCGGTGCCGTCCCCGTCGAGCTCAGTCATCACGCCCTTCACGAGAGCGGTCTCGTCAACCTCCTCGCCGGGACCCTGTGTACCCATACGGCGGCGGAGGGCCTTGTCCTGCGTGTCGACCATCTCGTCGGTCACCTTGATCTTATAGTAAGGGATGTGTACATCCTTGTCGAGCTTCACCTCGAAGTCAGGAGCCACGCCCACGTTGAATTTCAGCTTGAAATCCTTCTCCTCGGGATTGAGCACGTTCTCCTTGTCGGGAACGGGGTTGCCGAGCACATTGATCTCGTTCTCGCGGATATAGTCATATACCGCGTTGCCCACGAGCTTGTTGACCTCATCGTATTTTACGGCATTGCCATACTTCTTGACGATGAGACCGGCGGGAACATGACCCGGACGGAAACCCGGCTCGGCATGCTTCTTGCCTATCTCCTTGAGCTGTTTCTTAACGTTGTCGGCATAATCCTTCTCTTCGACGTCGACGGTTATCACACCGTGGTTATCGTCGATCTTGACGTATTCTATTTTCATTTCCTGATTATATGTATCTTATGATTTGCAATTCTATTGGGGACTGCGTTTTCATCGGGCAGTCCCGAAGTCATGTCGGCTCACCGACACTTCTTGTTATTAATCCACAACAAATATCGTGCCGTAGATTTCACGGGCATGGCAGTCCGGATTGCAAAATTAACAAAAATTACGCTAATTCAGACCTGATTTGTTAAAAAATCGAATTTAGCTGTTGAAAAAATGGCGGAACACCTTCACGGTATCGACATGGTCGGACACGGCCGCTGTCTCCCTTGCCGAGTGCATCGCCCATATCGCGCACCCCATATCGACACCGTTTATGTCGAGCTGAGCCGACGAGATGTTGCCGAGCGTGCTGCCTCCCGCCACATCGGCATGGTTGACGAAATACTGGCGGCGCACACCCGCCTCCTCACATAGTGCGCTGAAGACGGCCGCGCCGCGCGCGTCGGTCATGTACTTGCAGTTGGCGTTGATCTTCACCACGGGGCCACCACCCATCACGGGATGATTGGTCGGGTCGTATTTCTCGTTATAGTTGGGATGCCATGCATGGGCATCGTCCGCCGAGATCATGAACGATTTCGAGAGGGCGCGGTAGAATGCCTGCGGTTCCTCGCCGAGCGCCACGCAGAGGCGCTCCATGATGTGACGGAGCACCGGCGAATGCGCGCCCTGTTTGGTTCCGCTGCCGGTTTCCTCGTTGTCGAATATGGCAAGGACGCGGGTAGCCGCGCAGGGTCTGTCGCACTCGGCGAGCATAGCCTCCAGACCTGCGAAAGCCATGGAGAGGTCGTCTATGCGGGCCGATTGAAAGAGTTTTGCATCCACCCCGACAAATCCGGCTTTCTCGGCCGGATAGAGGCAAAGCTCATAATCGGCTATATCCTCGGGGGCGATCTTCTCGCCAGTCTGCTCCGACAGATGCGCTGCCACAATGGTACGGATAACTCCGCCATGATTCTTGAACTCCTCTATTTCCGACGGAGAGAAATATCCAACCACGGGTTTCATGTCCTTCTGTACCGAGAGGGGATTCCCTTCGTTGACGGCGCGGTTGAAGTGAATGGCGAGATGCGGGATGGTTGCCACCGGCTTGCGCAGGTCGAGTGTGATCTCACGGGGTGCGAGGGCATTGCCGGAACGCATCATCACCCTACCGGAAATAGAGAGTGGACGGTCGAACCATGTGTAGAGGATCCCGCCTCCATATTTCTCGACATTGAGCGACACCACGCCTCCGTCACCGTAGATCTCGCAGTTGGGCTTCAGCTTGAAGCAAGGACTGTCGCTGTGGGCGGAAATGATGCGTACGCCGTTCTCCGCAAGGCTTTCGGCACCTACGACAAACGCAAACACCGCGCTGCCGTTCTTTGTAACGAAGTACTTGCCTCCAGGTTTTACTCTCCAGATATCGGATTCATTCAGCTGTCTGAAACCTTTCCCTGCGAGAAGATCGGCCATAAGGTCGGCGGCGAGGAAATTGCACGTGGAACGGTCCATCCAGTCGAACAGCCTTGACATTATCTCTTTTGTCTCATTTGTTTCCATGGTAGTATCTTAATCCTTATGATGGTGAATATCTTATATGGTTGAGAGCGCGCATCACGTTGCAGAGGGTCTGCGACCAGTATCCCTCGAAATTCTCGCGGCACTCACGGAATGCTCCCGGCGCGCTCTCGCCATCGCTGTCGCGCATCACCGAGATGAAATTGTAAAGCGGCTGAAAGATGTCGGCGAGACATTCTGCCACGGAGGCGGCTATCGGAGTGTCGCTGTATTTCATATCCTCCTCGAATGTCTCGAGGAAGACATCGTCCGGGCCCATCAGGGTCTCCACATTCCTACGCACGCTTTCGTAGAAATCCTCGTCGACATACGAAGCGAAATACTCGAATTCAGACTGTTCCGGCAATTCCTCAACATCTATGGAAGAGAAATCCAGATAGATCGCGGGCAGCAGCGACAGCATCTCCCTCACGAACTCATCCTTCTCCATCTCTCTCGCATTCTCGAGCGCCATACAGTATCTCGATGCGAGCGAGGTGGTTGAGAGTAGACGCGCCTTCATTGAATCATCGTTCATACAATTTTTTTCTTTTTATATAATCAAGCACTTCATCGGGGAGGAAGAAGCTGAGGTTCATTCCTTTCCTGATTCCATCCCGGATGAATGTAGAGGAGATCTCGGCAAGCGGGGCATCGCGCAGCAGCGTCACATTGGCGGGCAGCGCGGCGGCCTCATCCTCTGAAATTTCGAAACCGGGGCGCTGATACACTATTATCCTGTATTCATCCACGATTCTGTCATGGTCGCGCCACAAATCGAACTTGAGCCAGTTGTCCGATCCTATTATAAGTACGAACTCATCGTCCGGGTATCTCTCGCGCAGGAGCGTGAGCGTGCGGTAAGTATACGAAGGTTCCGGGAGCGGGAGTTCGAAAGCCGAAGCCCTCAGGCGGGGATTTCTCGCGGTTACGAACTTCACCATCTCCAGCCGATCGAGATCATCAGCCGGACAGGAATCATTCTTGAGCGGATTGCGGCGGCTCACCATGAGCCACAGCTGGTCCAGACCGCACGTCTGAGCCACATAGTTGGCCATCATGGCATGTCCGATATGGATCGGGTCGAAACTGCCGCTGAAAATTCCAATTTTCATATTCAGGGTAATTGTTATGGTTTATTGACTGTTACTGTCTATATAATGTATTTTCCTATTGTTTATTTACGAAGTTCCTTATAATATCCTCCACCTCGGAGGCTGCACGCGGGAGATCATCGTTGACCACACGCACGTCGAACTTCGGAGCGAACGTCATTTCATACTCAGCCTTTCCGAGTCGGCGGGCGATGGCCTCCTCGCTGTCGGTCTGACGGCCGCGCAGGCGGCGCTCGAGTTCCTCGATGCCCGGAGGCATGATGAAGATGGAGATGGCCTCGTCGCCGAATCTTTTCTTAACGTTCAGCGCACCCTTCACATCAATGTCCATGATGAGGTTGCGTCCCTCTCCGGTGACACGTTCCACCTCCGAAAGAAGTGTGCCGTAGCAGGTTCCCTTGTAGACCTCTTCCCATTCCACGAATTCACCGGCCTCGACGCGGCGGGAGAATTCCTCGGGAGTAAGGAAATAATACTCACAGCCGTCGCGCTCCTCACCGCGCGGAGCGCGGCTCGTAGCCGACACCGAGAAGCCGAGCGCCAAATCAGGAATGTCTATTATCTTTGAGATTATCGATGACTTACCTGTGCCTGAGGGCGCTGATATTATTATGATTTTCCCTTTTTTCGCTTCCATCGTCACAGCACGTTTAATACCTGCTCCTTTATCTGCTCCAGCTCATCCTTCATCATAACCACTATCTTCTGCATCTCCGCATGATTCGACTTCGAGCCGAGAGTGTTGATTTCCCTTCCCATCTCCTGGGCGATGAAGCCGAGTTTCTTACCCTGCCCCTGCGGAGCGCGCTCTCCCTCGCGCTCTCCCATCGTGTCGAGAAAGTAAGCGAGATGAGTCCTCAGACGGGTCTTCTCCTCAGTCACATCCAGTTTCTCGATGTAGAAAATCATCTCCTGTTCGAGTCGTCCCTTGTCGATCTCGATGGAGTCGAGGCGCGTGAGCTGCTCCTCGAGACGAGCCCTTATCTTCGGCACGCGCTCGGCCTCGTATGGCTCAATCCTCTCGAGGAGGGTTCCGATATTCTTTATCTTTCCCACAAAGAAATCGTAGAGTTTGCAACCCTCCGATGCGCGGAATTCCTCAAGCGCGTCAACAGCGTCGGCACACGCCTTGCGGAACGCCTCCATGTCATCTTTCTCCACGCCGCCGGCATCACTCTTAAAAGTGTCGGGCATACGCAGAAGCACCCCGAACCAGTCCTGCGGTTCGCCAATGCCGAGCCTGGCTCCGAGTTCCTCGATCTGCCTCTTGTAGTTGGTCACCACCGCCTCGTTTACCTGTACCGGAGTCTCGTCACCTATATATTCGATGGAGGCAGACAGGTCGGTCTTGCCGCGCTCCATACGCGAGCCGATAAAGTTGCGGGCCTCCACTTCCAATTCCTTGAAATAGGAAGGGACACGCATTGTCAAATCGAACTGCTTACTGTTCAACGACTTGATTTCAACGGTTATTTTTTTTGAGGAGGAGGTCGCAACACCCCGGCCAAAGCCGGTCATCGAAAGTATCATCTGAATACAGTTTTCTTGTTTCACGAGGAAAGTCAACGATTGCTTTTCGTGGAGAGATTACTTTGCAAATATACGATTTTTTAGGGAAACCCACAAATAATAAGTGCGGGAAGAGTCATTTACCCACTCTTCCCGCACTTCTATGATGCGATTTCTATGATCTATTATTTCACGCCGAGGTCGGCGAGAACCTTGTCGATATGGTTTTCAGCGACCTTGACGAGTTCTTCGTACTGGTCCTTGTTCTCCATGTTCTCACGAACCTCCACGTAGAACTTGATCTTAGGCTCTGTGCCGGAAGGACGGACCGAAACCTTGTCGCCGCTTTCGGTGAAGAACTGGAGCACGTTGCTGGTAGTGGGGAAATTCATCTTCTCCACCTCGCCGGTCTTCATATTGCGGCAGTTCAGGTCGGAGTAGTCCTTGATGCAGGTCACCGGGCTGCCCGCGAGAGTCCTGGGGGGATTCTCCCGGTAGTTCTTCATCATGGCCACGATCTCGTCATGACCGCTCTTTCCGGGACGCACCACGCTCACGCCGCGTTCGCGGGAGAAACCATACTCATTGTAAATCTCCACGAGGAGTTCGTAGAGGTTCATGCCCTTGTCGGCCGCCCATGCGGCGCATTCTGCAAGAAGCGAGTTTGCCGAAATCGAATCCTTGTCGCGGACGAATGTCTCTGCGAGGAATCCATAGCTCTCCTCGCCGCCTCCGAGATAGCGGCCGGTGCTCTCCATGTCGCGCATCACGTCGGCGATCCATTTGAAGCCGGTATAGCAGTCCATGCAGCGGATGCCGTTCTTGTCGGCTATGCGTTTGATCGCCTCCGTGGTGACGATGGTCTTGACAACATACTCGTTGCCGTTAAGGAGTTTGTTCTCCACGTTCTTGGTGATGATGTAGTAGAGGAGGAGCATGCAGATCTGGTTACCGTTGACAAGCTGGTAGTTGCCGTTCTTGTCGCGGACCACGAGACCCACGCGGTCTGCGTCGGGGTCGGAAGCGAGCACGAGGCTTGCGCCTGTCTCCTTCGCCTTCTCCACGGCCATGGTCATGGCCTCGCTGTTCTCCGGGTTGGGGGAAACGACGGTGGGGAAATCGCCGCTCTGCACATCCTGCTCGGGAACATGGATAATGTTCTCGAAGCCCCACATCCTGAGAGAATCGTACATCAGGCGCTTGCCCGTGCCGTGGATGGGTGTGTAGACGATCTTCATGTCACTGTGGCGACGGTCCGCTTCGGGTGAGAGGCTCAGGGTGTGTATATCGTGCAGGAACTGGTCGTCGATTTCCTTGCCGATGGGCTGAATCAGCGACTTGTCGGCCTCGAACTTTATCTGATCAACAGAAGTGATGGCGTTCACGTACTCGATGGTCTTCACGTCATGGGGGGAGATCATCTGGGCGCCGTCGCTCCAGTATGCCTTGTAGCCGTTGTATTCCTTGGGGTTATGACTGGCTGTGACCATTACACCGCTCTGGCATCCGAGCTTGCGGATAGCATACGACACCTCAGGCGTGGGACAAGGTCCGTCGAAGAGATATACCTTGATACCGTTTGCCGAGAAGACAGCTGCGGTAAGTTCGGCGAACTTGCGGGAGTTGTGCCGCACGTCATGGCCCACGGCCACGCTTATCTGCGGAAGATCCTTGAAGGTGTCCTTCAGATAATTGGACAGGCCCTGTGTCGCAGACCCTACAGTATAGATGTTCATTCTGTTGGTGCCGGCGCCCATGATTCCGCGCAGACCGCCCGTCCCGAATTCGAGATCCTTGTAGAAAGCCTCGATAAGAGGAGTCTTGTCCTCCGCGTCAAGAAGCGCCTTGACCTCCGCGCGTGTATCTTCATCGTACTGGGGACCGAGCCATTTCTGCGCCCGCTCGGTGACGGTTCTAACCAATTCTTCGTTTTGCATAATTCTATGGGTTATATAAATGATTTCTGATCAAGGGTTATATTATCCGGATGCCGCAGGATGCATTGCATCCGCCATGCGCGGGCATGGCGACAGGGAATCATACTCAAATCAATGAATACTTCTCAATTCTAACACAAAATTAAGAAAAAAAGTTAACTTTCAAAACTTATATTATAAAATTTTAGCATCTGTTGTGCCGCGTCCTTCTGAAGGTTGCTCCGGGAACAGTCGCCACTATGGGCCATCAGGCGCAATTATACGGTATTAACAAGCGTTATATTTCCGTAAAACAAGATTTTTTCTATATTATGTCTAAAATCTCCTGGCGTCCCGGCACGATGGTCTATCCTCTGCCGGCCGCACTCGTCACTGTCGGAGCCACTCCCGAGGAATGGAATTGCCTCACCGTGGCATGGATCGGAACCATCTGCTCCGACCCCGCGATGCTCTATATATCCGTACGTCCCGAACGCCATTCGCATGCCATACTGATGGAAAGGATGGTATTCACCGTCAACCTCACCACGGCCGATATGGCGCGGGCTACCGACTGGTGCGGCGTCCGTTCCGGCAAGGATTTTGACAAATGGAAGGAAACAGGACTCACTCCGATTCCGGGGGAGAAGGTGGCGTCGCCCACCATCGAGCAGTCTCCACTCAGCATCGAGTGCCGTGTCAAGTCGGTGACCTCGCTCGGAAGCCACGACATGTTTATAGCCGAAGTACTCAACGTCAGGGCTGACTCCCGCTACATCGACCCCGAGACCGGGCGCTTCGCACTGGAGAAATCGGGGCTCATGGCCTACTGCCACGGACATTATTTCTCGCTTGGGGAAATGATCGGTAAATTCGGTTTTTCCGTCCAGAAGTCACCTAAAGGGAAGAAATAGCGTGGCCCCGTGAGCCAGGTGCCGGGGCGTGGTTAGTTCATCCGCAGCCGTCTTTTTCTGATTTTTACCTAATTTGAATCAGCACATTCGCCGAATGTGCTTTTTTTTTATTAAATTTGCAATTGATAGAGTCTCTTCCGACAGGCTCGCAAAATGAAAATGAGAAAGAACCGCAACGAAAATATCGACGAGCTGGAGGATTTCCAGCCCCGGAACGCAAGGAAATTCAAACGCAACCGCCGCACGGTGCAATGGCTATGGATGTCTTTTCTCGGCCTTGGTTTCTTTATATTGTTCCTCATGCTCCTTATCTACAACGGAGTCATCGGTTATATGCCCCCGATCGAGGAACTCGAGGACCCGCATGACAAACTCGCCTCGCTTGTCTATGCCTCCGACGGCACCACCGAGCTCGGACGGTACTATTATGGCGCCGGCAACCGGGTCTACACCGATTACAACGGTATATCGCCGCACGTGATCAACGCTCTGGTTGCGACAGAGGATATCCGGTTCCGCGAGCACTCCGGAATCGACTTCAAGGCACTCGGGCGTACCGCCGTGAAGACCCTGATGCTCGGAGACAAATCTTCCGGAGGTGCGTCGACCATCACACAGCAGCTCGCCAAGCAGCTCTATTCGCAGCCTTCGTCCAATCTGTTCAAGCGCGCGATGCAGAAACCGATAGAGTGGATGATCGCCGTCAAACTCGAGCGCTTCTACACCAAGGATGAGATCATCAACATGTATCTCAACCGTTTCGACTTCCTCAATAACGCCGTAGGAATCAAGACCGCCGCGAATGTCTATTTCGGCAAGGAGCCACGCGACCTGAAGGTCGAGGAAGCCGCGATGCTCGTCGGCATGCTCAAGAATCCAAGCTACTTCAATCCGCTGCGCCACGAGGAACGGACCATAAGCCGGCGTAACACGGTGTTCGAGCAGATGCTCAAGGCCGGTTTCATCACTCAGGCTGAATTTGACTCGCTGAAGAACCTTCCTCTCGGCCTCGACTATCATAAGGTGGACCACAAGGAAGGGGGAGCCCCATACCTTCGCGAGGAGATACGCCGTCTGATGACAGCGAAGAAACCGATCGCACCGAAACGTTCCGACTTCAGCTCTATGGTCGCATATCATGTGGCGATGGGTAATTACAACTCCGATTCCACTCAGTGGGAGGAAAATCCTCTCTACGGATGGATTCTGAAGAATCCCAAGCCGGACGGAAGCTATTATGATCTCTATACCGACGGTCTGCGAATCTACACCTCCATCGACATGAGGATGCAGCAGTATGCCGAAGAGGCTGTCAACGAGCACCTCGGAGGTGTGCTCCAGCCGGCCTTCGAACGCGAGAAACGCGGTTCCCGCACCGGCCCATACACCTCCAACTCAAGTGAGCTGAGCTACGCCGGTGTCCAGCGCCTCATCAAGAACGCCATAAAGCAGACCGAACGCTACCGCCTCATGAAGCAGGCCGGAGCATCCGATGAGGAGATCGACCGCGCATTCCACACTCCCTACCCTATGGACATCTTCGCCTACGTGAGGGAGACTAAAAGAGAAAACGGACGTAATGTGACGCGCATCGTTCCCGGTTCAAAATCAGTGACCATGACTCCGTACGACTCCTTGATGTACATGAAGACCATCCTTCGCACAGGCCTGATGAGCATGGATCCCGTCACGGGCTACGTGAAGGCCTACGTCGGAGGGCCGGACTTCACACATTTCCAGTACGACATGGTATCGCGAGGAAAGCGTCAGATCGGGTCTACGGCCAAGCCTTTCCTCTACACGCTCGCAATGGAGCAGGACTTCACTCCATGCTCGATGTTCAGCAACACCCAGCCGGTGTTCGGCAACTGGGCGCCACGTAACTCCAGCCGCGCGCGTGTCGGAGAGATGGTGGACCTCCGCTGGGCGCTCACCAACTCCAACAACTGGATTTCGGCACGCCTCGTCAACGAACTTACACCCGCAGCATTGGCCAACAAGATGCGTATGTTCGGCATCACCGGCTATATCGACGCCCACCTCCCACTCTGTCTCGGCACCGTCGATGTACCTGTCGGACAGATGGTGGCGGCCTACACCGCGTTCTCCAACCGAGGTATCCGTGTCGACCCGATATACGTGACAAGAATCGAGGACAACCAGGGAAACCTCATATACTCAGCCGTGCCGCACCGCACGGAGGTCACCAGCGAGGATGCGTACTATAAGATAGTGTCCATCCTGCTCAATGTGGTCGACAGCGGAACCGGAGCAAGCCTCCGTTCCCGCTACGGCATACGCGCACAGATGGGTGGAAAGACCGGAACCACCAACTCCAACTCCGACTCATGGTTCATGGGCTTCACCCCCGACCTCGTCACGGGGGTATGGGTAGGTGGCGAAGAGAGGTACATCCACTTCAACACGATGGCGTTCGGTCAGGGTGCGCGCGCCGCGCTGCCTATCTACGGACTCTACATGCAGAAGGTTTACGCCGACCCGAAACTCCCCTACTCGCAGGACGCCAAGCTCGAGTTCCCCGACAACATGCAGCTTTGCGGCAGCGAGTTCATCGACTATTCCGAGGCTCCGGCCGAGGAGGAGGTGGTCGACGAAGGCTATTTCGAATAGCCTCGCACCGGATGCCTCCCCTCAGGCAAAAGCCAGCAAAGACAGAACAGCCTCCCGAAATCGGGAGGCTGTTCTGTCTTTGTGAGGTAGGTATCTGTGGGATTTACTTCTTCATGCGGTTGCCATAACGGCTGCGGAATTTGTCGACGCGTCCTGCTGTATCGACAAGCTTCTGCTTGCCTGTGAAGAAGGGGTGCGACGAGCTGGTAATCTCAAGCTTGACCAGCGGATACTCCTTACCGTCGATCTCGATGGTCTCGCGCGACGCTACAGTGCTGCGCGTGATGAATGTCTCATCGTTCGACATATCCTTGAAACATACCTCGCGGTACTCTTTGGGATGAATTTCCTTTTTCATTTCTGTTAGAACTGCAGTTAAAAATTAATTATTAAAGTCTCAGCAGGTCGCGATCCCGCTGAATCGGCTTGCAAAATTACAAAATTTTCGGCAAACAGCCAAAAATCCAATGTAGAAAAGCCGCATAGTCAATATGGAAAATCCGGAACCGAGGAGACTGTTCCGGATTTATCGTAATATATTTCACCTATATGTATGGTATGCTCGGTATCGCTGCTGTCAGAGGAAGCAGAGCACCAATATCTGAGCCACCACCACGCGCATGAACATGGTCAGCGGGTAGACCGTGGAGTATGCCACGGCCGGAGCGTCGTTGCTGGCCACCTTGTTGCCATAGGCAAGTGCCGGTGGATCGGTATAGGAACCGCTCATCATACCGCAGATGTAGAAATAGTTGATGTTATATTTCCATCGGGCTATTATGCCCACGACGATAAGCGGTACGATGGTTATGAGCGCTCCGTAGCCAACCCATATCGCGCCTTGGGCATTGAAGACCGTAGCGGCGAAATCCTTTCCGGCGGCGATGCCCACCGAAGCGAGGAAGAGGCAGATTCCGATTTCACGCAGCAGCAGGTTGGCCGATGAGTTGGTGTAAGTCACGAGGTGCACCTTGGCTCCGAACGCGCTTATCAGTATGGCCACTACCAACGGACCTCCGGCGAGGCCGAGCTTCATCGGCACCGACATGCCCGGGAACTGCAGCGGCAGGCTTCCGAGAAGGATACCGAGGAAGATTCCGAGGAACATGGTGAACAGATTCGGCTCGTTAAGCCGCTTCATCGAGTTGCCGAGCTTGGTGGCGAGGTTGTTGATGTCTTCTATCTTTCCCACTACAGTAAGCCGGTCTCCCATCTGGAGGCGGAGTCCCGAGGAGGCCACGAGGTCCAGTCCGGCACGGTTCACTCGGGTGACGTTGAGTTTGTAACCGTCATGCAGATGCATCGAGCCGAGTTTGACACCGTTATACTCGGTCCGGGTAACCAGAATACGGCGCGACACCACGGGACCCTTTTCCATCTCCCATGCCTTCTCCACTTTGGGACCGAGGAAGCGGAGGAAAATCTCCTCATCGTGAAGCGAGCACACCACGAGGCAGAGGTCGCCGGTCTCGATGGTGTCCTGCGACGTGGGGATGATGACGGTGCCGTCCGGTTTCTCGATACGTGACATCACATAGTCGCAGGAAATAAGAGTGTGGAGCTTCTGCATAGAGAGGCCGGACACCATATCGTTGGTGACCTTGAATGTCACACGGCGCGCAGTCTGTTCCGAATTTTTCTCTCCACCCGTGATTTCCTCATTCTCTTTGTCAAGATTCACCCTGAAGATTTTCTTTATGAGAATCATGGTCAGGATGATTCCTATCACGCCGAGCGGATACGCCGCGGCATAACCCATCGACATCTGCTGACTCACGTCGTATCCTTCGGGATTCACCTGAAGGAAAGCCTGCTGCGCGGCACCGAGTCCCGGAGTGTTGGTGACGGCTCCGCTCATTATGCCGACAAGTTGGGAGATTGAGGTGGAGCCTTCGCCCCCACCCTGCGCGAAATAGATGATGAGCATTATGGCCACGTTGAGGCCGATGCCAAGCATGGCGAGTCCGTTGAGCCGCACTCCCCCCTCCTTAAAGGATGAGAAGAATCCGGGGCCGACCTGCATACCGATAGAGAAAATGAATAGAATCAGTCCGAACTCCCGGAGGAAATGAAGCACGTCGGGCGCGGCCGTATAGCCGAAATGGCCCAACAGGATTCCTACGAAAAGCACGAACGTGACTCCTAACGAAACGCCCAGGATTTTCATCTTGCCGAGATAGATTCCGACGAATATCACGAACGAATACAGAAGTACGGTGCTCGCGAGCGAAACATTTCCCGGCCTGAGCAAATCAATAAGCCAGTCCATTGAAAATTATACAATTATTACCGTTCTTATCCAGCCCCAAGTCCGCGGTCCCAATTACACCAGTTTGCGGTAGCGGATACGGTGCGGGGTATCGAGGCCGCCGTCGCGGCGCTTCTTGAATTCCTCGTATTCCGAATAACTGCCCTCGAAGAATGTCACCTTGCTGTCCCCTTCGAATGCGAGGATATGCGTGGCGATGCGGTCGAGGAACCAGCGGTCGTGGCTTACCACCACTGCACAGCCGGCGAAATTCTCCAGACCCTCCTCGAGGGCGCGGAGCGTGTTGACGTCGATATCGTTGGTCGGCTCGTCGAGCAGAAGCACGTTGCCCTCTTCCTTGAGGGCCATGGCCAGATGCAGTCTGTTTCGCTCGCCGCCGGAAAGGACGCCGATCTTTTTCTCCTGGTCGGCTCCGGTGAAGTTGAAACGCGACAGGTAGGCTCGGGCGTTCATGTCGCGGCCTCCCATCCTGAAGGACTCCACTCCCTGAGAGATCACCTCGTAGACAGTCTTCTCCGGCAAGAGGTCCTTGTGGGTCTGGTCCACGTATGCTATCTTCACGGTCTCTCCCACCTCGAACTCGCCACGGTCCGGTTTCTCCATACCCATGATTAGCCGGAACAGCGTGGTCTTTCCTGCTCCGTTGGGGCCTATAACTCCGACGATGCCGTTGGGGGGCAACATGAAGTTCAGATCGGTGAAGAGAGCCTTGTCGTCGTAGGCCTTGGCCAGATTGCGGGCCTCTATCACCTTGTTGCCGAGCCTCGGACCGTTGGGGATATAGATCTCGAGTTTCTCCTCGCGTTCCTTCTGGTCCTCGTTGAGGAGTCGGTCGTAGCTGGAGAGACGCGCCTTACCCTTGGCCTGACGGGCCTTGGGAGCCATGCGTACCCACTCGAGCTCGCGCTCCAGGGTCTTGCGCCGCTTGCTGGCCTGCTTCTCCTCCTGCGCCATGCGCTTGGTCTTCTGATCAAGCCATGAGGAGTAGTTTCCTTTCCATGGAATACCTTCCCCGCGGTCGAGCTCGAGAATCCAGCCGGCCACATGGTCGAGGAAGTAGCGGTCGTGGGTCACGGCGATCACCGTGCCTGGATACTGCTGCAGATGCTGCTCGAGCCAGTCGATGCTCTCTGCGTCGAGATGGTTGGTGGGCTCGTCGAGCAGAAGTATGTCGGGCTGCTGGAGCAACAGACGGCAGAGAGCCACGCGGCGGCGTTCGCCTCCCGACAGTACGGAAATCTTCTTGTCGTCGGGCGGACAGCGCAGGGCATCCATCGCACGGTCGAGCTTGTTGTCGATGTTCCACGCGTCGGCCGCGTCGAGCTTATCCTGCAGCTCGGCCTGACGCTCAATCAGCCTGTTCATCTTGTCGGCGTCCTCGAGCACCTCAGGGTCGGCGAAGGCGTTGTTCACCTCGTCATATTCCTTGAGAAGAGCCATTACCGGAAGCACTCCCTCCTCCACCACCTCGCGGACGGTCTTGTCGGGGTCAAGTTTCGGGTCCTGCTCCAGATAACCCACGCTATAGCCCGGAGAGAACACCACGTTTCCCTGATAGCTTTTGTCAAGACCGGCTATGATCTTCAGCAGCGTAGATTTACCGCTGCCGTTCAGACCGATGATTCCGATCTTCGCTCCGTAGAAAAAGGAAAGGTATATGTTTTTAAGTATCTGTCGCTGTGGAGGGATGATCTTGCTCACACCCACCAT
This sequence comes from uncultured Muribaculaceae bacterium, assembly GCA_910584545.1. Classification (GTDB taxonomy): domain Bacteria; phylum Bacteroidota; class Bacteroidia; order Bacteroidales; family Muribaculaceae; genus Lepagella. The sequence goes on along the minus strand of CAJUBC010000009.1, from coordinate 5,703 downwards.
CGAGAAAATCACTTTCTTGTCGTCTGCCATGTCTTTGGGGTTTGGGTTCGGCCTTTCTGGCAAGTTTAAGTTTCTATTTACTTTTTAGCGTGGACGGTGCGGTAGCCGCAATCGGTCTTTCCACGCGATATATTGTTGAGTTTGTTTCTTATCAACTGCTTGCGGATAGGAGAGATCCTGTCCGTATAGACCACTCCGAGCAGGTGGTCGAACTCATGCTGGATCATCCTGGCCGCGAAACCGCGGAATTCCTGCTCATGCTCCACGAAGTTCTCGTCGAACCAGTTGAGACGGATATGCTCAATGCGATTCACGTTCTCGGAAAGTCCCGGCACAGAAAGACAGCCTTCCGAACGGCTGACCGGATCCTCATCCTCGATCACTTCAAGTTCCGGATTGATGATCACCATCTTAGTGTCTTTGCATTCCGGAAACTCATTGGCGAGCGGGCTTCCGTCGACCACGATTACCGCGATCGACTTACCGATCTGAGGGGCGGCAAGTCCTATGCCTTCGGTGAAATACATTGTCTCGAACATATCCCTGATTAGCTTCTGCAGATCGGGATAGTCCTTATCGATATCTTCGGCCTCCTGACGCAAAACAGGATGGCCATATAGATAAACAGGTAGAACCATTGAGTAAAATTTTTTGCAAAATTAGCGAAAAATCCCCGTAATACAAAAAAGAGCACGCCGAATCCGAACCGAATCCGAATCCGGGGAGCGGCGTGTCAGCGCGACTCAAGCCAGGTAGTGAGTATTAGCACAGCCGACATCTCGTCGGCGAGGCCTTTGCGCTGCCGGTCCGATTTCTTGAATCCGGCGGCAATCATCTCCCGATGGGCTATCACCGAAGTGAACCGTTCATCTACCATCTCTACCGGTATCTGCGGCAACGCCTTATGCAACTGCCCGAGAAACGGTCTGATATAGCGCATAGATTCCGATTCCTCCCCCCGGACCGTCCGCGGTTCTCCGACGATAATCCGCTCCACCGGTTCTTTCGCACAATAATCTTTTAAAAACGGAAGCAATTGAGCGGTGGGAACCACCGGCAGACTGTTGGCCGCAATCTGCAGCACATCGGTCACAGCCACACCACAGCGCTTCCGCCCATAATCAATAGCAAGTACACGCATTCTCCAATACGCTTGAAAAAACCGCGAGAGGCTCCGCGCATAAACGCGGAACCTCTCCCTTTTAATAATATAATTGCATTAACTCCGGTTCTAAGGCTTATTTCTTGTTACCGAAATAGCGCTCGTAGAGACCTGCGAAGCCACGTCCGTGACGAGCCTCATCCTTTGCCATCTCATGAACGGTGTCGTGGATGGCGTCGAGACCTGCCTCCTTGGCGTTCTTAGCGATACGCATCTTGTCGGCATTGGCACCGGCCTCGGCGTGCATACGTTTGTCAAGGTTGGTCTTGGTATCCCATACCATATCGCCGAGGAGCTCAGCGAACTTGGCAGCATGCTCAGCCTCTTCCCAAGCGTAACGCTTGAAGGCCTCTGCGATTTCGGGATAGCCCTCGCGGTCTGCCTGACGGCTCATTGCCAGATACATGCCGACCTCGGTGCACTCGCCGTTGAAATGAGTGTTGAGATCCTTAATCATCTCATCGCCTGTACCCTTGGCCACGCCTACCTCATGCTCGGTAACGAACTTGAGGAGCTCATCGGGGTTCATCTCTTTGAATTTGGAACGGGGAGCGCCGCACTGCGGGCATTTCTCGGGAGCTGTTTCACCCTCTGCGATATAACCGCATACGGTGCAAATCCATTGTTTTGCCATTTTTATCTTATTCTTTTTTGGGTTATCTGTTCTTGTAGGGAGCAATAGGGATTTTTCCCTTTGTCCACTGCAAAGTTAATAAAATTTCTCCTATTGGACAAATTCTTTTTATGAAACAAATTTATATCCCAATGGTTCGGATTTTAACTTTTTTAAACATTTATCCCTACACCTGCACCCCGCGGTATCATTAATTTTTGTAATTTTGCACAGGGAGATTCCCGTCTCACCCCTCCCATGAATAGTATACTACTTTTATGACAGCTACAGATAAGGACCGTCAACCTGCCGTTGACATTGTGGAAAGAGAGACCGAGGCGTTTCTGCGGCGTTTCAAGCCGAGGAAATTACTTGTCGGGCTTAGCGGCGGCGCCGACAGTGTGGCGCTGCTGTTGGCTCTCTTGCGCTGCGGGGCAGAGGTGCATGCCGTGCACTGCAACTTCCATCTGCGGGGCGATGAGAGCATGCGCGACGAGAAGTTCTGCCGCGATCTCTGCCACCGGCAAAACATACCCCTGACTGTCGTTGACTTCGATGTGGAGGGATGGCGCCGTGACAAGGGTGGGTCCATTGAGATGGCGTGCCGCAACTTGAGATATGCCCGATTCGAGGAACTGAGGAATGATCTCGGATGCAGCCATACAGCGGTGGCACATAACGCCGACGACAATATCGAGACCATGCTGATGAACCTTTTCCGTGGTTCCGGCACGCGCGGGCTCCGCGCGATGCTGCCCGAAACCGAACAGCATATCCTCCGCCCGTTGCTGACACTGGACCGGGGGAAAATCGAGGCATACCTCTCCGCTATCGGGCAGGAATTCATGACTGATTCAACCAACCTTTCTTCAGATTATCGACGGAATTTCATCCGCCGCGACCTGCTGCCGCTCGTCGAGACCCGATGGCCCGGAGTACGCAAGGCCATAACCACGACCATCGCCAATATGCGCGAGGAAGAAACCGCGCTGCAAGCTTATTCCGACACCTTTTTCCATATAGGCGACACCGACCTGTTCTACTCCGCGATTGCCGACTGTCCTGAACCATCATGGGTTGTACGGAGATTTGTGGCTCAATTCGGAGCCGATGCCTCCATTGCCTCCGAGGTCAGCCGCAGCATCTGCGCCAGACCTTTCCTACCAGGTAAGCGGTGGCGCGTTGACGGTGGCCAACTCGTCACTGACCGCGACGCGCTCCGTTTTGTGGCCGACTCCCCAACAGTCCGTTATGTTCTTTGCGACCAGGTTATGGAAATGTCAGAAAGGGTCTTCAAGGAAATTCGCCGAAACGGGGGGAATGAGGTTCTCTGGCTTCCATACGGCTCTAATCAGTGCGAGGTGAGGATGCCCCGTCTCGGAGACCGCATCGCACCGCTCGGTATGAAAGGGTCAAGACTGTTGAGCGACATACTGAAGGAATCCGGGCTGGATGTCCGCCGCCGGCGCGAGGTCCCCGTGGTGACACGCCGCACCGACGGGGAGATTCTCTGGATTCCGGGCCTTAAAAGGTCCCGGCTCGATGTCATCGAAAGCTCCGCTCCGGAAGTACACCTGATAAGTATACACCGAGAGCCAACTTTTCCTGACACCATTTGTTGATACCATAAAACAAACCATGTTATTATGAAAGCACGTAAAATTGCCGCATGTCTTGCGGCAGTCGTCATCGCATTAGGCGGCTTCTCGCAGGCCGCCGCACAGAACAACGCACGTTATCAGGGTGGTCCGGGCATAGCCGTATCAGGTTCATCGAACCGTGCGGCAAATCTTCCGGCAAAAGCCAAGGCATTCCTCAACAAGCATTTCAAGGGAGTTCAGGTAGTGAAGTGCGAGAATTTCTTCACGCGTGGTGAGAGCGATGTGGAACTCTCCAACGGCATTGACATTGAGTTCAACAAGCAAGGACGCGTCATGGAGATCGATGCTCCTGACAACAGCTATCTTCCCACAGCCGTAGTCAAGGATCTTGTTCACTCCAACGCATACCGCCGTCTGGAAAAGGACGGACTCGCAGGACGTGTGGAGTCGATTGACTTCGACAAACGAGGTCGCACTGTCGAGATTGAGGTAGGCATTGAGGAACCCGACATCTACGTCTTCGATATCAACGGCAATTTCATCGCCATCGCCGACTGATAGATTCAAAGCACAAAAACAGAGGCACCGCTCGACAGCCGTGCCTCTGTTTTTATGCCGTTATCAGAATCATTTCCGCGGGTCTACTCCCGCGGCTTTCAGAATCAGCTGCGGGATTTCCGTGTTGTTGAGGGCTTTGGTGAAAAGATTCGAGTCGCTGCCTATCGCGAACAGCGGAACCGGGTTGCCTGTATGCGAACCAGTGGTCCAGCCAATTCCGTACTTGCTGTTCATCATGTCGAACACATCGACCGAGAAGCGGTTGAAACTGTTGTATAGACCTTTCTCGTCAGCACTCTTGCGGCTGAGCATGGCAGCTTCGAAACTGTCGCGCAAGAGCGCGGTCTCTTTGTCGGTGAGCGGCATGGCTCCCCAGAGGCCGGTATTTTCCATCAGGAATGTCTTCATCCTCTCCCAGGTAAGTTTCTCTCCACTTGCTATCAAGCTTTTGCAGTAATCGGAGAAGCGGTCCTTCGATATCCTCTGGAAATCCACAAGCGAAAGGTCGGGAACTTTCGTACCGCTGCGTCCGAGGGCCATTCCTCCGGTATCATGGTCGGCTGTGACCACAATCAGAGTCTCGTACGGATGAGCGAGATAGAACTGATAGGCTACGTCTATCGCCTGCTGGAGATTCATAATCTCCTTGATGACGGTTGCGCCATCGTTGGCATGCGCCGCCCAGTCGATGTTGCCACCCTCCATCATGAGAAAGAAACCATCCTTTTTACCCTCCTTATAGAGTTGCGACAGTGCGGTTCGCGTGATTTCCGCAGCATCGAGAGCGCCGGGGATGGAGTCGAGTGTGTAGCCCGCCTGTTCTCCCTGCGGATTCGAAGCAAGCATGAGCACCTTCTCCGTTTCCTCCGGAAGAGCCGAATAGGCGCTGTAATTCTCCACCACAGCGTAGCCGGCGCCCTTCATGCTATCGACCCAGTCGGTTTCCTTTCCATCCTTACCTTTCATACCTTTGAAAACAGGTGCGCCGAAGAATGAGAAACCGGAGGTTGGAGCGTATGATGAAATCTCCTTGCTCAGGCTGCGGCTCACTGCGTGTCCGTAGAAAGAAGCCGGAGTCGCATCGTCGCCGGCCACAGTCGAGGCTACACCGACAGCATAACCGGCCTCACGCAGCGGAGCGGTGATGGAATAAACATCGGTTGAATCCGGAGCCATACCCACCATCCCGTTTCTTGTCTTGTGGCCGGTGGACAGAGCCGTACCGGCGGCAGCCGAGTCTGTGATGGATCTGTCGAAAGAATAAGTGCGCACCTGAGTGGCGACGGGGAACCGCATCATCAGAATCGGGGAACTGTTTCCGAGAACGTCGCGGTTATAGGTTTCAGTGGCATATACATGCCCCATGCCCATGCCGTCTCCTATGAAATAGAAGATATACCTGGCCCGTGCTCCGGCACCAAAGGCGCAGATCGTCATCATCAATGCAGCAATCAAGGTCTTGAGATTTTTCATAATATGTTTGATTTCTAAAAAAGAAAGTCGAACCTTACAGGTCCGACTTCTAAATTGTGTGTAGGGTGAAATGTGGGTCTCGAACCCACGACCTACGGAACCACAATCCGTCGCTCTAACCAACTGAGCTAAATTCACCATGTCGCTTATCGGTTTCCCTCAAAAGCGATGCAAAGTTAACACTTTTTTTTCAATCCACCAAATCTTTTCCGTTCTTTTTTTAATCGGATGTTTTGTAGAGGGTAACTGTTCAGCAGACGCGTTGAGGTAGTCTTTCCAGGATAAAAAGCCTTCTG